>DATBEF010000031.1:0-43982 GCA_036269625.1 Bryobacteraceae bacterium | reverse complement strand
ACAGACTCCAATGCTGCTGCACAGTGCGCAAAGGCGGCGGCGGTTCCTGGGCAGCGGGCTTTGGAAGCTTTTTGGGGGTTTCTGAACCGTTGTTATCGGATGGAAGCGTACCAGGTTGCAAGAGATTTTGAGCGGAAGCGAGGCGAGGCAGAAAACTGGCAAGGCTAATGCATAGGAACCACGCCCAGAAGCCAGGTGAGTAGCACTTTGAACTAAGAATTCCGTACATTGGTCCCAGAACTCTGTTCGTTCGATGACCCGATGGCTCCGCGGGGCGCCTCGAAAAAATTCCTGCAATCGCAGCACGGGTTTTGGCAGTTCTATATTTTATATATCGCTTCGCGTATACAGACTCGCGGTATAAATCCGGCATGGCTGCATTGAGCCCGCAAGCTTTTCACATTTTGGTTGCTCTTGCCGATCGCGACCAGCATGGTTACGGCATTATGCAGGACGTTGCCGACCGGACTGGCGGCAAATTGCGCTTGAGCGCCGGCACTTTATACGGATCGATCAAGCGCCTACTGGAAGAGGGTCTTATCGTCGAACTGAAAGAGAGTCAGCGTCCCAAGAAGGGACTTGATAATGAGCGCCGCCGCTATTACCGCCTCACACCGGTTGGCCGTAAAGCAGCAATGGCGGAGGTTAAGCGGGATGGCTGAACTTTTGGAGCAGGCGAGAGCTCATGGACTGGCCGCAAAGCCAAACTAAGCTGTTTCGAGCGCTGCTTTATTGCTATCCGGCTGAGTTCCGGCACGAGTATGGAGCGGAAATGCGCAGGTGGTCCGGCAGGCACGCACCGCACTGCGGTCCTTGGATCCCGTGCTCACGCTCCAAGACATCTGGACGATGGGCGAGCGCATCCGGACAACCAATTCCCGCCGAAGCTTTTAGACCACGCTGCTGACGGGCTTTGCCGCGATTGCGGTCGTCCTGGCGCTGGCCGGGCTCTACGGGCTGATGGCTTACGCCGTGAAGCAGCGAACAGCCGAAATCGGAGTTCGGTTGGCTGTTGGTTCGTCGCGCGGCCGCATACTCGCCCTGTTCTTGTCGCAAGGACTGCGCTTGACCGGTTACGGTTTGCTCATAGGCCTGGCGGGCGCTTGCGCTCTTACTCGTCTGCTCAGCTCATGGCTATTCGGAGTGAAGGCAATGGACCCCATCACCTTCATTACCGTGCCGCTATTTATTTTGACTGTCGCGTGTTGTGCATCCATTATTCCCGCCTGGAGCGCGACGCGCATCGACCAGGTTCAGGCTCTTTGGCAAGAGTGAGTTACGGGCCGGCGTCGCCCACCTGGCAGGCATAAACATGTTTTGGGCGATGCGGATAAAAAATATACCGTGCCGTAAAGTATTTCGCGGACGCCGTCGATAACTTTCTTGGGTGCAATTAGGGCCGAAGCTTGCTTCGAAGATGCGCTCTTTGCCGGTCCTGTGCGGGTCACGAATCAGAAGCGCCGGGCTCCAACAAAAGCGTGATTAATCTGCAAGGTAAAGTGATGCCCATTGTGAACCGCGCCTCAAGTTCGGCTTGGCGGAAACCGAAGGACTAAGTAGGGCTGGAAGGCCTGGCGCACCAGATGAGTTCTGAAGGAGATCAAAGGAAAACAGTTTTATGGGTTCACAAATGACCATCGGCAAGAAACTCTTTTTGTCTTTCGCCGCTGCACTGGCGCTCACGCTTGTCATAAGTTTCGTAGCTTTGCAAAGTTTCGGCAGCGTTGGCGGAGAAGCAAAGAAGCTGGTCGGCACTGACGCACGAGAACTCTATCTGGCGGGAGTTATCGACAGCGCCATGTCGGATGTCATCGCCGCGGAGCGAGGCATCCTGTTGCGCGCCTATATGAACGACTACGCGACGGTGGAGAAATACAAGGGCCAAGAGGTGGAGGCTGCCGCGCGCCTGAAACGCAGTGTCGATGAAGTCCTGGGCCTGATCGAAACGGAGGAAGGACGGCGACTCGCCGCCAAGATTCAGGAATCGCAAGATGCCATCGCTCAGGACCACACCGAGATGACGTCTTATGTTGATAAGCACGAACTGGAGACCGCCGCGAAAGTTTATGCGAACAAGGTAATGCCCAACGCGAAAGTCGTCAGCAATACAGCGGAGGCGCTCGTGGTTCAAGTGAACCAGATCACTCTCAGCGTTGGCGAATCGGTTGAGGCCTCGATCACACGAAGCCGCTGGATCACGATAATGATGATCGGACTATCGCTGCTAATCGGTGCGGTGGTTGTCTACGTCGTGCGACAGATTAACGGCAGTCTGCGTGGCGCCATCATGGAGCTGAGCGAGGGCGCCGAGGAGGTGGCGAGGGCAGCGTCACAGGTTTCCTCCTCCAGCCAAACACTGGCGCGGGGGTCCTCCGAGCAGGCGGCATCACTTGAAGAGACATCCGCCGCCACTGAAGAGATTAACTCCATGGCCCGCAAGAACACTGACAATTCGCGCTCGGCGGCTGATCTAGTCACCTCCTCACAACAGAAATTTGTCCAGACTAACCACTCGCTGGAGCAGAGCGTGGTTGCAATGGGCGAGATCAACGCGCAAAGTGGGAAAATCTCCAAGATCATCAAGACAATCGACGAAATCGCGTTTCAGACCAACATCCTGGCGTTGAACGCAGCGGTGGAAGCCGCGCGGGCGGGCGAGGCTGGGATGGGCTTCGCGGTTGTTGCCGACGAAGTTCGCAGTCTTGCGCAGCGATGCGCACAGGCCGCAAAGGACACGGCTGCTCTGATTGAGGAGTCGATCGTCAAATCCGAAGACGGCAAGACGAAGGTGGATTCGGTCGCTGCGGCCATCCGAGGCATCACCGAAGAGTCGGCCAGAGTGAAGGCGTTGGTCGACGATGTGAATCTAGGGAGCCAGGAGCAGGCCAGAGGCATCGAGCAGGTCAGCAAGGCCATTACGCAGATGGAACAGGTGACGCAGCAGACCGCGTCCGGGGCCGAGGAGAGCGCTACGGCGGCCGAGCAGTTGAATGCACAGTCGGTGAGCCTGAAGGACATAGTCGCGCGCCTCACTGCGATGGTGGGCGGCGGTGGGACTGGGAGCGAGTTCACCAGCGACCGGAGAGTAACATCCGGCCCAATTACAACGAACACACCGGCGCATCGCAGCAATACTAGTTCCGGACTCTCCGCTCTGAGCGCGGCCGTCACCAGGAGGCCTGATGGGTACCCCTCAACGCTCATGGCTCACCAATACGAGAAGGCGCTGCCCCTGGAAGAAGATTTCAAAGAATACTAATCGGTGGTGCTTCCTGCTGGCGGTCGCCTCAAGCGCAAAGGGCGCGGATGCGGGCCGCCAGGCAGGAAAAGAACTCGGATGCCTTTTCAGTGACGCGCTCAATGCCGGGCCCGTTTTGCGCGAATTTCCTAACCAGAAGATTCCAGGCCGGCTTTTTCGAGTAGACGCCGAAGAGCTCTCTCGCCTCCTGCGCCGCGTTGAACACCGGCCAAACGTCCTTCTCGATCGATCAGGTTGTAGATGGGATAGACATTCGCATCGCAAATGGCTGCGAGCGTGGTGTCCTCCGCGAGCACGATCTTGGACGCTCGCGGTGAAGTTTCGAGATACTTCTTCACTTTGCGGCGCGGCTCGCCCATATTGACTGCGAGAACCATCAGACCGTCCTTCGCGAACTCACTGAGCAGACTCTCCACAATCGGCTGATCTTTCTTGCAGGGCGGGCACCAAGTGGCCCAAAAATCGATGAGCACCACTTTGCCTTTGACAGACTCGCTCGTAATTCGTTCGCCATCCATTGTCTTGGCAACGAAATGGGGGAACAGTTCATTTGTGTCGAGCGCAAACGCGCGTGCAATCGTGGCGCCCGAGACAAGGGCCCACGCGACCTGACGACGAGAGAAGGTCGACATGTTGAAATCATGATAATCAAAAAATCGGTTTGCGTATAGCCCCCGCACACCATGACAAATGTCATGTAGACCATATGACCTTCCACACTACCGGCATGTTCGGTTTCTGGCGAACATGTGGTGGGAGGAAGAAATGATGGCCACCAGCCTGTCGCGGGTCGAAGCCACACGGCTCAACGTGAAGTAGCATCACTTGTTTCCGTCAATAAGAGCTACGGCACACAGCCGGCTCTGCGAGATTTTTCATTCAGCGTGAATGCGGGCGAGATCACCGCCTTGCTTGGGCCCAACGGCGCCGGCAAGACCACGGCAGTGAAGTTGTTGCTGGGGCTGCTGGCGCCAGATGCGGGAAGAGTTGAAGTGTTCGGCCGAGATCCGCGTTCTCCGCAGAACCGGGTCCGCACGGGCGCGATGATGCAGGTCGGGCGCATGCCGGAGACGCTAAGAGTCCGGGAGCACATTGACCTCTTCTCGACTTGTTATCCGAAGCCTTTGGGCCTTAACGAAACGCTCGCTGCATCCGGATTGCGTGGTTATGAAAACCGCTTCCTAGGCCAGCTTTCCGGTGGCGAACGGCAACGGGTTATGTTCGCGCTCGCGATATGCGGCGATCCGGATTTGGTGGTCTTGGACGAGCCAACCGTGGGGCTCGACGTCGAGGCGCGGCGTGGTTTATGGGAGCAGATTCGCGCGCTCGCCAATCGGGGCAAGTCCGTGTTACTCACGACGCACTATCTGGATGAAGCGGATGCGCTGGCTCACCGTATTGTGGTGATGAATCGCGGAAGCGTCATCGCCGAAGGAACGCCGACAGAAATCAAGGCAAGTGCCGCGGGCAAGAGAATCCGCTGCAATACCGTCTTGAACCTGCCCACCGTGCAGGCGCTGCCCGGCGTGACCAGCGCGCGGCAGACGGCGGAGTTTATAGAGATTCAGACAGCCGATTCAGACCGGGTACTGCGGGAACTGCTCCAGCTTGACCCGGGCCTTCGCAACATTGAAATTTCCAGCGCTGCCCTTGAGGATGCGTTTCTGGCACTCACGCATCAGCATCAGCAGCAGTAGGCAAAAGAGCAGACCAGAAGGGATAGAGCCATGTTTTCCATTTACTACAAAGAAGCGAAATACGAATTTCTCCGGTTGTTGCGATTTCCCGGATTTTCACTCCCGACGATCCTGTTTCCTGTCATGTTCTACGTATTGTTCGGTCTCGTGCTTCCTACCGGGCCGTCCGCCGGCGTGACGGCGGCTAAGTATCTGTTGGGTACATACGGAACGTTCGGCGTAATGGGCGTGTCCCTGTTTGGCTTTGGGGTTAGCGTCTCAAACGATCGCGGGTATGGGTGGTTGGAACTGAAACAAGCGAGCCCGATGCCGCTGATGGCGTATTTCGTGGCGAAACTCGCGATGGCCGCCTTGTTCAGCCTGGCTGTAACGGGCATAATGCTGGGGCTTGGCCTGACACTGGGGCATGTTGAGATGTCTGCAATAGAAGTGGCGAGGCTTGTCTCGATTTTGGTCCTGGGATCGATTCCATTCGGAGCAATGGGGCTGCTAGTCGGACATACCGCAAAGCCGACATCGGCGTCTGCGATTGTGAACTGTCTGTATTTGCCGATGTCGTTCCTCTCAGGACTGTGGGTGCCAATTCAGTTCTTGCCGCAAGCGCTCCAGAACTTTGCGGTTATTTTCCCGCCGTATCATATGGGCCGCCTCGCCTTAGGAGTCTTTGGAGCCGCGGATGACCATTGGATAACGCATGCCATAGCGTTGGCTGGCTTCACGATGTTGTTCCTCGGGGCGGCCTGGCTATTCAGCGGACCACATGCGCGGCCGAATTGGTTGGCTTCAACTACGAACGCGTCACAAGGTAAAGTGGCCACAAATTAAACTGGAACCGGCATGAGCTTTCGCCTCATTCCCGCAGATCGCGAGGTGGGCTGGACGCCTTACGTCTTCCTGCTCTATCTTGCGTTTATATTTATCCAGCCCATCGAGGAAAGGCGGGCCCCATGAAATGGGCGCTCGCTTTGGGGGCTGTCCTGCTATTCCTGCCGCTGTACTTCGCTTGTTATTGGGTCAGCGGACGGCGCGGGCTATTGCTTACCGCCGGGATTATCGCGATCGCTGGCGCGCTGCTGCCGTTTAATGGCGGCGCCATAGCGTTTTACATTTATGCTGCGGCGTTTCTGGGCTTCTTGTTTGAGCCTAGGCATGCGGCCCAGCTTCTGGTCTCTATCCTGGTGCTGTTCGTACTCGAGTGCTATCTGCTGAGCGTCCCGCCCTGGGTCTGGCTCTTTGGAGGGGTCGTTACCGGCGTTGTCGGCGTGATCGATATCTATTTCGGGCAGCGGAAGCGCACGAGCGAAAAACTCAGGCTGGCGCAGGCCGAAGTGGAGCATTTGGCAAAAGTGGCTGAGCGCGAACGGATCGCGCGCGGTCTGCATGATGTGCTGGGCCATACTCTGTCGGTGATCATCTTGAAATCGGAGTTGGCTTCAAAGTTGGTTGACCGTGGTCTGGAAAGCGCAAACGGCGGCGCCCCTGACACGGCGACCGGTTCGCGCGGGTTACTCGAAAAGGCGCGCAAGGAGATTACGGACGTAGAGCAAACCGCGCGGGCGGCATTGGCGGAGGTGCGGCAAGCGATTGGCGGATATCGGGCGGGGACCATTCAGGAGGAGTTCGCCAAGGCGCGATCGGCGCTTGAAACGGCTGGGGTTTCGGCGCAGTGCGAAACCCACCCCGTGAACCTCACGCCGGCACAGGAAACGGTGCTGGCCTTGGTGACGCGCGAGGCGGTGACGAATGTGGTGCGGCACGCGCATGCGCGACTCTGCCGGCTCCGTTTGGAGCGAGAGGGGCAATCGGCGCGGCTTGAGATACACGATGACGGACTGGGCGGAGCGCATCTGGAAGGAAACGGCATTCGCGGTATGCGCGAGCGCATTGAAGCGCTGAATGGACGCCTGGAGCGAGATACGGCGGCGGGGACAAGGCTGACGGTTACACTACCCCTTGCATGAAGCCGATCCGGGTGGTGATTGCCGAAGATCAGGGCATGGTACTGGGAGCCTTACGAGCCCTGCTCGAGATCGAGGGCGATATTGAAGTAGTCGGCGAGGCGCGCAACGGGAAGCTGGCGCTTGATGCAGTGCTGGCGCACAAGCCCGACGTTTTAACCACGGATATCGAGATGCCGGAGATGACGGGGCTTGAGCTTTGCACGGAATTGCAAGTGCAGAAACTACCGATTAGGGTTCTCATCCTGACTACGTTTGCGCGGGCCGGATATTTGCGTCGCGCGATGACCGCGGGCGCTTCCGGATATCTGCTGAAAGACCGGCCAGCCAAGGAACTCGCCGATGCGGTTCGACGCGTGCACAAAGGGTTGCGCGTGATTGATCCGGAATTGGCGGCCGAGGCTTGGCGCGAACCAGATCCTTTGACTGACAGAGAGCGCCAAGTGCTGCGGCTGGCGGCTGACGGATCGTCGACCGGCTCCATCGCTGCGCAACTCAACCTCTCAGAAGGCACGGTACGGAATTACTTATCCGAATCGAACAGTAAGTTGGGTGCGCAGAACCGTGTCGAAGCGGCGCGAATTGCCCGGACGCGGGGGTGGCTATAAACGTGACACCGAATCATGGAGAGAACTCGCCACTCCGACACCGCATGGACTACCGCATACACTATAGGTATGGGACTTAGCCGTCTTTCCCTGCTCTGCGTTTTTGCCGTATCCGGGCTGTTAATCTCCCGCGCACCGGCGATTGAACCGAAGGCCGATCCGACACAAGATCAGATCCAGTCGATCATTCGTAAGTTCACTGAAAAAGAAACTGAGTTCGCCAAGGCACGCGAGAACTACACCTATCAGCAAACTAATAAACTCATCGAGTTGACGCCCGAAGGGCAGCCTGAAGGGCAGTACGAGATGGTCGAAGAAGTCAGCTTTGACGATCGGGATCGACGCGTTGAGCATGTGCTGCACGCTCCCGTGTCAACACTCGAGAAGATCATCATGACCCCGGAGGACGAGCAGGACATGCGTAACGTTATGCCCTTCGTGATGACGAACGATACGGCCGGCGAGTACACGGTGAATTACGTGGGTCGCGAGAAAGTGGACGAAATCGGATGTTATGTGTTCTCTGTAAGGCCGAAGCAGTTGACGAAGGATCGCAAGCGCTACTTTGAGGGCCAGATCTGGGTGGATGACCAGGATCTGCAGATTGTAAAGACATTCGGGCGATCCACGGGTTACTTGCGAAGGCATGAAGACCAGCAGTTTCCGAAGTTTGAGACTTACCGTGAGCAGATCGATGGGAAATACTGGTTCCCCACTTACACGTACGCCGATGATACTTTGAATTTCGGAAGCGGGCCGCAGCGAATTCGCGAAATTATTAAGTACAACCATTACAAGAAGTGGGAGTTCAAGAGCAATTCGACAATCACATTCGGGGCGCCTGGCTCGGCGACCGATGGCAAAGCTCCCGCGCCAACTGCGCCGGCTCCACCCTTGGCGCCACCGCATCAATAGCCGGCATGTGGCTTTTTCGGGGCTCCGCTCAGCCCCTAAGCGATTGCATTCAGACGCGGTTAGCTGCATTTCAGAGTCAATTTATAGCTCTAAGCGATAGCATGTGCTTAAATTGAGGAAACTCGTTTCATGTCTGAACGGAATCTCGAACGCGAACGCAGGAAAAGAAGGTTCAGCAGGGGCCTGCGTGAGGCCAGGCTGCTATTCAACGGCACCGTCGGCACCAGCCATCCCATCATGGCCCACATCATTCCGATTCGCCGATGCAATCTGTCCTGTCGTTATTGCAATGAGTATGACGATTTTTCGAGACCAGTTGCGCTGGACACCATGGTCGAGCGCATCGACCTGCTAGGAAAACTGAGAACCGGTGTTATCACCCTGAGCGGCGGAGAACCGCTGTTGCACCCGGAACTCGACGACATCATCCGACGTATTCGCGCCAACGACGCACTTGCGGGTCTGATCACTAACGGCTATCTGCTGACGGCCGACAGGATACAACGCTTGAACGATGCGGGGCTCGATTACCTGCAGATCAGTATTGATAACGTTCAGCCGGACGAAGTATCGAAGAAAAGCTTAAAGGTCCTGGACAAGAAGTTGCAGTTGCTCTCCGAGCATGCCGATTTTCATGTCAACATCAATTCGGTACTCGGGGGCGGAATACGAAACCCCGAAGACGCTTTGGTAGTCGGCAAACGCGCGATGGATCTGGGCTTCACATCGACCGTCGGCATCATTCACGATGGCGACGGCCAATTGAGGCCTTTAGCAGAGCGCGAGCGGAAGGTATTTCTTCAGATGAAGGGCTTCGAGAAGAAGCATTTTTCACGTTTGAATTACTTTCAGGAAAATATTGCAAACGGCCAGCCGAGTGAGTGGCGTTGCCGGGCCGGTTCGCGTTACCTGTATGTCTGTGAAGACGGACTTGTGCACTATTGTTCCCAACAGCGAGGCTTTCCAGGCAAGCCGCTATCCGAATACACGGTGGACGATATTCGCCGCGAATACATAACCCAAAAGAGCTGCGCTCCACTATGCACGGTGTCATGTGTACACCAGATTTCGTATTTCGATTTCTTCCGGGGAAAGCAAACACGGATTGTGGAGCCGGAACCGGCCGAGCAACTGGTCAGCATCAAGTCGGCTGGCGTTTCCTCCTAATTGAAAATCAAGCTAACCGAAAATCAAGTGCGCGATGAGCAGGCTCGCCCTGCTGATTTGAGGCTCGAATGGACGGGATACATCGAACAGCCATTCTCGGCGATCCGGTTCTAAAGCTGCACGATACTGGGTCCGGGCATCCGGAACAGCCGGCGCGGTACACAGCCATTATGAATCGGCTGTCCGCCGTTGGCCTATTGGACGTGCTCGAACCACTGCAGTGGCGCCGGGCCACGAAAGACGAACTGGCGCTGGCACATACGCAGGAGTACGTAGAGCTCGTGGAGCGCGAAATCGAGCAGGATCGCGGGCAGTTGAGCACCGGCGATACGGCAATCTCCAGCCACTCGCTTGAACCGGCGCAAGTAGCCGCCGGCTGCGTTCTGGCCGCCGTGGACGCAGTCTTCGCCAAGGCCGTGACTAACGCCTTCTGTGCGATTCGGCCTCCCGGTCATCACGCCAATGCGAATACGGGAATGGGGTTTTGCCTCTATAACAACATTGCGGTAGGCGCGCGCTATGCACAGGTGCGGCACAATGCCGAACGTATTCTGATCGCCGATTGGGATGTTCACCACGGCAACGGCACGCAGGATATTTTCTACCAGGACGGCAGTGTCTTCTTTTTCAGCACGCATCAATCGCCTTGGTACCCGGGGACAGGCGCCGCTTCGGAGCGCGGCGAAGGAGCGGGGATGAATGCGACGTTAAACTGCCCGTTTCCCGCCGGCGCCGGACGAACAGAGATCATGGGTGCATTTGAGCGCCTCCTCGTACCGGCTGCAGAACAGTTCCGTCCAGACCTCATCATGATCTCGGCCGGTTTTGATTCCCGGATTAACGACCCGCTAGGCCAGTTCACATTGACGGATTCCGACTTCGCCAATCTCACCGGCGTGATGATGATGTTGGCCAATCGATATTGCGACGGCCGTTTGATTTCGGTTCTCGAAGGCGGTTATAACTTGGATGGTTTAGGGAGGGCGGTAGAAGCGCACGTGCGCACCCTGCTTGGCTAGCCTCAGGCGCACTTCCAGAGGCGCGCGACGGAACATGGCAACTGGGCCGGGTCGAGTTCTTGTTGATCGACGGTTCGGCTGCCGTTCCACAGAGTCGAGTGGCCGGTCGCATCGAGGAAGCGGATGTCGAAAGTGATAATTCCTTTGTGTCCGGCAAAATCAGCTGGCTTGTTGGCGCGATTCCTTTCCATGTCCGGCGGCCCCAGCCTAGCGTTGAGGAAAGGTTCATTTCGCGGACGGTAAAAATATAATTTCTGTGATCGCCGCCGCTTACGGTCCGCCAAGCGCTGCTCTTGGGAATGACGACTCCAGCATTGTTTAGGACGTAGCTGAGGCGGATTGCGCAAGTGTGAAGAAAACCCTTGGGATTGGACGGGTAGATGGAGCCGCCAGCGCCGTTGTGCTGTTGAATGTCACTACCCCGCCGATCTTCGCGCCGGTTTTCCGCAGCGATTCAATTGCATAGTCTCGCTCATTCGCGATGGGTGCAGCGAAGAGGTCTGAGAGGAGGCTCTGAATACAGAGCAAGCGCGGATAACCACGGAGTCGAGTTGAGGAAGGTTCTGGGGTTCATGGCGGGGTCAATTTGCATGAGGGAACGAAATGCCTGCCGTATTCGGGTCCGCGCCGCGGACCGCTTAGGGAGGGAGGCCACACGACATCTTTGTCTTCGCACTTTCGAGCCACGGCCCAACAGGCAAGGCTATCCGCATAATCCGACGCGTAACCAAGTTGCAGTTTCATCCGCTCCTGAAATCGGCGCGTCTTCGCTGGGTCGAGTGTGTCGGAAAAGAGCAAGCGGCCCTCGGGAGAAGTAATTCGCTCTTTAATCGCAAATGGAATCGGAACATCCTCGCCACAGACTACACCGTCGTCCGCCCACTCCATGCTGCCACTGGGAATGACAAGTTTCGGGTGTTGCCTTTGAACGATTTCTAGGGCGCGGCCGACCAGGCGGCGTCTGTAACGTACACGAAGTTCGTCGTTCTGCTGAGTAATTGTCCCAACATCGACCTGAAAATTTAGAACACCGTCGCCCGAGTCCATCCAAAACTCCTTGCCGGCCCCAACCGCGGCTGCCGGAGCCGTGTATGCCCGGTCTGTTCGCGAAAAAGAAGGAGTGGCCAGCAAAAGGACAAAGCCAAGAAGAAGCCTGGACATCATGGGCACTCCCAAAGATGAACCCCGTTACAAGTCAAACCCCGTCCGGGATAGAAATAATCATGATCGACGGCGCGCGCTCCGTCCCAAAGTGTGGCGTGACCGGTTGCATCGCTAAAAGCGACATCGAAAATAATAATCCCTCGCCTCCTTCCGAAATTAGCCGGCTGCGCGCCCGGGCCCATCTGAAGGTCTGGTTGGCCGAAAGTCGCAAGAAGGAAGAGTTTCATTTCTCTTACGGTGTAGATGTAATTGTAATGATCGGCCCCAGACACGATCCGCCAAGCGGCACCCTGCGGGATGATCGCTCCTGCCCTGTTTATCACATAGCTGAGGCGAGTGGCACAACCGTTCGTGAAGCCGATTGGATGTGGTGGGTATATGCTACGACCTTTGTATTCTTCGATGTCCTTTATTCCCTGATCGAAGTTCATTTTTACGTGACCGCCAGTGCGGTCTCCGATGACTCGGAGCTCACCGATTACATACGCTCGCTCGTCGTCCACGGAATTTATGGCTGGCATTGGCGGGGGAGCTACATCTTGAAACGCGTTCCACATCGCCCTGAAATTCGGGCGTCGAGCGCGATTTCGATTCGCCGTTGGCTGCGCAGAAGGATGCGGCATTTGGTCTCCGGTCAGTTTGTTTGGGATGTGTCAGAGCCGATCTCAGTTTCGGCGGAAGCGGATGTAAGCTTTATGAGTAACTAACACTTAATGATTCGACTCAGTTGCTATACTGCGTTTTTCAAACCCATCCCGAAAATTTCGAGTTGCAATCCAGGAGAGTTATGCGCAGAAAAGTAACGGTTGTCGGAGCGGGCAACGTCGGGGCCAACACGGCCCAAAAGATCGCCGCCAAAGAACTGGCTGACGTTGTGCTTGTGGACGTCGTAGAGGGCGTTCCGCAGGGTAAAGGTCTCGACATGCTCGAGTCCGCGCCTGTCGAAGGATACGACGTCAAGATCATCGGCACGAATGGCTATGAAGAAACCGCGAATTCCGATATCGTCGTGATCACGGCAGGATTCCCCCGCAAGCCCGGCATGAGCCGCGATGACCTGCTGCTCGCTAACTATGAAGTAGTGAAGAGCGCCACCGAACAGGCAGTGAAACAGTCGCCGGACGCGATTCTGATTCTAGTGACGAACCCACTGGATGCTATGTGCTGGACGGCTTTGCAGGTGTCCGGCTTCCCGCGGGAGCGAGTCATCGGCATGGCTGGCGTGCTGGACACCGCGCGGTTCCGTACCTTTATCGCCGAGGAACTGAACGTGTCGTTTGAAAACGTGACCGCGATGGTGCTGGGCGGCCACGGTGACACCATGGTGCCGCTAGTTCGCTTTACCAACGTGAGCGGCATCCCCTTGAGCGAGCTGACGGATCAAGCCACGATCGATCGCATGGTCCAACGGACACGTGATGGCGGCGCGGAGATTGTGAAATACCTGAAGACCGGCAGCGCTTACTATGCACCCGCCGCCTCAACCACCGAAATGGTGGAATCCATTCTCAAAGACAAGAAGAAGGTGTTGCCTTGCGCGGTGATGCTGCAGGGCGAATACGGCATCGACGGTCTCTTTGTTGGCGTACCTGTGAAGCTCGGCGCCGCGGGCATCGAGAAAGTCTACGAGATCAAACTGGAGCCGGGCGAGGAAGCGGCGTTGAAGAAGAGCGCCGATGCTGTTAAGGAACTGGTAGAGATAATCAAACGGAAAATCTCGTAATTGTCGCCGGAGGGTTGGCGAATCGCTTATAAATTCGCTAATCTGTACGGCAATGGCTCTTGCAAATTCCGCCAAGAATCCGACGGCGGAGAGGAACGGTTCCCGACGCGTCACGCCAGCGAAACCGCAGACACCGAAGATTGACGATAGATATGCCTGTTTTGGCTTGAAGCTCGCGCCTTCACGCATTCACCGATGGGGCGTGTACGCAAAGGAGTTCATTCCGAATCGGCGGAAGGTAATCGAATACACGGGTGAGCGAATCAGCCGGCGCGAGACCAAGCGCCGGTCCGAATCTAGTGATCTGATCTATCTATTCACTCTCGATAAATACTGGGCTATCGATGGTTCGGCGGAGGGCTCGGGAGCTCAGTTCATCAATCACTCCTGCGAACCAAATTTAGTAGCCCGGATTGTAAAGGGCCACATCCTGTATGTCAGTCTTCGTGATATCCGGCCTGGGGAAGAGCTCACGCTGGACTACCACTTTGATAAGAAGGTTGAGAGGGTACCCTGCCACTGCGGGTCCCTCAAGTGCCGCGGAACCATTAATGTGCTTGAGTAAGTGCAGGCCAGCGGGCGCCCGGAACTGGACTGAAACAAGGTAACCGGTATGCCTTCACTCGCGAACGGTTAAATCGTCCACGACCTTAGAGACGCCATTCACCTGCATGGCCGCCTCCTCTGCCAGCCGCTTCTGTTGTTCGGAACTGACGGTTCCCTTCAAGGTGACTACTTGGCCCGAGGTATCCACACTGACACTGGTCAGTGTGGAAAGCCCGGCATCGGCAACCAGCTTGGATTTAACCTGGGCGATGAGTGCGGCCCGGTCCACTGCGGAGGCGGTTTCACGGCTAGCATCGCGAGCTTTATGGCCGGCCTCATCGAGCTTTCCATTCAGCGAACCTGTTTCGCGGTCTGAGCTGGTTCCACCACCCTGGAGCGCGCGCTTCGCGCTGGCATCGAAGCGCCGCGCCTCCATTTTGGCGTCCCGGCCAAGTTGCTTCATCTTCTGACCCGTTTCGTGGGCGGCGTGCTGGGCTTTGGCCTTCGCTTCCTCAGCCTTACGATCTGCCTTGTCCCGGTCGGCCTTACTGCACGAAACCGACAACACGATCATTCCCAGAAATACGATGCGGCTGAGAAGCGCAAAGGGCGCGGCGTGCCGCCACCACCATGTCAGGACCTCGGGCGGCCGCGGCGGGCCCGTTTTGCGCGAGTTCCTGAAAAGCCTCATGCGACTCTCTCCGCCTATCTGATCCGTATTCCGTGATGCTCGTTTCGGGACAAGATGCGGGCAAGCGCAAAGGGCGCGGATGCGCGCCGCCAAGGAAGGAACTCGTCTGCCCTTCGGGCGGGGCCTGATTCCAGGCTCGTTTTGCGCGAGTTCCCTAGGATTACTGGTCCATACGGGGCTAAGTTGGCTGGAAATGGGAGAGTATTTCGTCGTATAGCGCACTCAAATGCATGGGGAGCCCGCCGATAAGGGCTTTAGGCAGGATTATGGACGCGAACTCCAGCAAGAATAAGACGACTGTTTCAGTCTGCGAAAGCCAACCGCTTACGGTGAGAGGGCTCCACTCCCTGCTCGACACGACGACGGACTTAAGGTTTTGCTCGGCCCACGGCTCCGCAGCCGAGTGGATGATGAGCCAATACGCGGAATACACCGAAGTGCTGATTATCGATAAGGGGCTTGGCGCAAAGGCAGCGCTGGATACGCTGGCCCAGTTGGCGTCAGCGCGCGCGGCCCGCCGTCCAGCGCCTGATGTGATCGTGTGGGGAATGTCCCTGACCGAGTCGGAGGCGCTGCGTTTCTTGCAAGCGGGAGCCAAGGGGATCGTGCGCAAGTCCGCCGACACGGACATGCTGCTTGCTTGCCTGCGTGCTGTCGCCCAGGGCAAAAGTTGGATGCAGGATACAGTGTTCCGCGACGCACCGATGGTGCAAATGACGCAGAAAGTGCCGCTTACGCCCCGCGAACACCAGATCATGGAATTGGTGGAGCAAGGGTTCAAAAACCGTGAGATCGCACAGGAACTCGGCATCCGGCCAGGTACTGTGAAGATCCACCTGAAGCACATCTTCGAAAAAACCGGCGTACACGGAAGACATGGGCTCGCGCTGAACGGCCTCCGCCAAAAAGGCGTGATCACTTTATTAGCTTCGTAAGTTCCCCAGGGCTGCCGAAACATCCAGCTTGACAGAGAGCGAATAAAAGGCGAATATACTTCGTGGAGGGCAGCTCCATGGAAGCGCAAAGAGCAGGCTCAGGTAACCTTGTCCAGATTGCGTCCCCGTCACTGACTGGAATCGCGCGTCTGGCAGCCGCTGGCGGGATTCTGGCCGAAAAGCGTAAGGTCGAATACCGTAGCCTCCCCACTAGGAACTGGCTGAACCGCTGCAACTCCCAAAGAGTCCCGTTCCAGTGGACCATCAATCCGTACCGCGGGTGCGAATACGGCTGCAAGTACTGCTATGCCCGGTTCACTCATGAATTTCTGGAGCGACGTGGCAGGGATGACTTCGAAACTGAGATCTACGCCAAGGAGTGGGACCGCCGGGCGTTTCTAGCCGAGTTGCGGACGCTCAATCCAGGCGACGTAATCGCTATCGGCACGGCCACCGACCCGTATCAACCGGCCGAGCGTAAGTTCGGCTTGACCCAACAGGTTCTGGACGCCATGCTCCTGGTGCGGGGCATGCGAATTTGTCTGACTACCAAATCGAACCTTGTAGCCCGAGATGTTGTGCTGCTCAAAAACCTTTCGACCTATAACGACGTTTCGGTGGCGATGACGGTCACGACCATGGACCGGAAGCTGGCCAGGCTATTAGAGCCGAATGCACCGCGGCCCGACCTCCGCATGAAAGCGGTGGCGAAGTTGGCGCAGGCGGACGTGCACGTGGGCGTGCTGGCGAGTCCGGTGATACCGTTGCTTACCGATTCCGAGAAAAATCTCGAAGCCGTAGCGAGAGCGGCGCAACAGGCGGGCGCGACCCGATTTGGAGCCGGCGTTCTGTTCCTGAAACCGGCGGCGCAACGCGTGTTCTTCCCGTTCCTCTCAGAGAAGTTTCCGCAGCACCTGGAACGATACCGCGCTAACTACGCGGCCGGCGCCTATCTGAAGGGCCTTTACCCGGATCGCATCGGTGCGCTGGTGGAATCCATCCGGCGCCGGGTCGGAATTTTGTCGCGCGACCTGGAAGCGATGAGGCCGCCCACGCCTCCTGAGGCCCAGTTCTCGTTGTTTTAGAGCCGCGGTCGATCAGTTTCTCAATATAGTGCATTTGATATTCTGCACGTGGGAGAAGCGTTACCCATGAATCCTGAATATCCAGAGATGCCGCGCACCACCAGCAGCCGCCGTTCGTTTTTGAAGACATCCACGGCTGTGAGCGCAGCGCTCATGACTAGCCCTTCACCGGCCATGAGCGCTAACGACAAGACGAGCATCGGATGGATTGGCGTCGGCTCGCGCGGCAACTACCTGATGGACATGTTTTATGAGGGCGGATCGGGCCAGTACGGCTCAGTCGTGGCCATCTGCGATGCCTACCAGGGCTATCAGCAGCGCGCGAAAGACAAGGTGATCTCGAAAGAGAGCAAATCGCCAAAGATTTACGCCGATTATCATGAATTACTTGCAGACCCGGCAATTGAAACCGTGGTCATTGCGACGCCGGAGCATCTGCACCATCCCATGGCAATGGCCGCGCTGAATGCCAAGAAGAATCTATATCTTGAAAAACCGCTGGCGCACACGATCGAGCAGGGTGCGGACATCGTTCAAGCGGCGCAGGCTTCGGGCAGAGTCGTGCAAGTCGGCACTCAGAACCGAAGCAACACTCTTTACCAGAAGGCACGAGACATGGTCCAAAAGGGGATGGCTGGACAAGTGCATTATGTGCGGGCCTTCTGGTACCGCAACGACGTACCCTCGAAACCGATCTGGCGGTATGCGATTCCGAAGGACGCCAGCCTGGAGAACACGGATTGGAACCGTTTTTTGGAAGATGCGCCGCAGAGGGCGTGGGATCCGCAGCGGTTCTATCAATGGCGGCTTTACTGGGATTACTCGAGCGGCATTCCCACCGATTTACTGGTGCACCAGACGGACATCACCAATTACGTCTGCGGAAAGACAACGCCCCTGTCGTGTGTAGCTTCGGGCGGTATCTATAAGTGGACGGACCCCGGCGATGATCGCGACGTGCCGGATACGTTCAGCGCCATCTATGAGTATCCGGATAAGTTTCACATCCTTTACAGCAGCTATTTTGGTAACGAACGCTACGGCTATGGCGAGCAGTTCATGGGTGACGATGGCACCATCGAGGTCAACTCGCGACAGCATTTGTATTTTTATCCCGAAGCGTACTCGAACCAGACGCGCCCCGGCGGCCATCCCGATTTGATTCCCGCTGCGGTGACAGCCCGCAACCCGTACGAGGAGCACAAACCGGGAAACGACAATCTAGCTGTCCAGGCACACATACGCAATTGGATGCAATCGATTCACGGCCAGGGTGAACCCATTGCCCCGGCGCGCATGGGACAGCAGGCGGCGATTGGGGGCCACCTGGCGACGTTATCGTTCAAGAACCAGAAAAAAGTGCTCTGGGACGACGCTTCGCAGAAATATAGTTTCGCGTGAACATCACATTAGCAGGCCGGGCCGCGGTAGTCACAGGCGCGGCTCGCGGGATCGGGTTTGCGATTGCGCAGAAGTTGGCCGGAGCGGGCGCGGCAGTCGTCCTCGCCGATGTCGACGCAGAAGCTCTGGAGCAAGCCCGTACCGAGATCGAGAAATCAAGGAGCGGGACGGCAGCTACGATTGCGGGCGATCTCACCCACACAGAGTTTCCACAAGCCGTGATCGATAAAGCCCTGGATACCTTTGGATCAATAGACATTCTGGTGAACAACGCTGGCTACACCTGGGACAACGTCATTCAAAAGACCACCGACGATCAGTTTCAGGCCATGTTGGACATACACGTTGTCGTGCCTTTTCGTATGCTGCGGGCCGCCGCTCCGTGGCTCAGGGAGGCTGCCAAAAAGGAGGCGGAATCGCGTCAGCGCATCACGCGAAAAATTGTGAATATCACGTCGATTTCGGGAACGGACGGCAACGCCGGGCAGGCGGGTTACTCCTCCGGCAAAGCAGCGGTCGTGGGGTTGACTAAAACGATGGCCAAGGAGTGGGGACGGTATCAGGTCACCGTAAATGCCGTTGGATTCGGGCTGATCGACACGCGGTTGATCCGGCCTATGGAAGATCCGGACACGAATATTGCGATCGGCAAGAGGCAAGTCCGCGTAGGCATGCAAGCGCAAATTCGCGAACAGGTGACAAAGCTGGTGCCGTTAGGACGTTTGGGAACTCCCGAAGACGCGGCGAATACGGTGTTCTTCTTCTGCTCGCCATTATCGGACTACGTCACCGGCGAAGTGCTGATTTGCGGCGGCGGTATTCATTTCTAGCTGGCGTTAATACCCGCGTGGTGAAGCGAACGTGTCTCGCAGCCAGCGGGCTCGGCGCTCGCGCCATCGTGGGGCCAAGGTGAACGACTCATGGTTTTTTAGCCCGGCATAGAGCCACGCTGCCGTATCGCAAAAGCTCTCGCATACGTAGTTGCGCCAAAGCAGGGTATGGTCATGGCAGTCATGTTCCCCGAGACTCACCTTCCACGCGTTTGAGGATTCGCCTAATTCCCCGCGCGCCCGCTGCGCCCGCTCAACGGTTAGCAAAGAACTGTATTCGCGGCGAAGTTTATTTCCTAAGCGAGCCCAAACGAAGTGAAATAACTCGTGAATCAATATGAGGCGAAACAGAGACCGGCTGAGCAGAAGCTCGCGTTCGAGCACAATCCGCCGTTCACGAATGAAACTGGCCGCATGCACGGGAGTGCCCTGCTCCGGACGGCCTGAAAGCAATTGTCCACGATAAGCCGTTAGCGCGGGTCTATACGAAAAACGCAGCGGGCCGCCGATTAAGACCGGCAGCGCCGAGGCTATCCGACCCAAAGCCGCTCGCGCCGAACGACTATTTCTTGGGAGGCCCCGAAGCAGAGGGCGACGCAGGCTGGCCGGGATTGGCGAGCGACGGGATGTTATGCGGGACTGTCGTTCCGTCATTGAAGAATTCGGGGTCCTTCACCGTGATGGAGTACTTCTCGAACTCCTTGTTTAAGGCCGCAGTGTTCCGGTCATTCTGGAACTTGCCTATTATTGCGGGCTGGGCCTCCTCAAAAGATTTCTTGGTGTGGCCGGTCACCTTCAGGATGTAAAATCCGGCGCCCTGTTTAATGGGCTCCGAAACTTGACCCGGCTGTAAGGTTGTGATTGCAGATTTGATATCTGCCGGAAGTGTGTTATCGGCCAGGCTGAAGCTGCCCAGTTCACCGCCCCGGGCGCCCGAGGCGGTGTTATCTGAATCGGATTTTGCAAGCGCAGCGAAATCGGCGCCGCCCTTCAGCTTGGCTTCCAAGTCGCTAGCCTTTGCCAAGGCCTGCTGTTCGGTCCGTGACTTACTGGGATCCGTGGAGCCGACGGGTGCAGGCGAGCCCGGCGGTGCAAATCGGATCAGAATACCGCTCACCTGGATGGTCTCGAATTCCTGCGGGTGGCTATCGTAATAACCCTTTGCGTCGGGAGCGGTTCCCGGCTGGTTCGAGATCATACTGATGTAGGCTTGAGTCAAAATGTTCTGGCGCGCAACCTCCAGTTGCTCCTTCCAGGGCGATTGTTGATCCATATGGGCCTCATCGGCCATCTTGGCAAACTGCTTCTGCATATAGAGTTCCTGCAGCAGCTTGTCATAATGCCCGGCAAACTTCTTCAAATCTTCTTGCCGCACCGGCTTTATCAACTCGGCGGCTTGAGCGGCCGTGATGGGAGTACCTCCGATCGTGGCCACAACCCTGGTAGGATCCTGCTGCGCAACTGCGTACGGCCCGCGAGCGGTTAGCCCAGGAGTGGGGTTCGGGGAGGCCTGCCCCGGTTGGCTCGGTTTCGGCGTACCAGGGCTTTGCACCGGGGCCGCGGGCGTGGAGCTTTGGGACCATAAACATGCTACGGAAAGCGCCAGAACAAAAAACACACGACTGCTATTCATGAAAAAATCTGCTTAAGATTCCCAATGTAACACGCAAAACGTTGAGCGCCGGGCTCCCCGGCACGCCAATCACCGCTCCCCAGACTCACCCGTAGCAGGATCGGATCAGGGGTGGGGTGCGAACTTGCTCGAATCAAACCACTTGGGCCGCACGGGCGCATTTGCGACCGCCTCCACCAGCGCGGCGTAAAAGTGATTGAATTTGGCGGCCGCTTCCGGTATCCAGGGCTGGTACAGGTCGTCGGCGGGGCTGTGATACCGCTCGGCATACCAGGTTCGATAGACTGCTTCGTCTTCTGTACCTTTCTTATAGCCGAACACGAAGTTCACCGCCGGTACACCGATTTGCATGAAGCTGAAGTGGTCGGACCGCCTCAGCAGGTTGCGCTCGGGCTCGGGATCCTCCTGAATTTGAATGCCCATCGGTGCGGCGACCTGTTTGACCGTGTCTCCCAGACTAGAATCGTTCAGGGCGAGTGTGGTCAGGAGTTTCAGAGGGAAGATTGGCCGGACCTGGTCCAGATTCAGGTCCGCTACCATTTGCACCTTTGGAACCGTAGGATGCGCCGTGAAATATTTGGAGCCAAGCAGGCCTTTTTCTTCGCCGGTGACAATGCAGAACAATAATGAACGCTTCAGACTAGTGTGAGATTCCGTGAGGCTTTGCGCGAGATCGATCAGCGTGGCAACATAAGCGGCGTCGTCGAACGCACCATTGTAGATGGCATCGCCATGCCAGGGCGCGCCGATGCCGTAGCCATCGAGGTGCGCCGAGAGAACGACGTATTCTTGCTTTAGAACAGGATCGGTTCCCGGTAAAACGGCGAGCAGGTTATCCGATTCCAGCGTGCGCGCTCTGTAGCGAATATCAGCGCGCAACTTTCCAGGTATGACGAAGTTCGGGAGTGTGGCGCCAGTATCGAAAAGACGCTTCAGCTCAGCGTAGGTATGGCCGGAACCTTCAAACAGCGCTTCTGCGACTGCGGGATTCAGGCGAAGCTGCGGTGGATCAGCCAGCGGAGTGGGACTTGCGCCTCGAGGGGTCATCGACACGATGTACGGGGCAGGCCAATGCGGCGGTTCTGGACCTGAGAGATCGTCGATCGTTAGAATCGCGACCGGCGCGCCGGGTACAGCAGCCAAAATAATCGGGGCGGGAGCGCCTTTGGTTCGAATGCGGGGAACGCCCAGCGTGACAACGACCTTGCCGTTCAACGACCCGGCGTCTGCGCGGTTGTGACTGCCAAGGAAGTAGAGATCGCCGTTGAAGTTGGGCGTCGCGCCGCGAGCTCCTATCGTGACTTCGTTGAGCCAATCGAGTTTGCGCGCATACGAGCCGCGGACGATCTCGATCCTCGAAGCACCCGTATCGAGCTTGCTTTCATTAAGAGGAACGGGTTGGCGGTAGCCATCGAGACCCGCTGGCTGTAATCCCAATTTGTGAAACTGCTTTTCCACATAGGCTTCGGCTTTGCGATATCCTGCGCTTCCCGTATCCCGGCCCTCCATTCCATCATTGGCAAGCGCGACAACGTGTGACCACCAGCGGCGCGTCGCCGCATCCGGTTCCGTCGCAAGAAGGAGGTAACCGAACATACAGCAGGCGGCCGCGAGTCGGAACATACAGATCAGAATATCGGATTAACTACGTTGCCCGGGATAACAAGTTCAGGTCAGGCCACAGCCTGAAGTCCATTCTTAGCCACCAGAGTAAGCAGCTTGAGTGAAGTCCCTTGTGGCCGTTTTTCGCCGCGCTCCCACTGGCTCACCAATCCGGTAGTCACGTTGAGATAACGTGCAAAGACCGCTTGGCTGGCGCCTTCTCGCACACGGATTGCGCGGATTTCACTCGGCTTCAGCGGCTGCACCGGTGTAAGGCACAATTCGTCGAATTCGCGCATGGTGCGCTTATCCATAACGCCGACAGAATGAAGATCTTCGGCAATCTCGTGGATCGACCCCATTAGAGGGCTACGGTATTGCTTTTTCATCGCATTTCACCTCGATTAGGACTCCCGACGCAACCACCCGCGCAATGGCCTGATCATCATATGACAGCAACTCGACCGCCAACTTCTTCAAAGCTACGAGTTCCTCCTTGGTGATGTTGTCTTTTTCGCTTTTGGAAAACCCGTGAACGAAAAAGGCCCGCGAACGCGCTCTGAATACGATAATAGTGCGAAAACCACCCGATTTCCCCTGTCCCGGTCGCGCGATGCGCTGCTTGATTATCCCGCCACCAAGATCAGCATCGATCAAGCCTCTTTCCGCATCATCTACCGCTGCACACAATGCGGGGTGACCAATGTCGGCCTTATTTGCGAAGCGCGCGAACGGCTTGGTCTTAAAGATTCGCACCTTGCGTTTGCCCTAAGTAATGATCGAGAGCCTCCGGCCTAAATTATAACACTCAGTGCTATAGCTCGGCCAAAATATCGAAGCCCAGCGTTCGCCCAAAACCGAGTTCAAGGCCGCGGCCCTCGAGCCGCTAAAAGGCCCACCCGGATGCTACGCTGAAATTTCCATGCTTCTTGAGAAAGCCTATGAGCCCCAAAAATTCGAGCCTCATTGGGCGCAGTGGTGGATCGAAACCGGTCTCTATCGCCCCGAAAGGCGGCCGGGGCACGCCGGCGTCTTCTCTATCGTAATTCCACCGCCTAACGTGACCGGCTCTTTGCATATCGGTCATATGCTGGAACATACCGTCATGGATGTCGCGGTTCGATGGCATCGCATGAAGGGCGAGACAACACTGTGGGTGCCAGGAAACGACCACGCCGGTATTGCCACACAAATGGTCGTTGAGCGTGAACTGGCCGCCCAGGGGCTGAATCGCCGGCAACTCGGACGCGAGGAGTTTGAGCGCCGCGTTTGGCAATGGAAAGAAGAATACGGCGGTCGCATCAACAATCAGATCCGCCGCGAAGGTGCAAGCGTTGATTGGTCACGCGAACGCTTTACGATGGATCCCGGCCTTTCCCGTGCTGTGCGCGAGGCATTCGTGCGGCTTTGGGACAAAGGTCTCATTTACCGTGGCGAATACATGGTCAACTGGTGTCCTCGCTGCCAGACCGCCATCTCGGACGTCGAGACCGTGCATGAATCGGAGTCGGGGAATCTTTGGCACATTCGCTACGCGGTGAAAGACAGTGACGAATCGCTAGTCGTCGCGACTACCCGCCCGGAGACGATGCTGGGCGACACGGCGCTCGCTGTGCATCCGGAAGATCCACGTTACTTACACCTGCACGGCAAGACGGCGATATTGCCTCTGATCCATCGCGAGATCCGCATCATTGCCGATGTCATAGTCGACCCAAAGTTTGGCACTGGAGTCGTAAAGATCACCCCGGCGCATGACCCGAACGACTTTGAAGTGGGCAAACGGCATAGCCTTCCCAGCGTGAAGGTGATTGACGAAGACGCACGCATGACTGCGGCAGCCGGCCAGTATCAAGGCCTGGATCGTTTCGAAGCGCGTAAACGAATTGTCGCGGCTCTCGAAGCCTCGGGCGAACTCGTCAAAACGGAACCTTACACAGTCAACCTCAGTAAATGCAGCCGTTGCAAGACCATTATTGAGCCGCTCGTATCGAATCAGTGGTTTGTGCGAATGCGCGGCCTTGCTGATGCAGCCATGGACGCCGTTCGAAGTGGACGTATCCGCTTTGTGCCCGACGATCGTGAAGTGGTCTTCTTCCAGTGGATGGAAAACATCCGCGACTGGTGCATCTCACGCCAACTCTGGTGGGGCCACCGGATTCCGGCATGGCACTGCCATAACTGCAAACAGACGACTGTCGCTCGAGAAGCCCCGGCCATCTGCCCGCATTGCCAATCGACCGAGTTGGAACAAGACAACGACGTCCTTGATACGTGGTTCAGCTCCGGTCTTTGGCCATTTTCGACGCTCGGCTGGCCCGATGAAACTGAGGATCTGAAGAAGTATTACCCAACGTCGCTGCTGATCACAGGATTCGACATCTTGTTTTTCTGGGTCTCGCGCATGATGATGCTGGGCCTTGAGATGACCGGCGATGTACCGTTTCGCGAAGTGCACCTGCATGGCCTGGTGCGTGACGCGGAGAAGCAGAAGATCTCCAAGACCAAGGGCAACACGGTCGACCCGCTGCTCATGATGGACAAATACGGCACGGACGCCTGCCGGATTGGCCTGCTGATCTCCGCGTCCGCGGGGGCGGATATCGCATTGAAAGACGATCGTCTGGAGGCATCGAGAGCGTTTGCCAACAAGCTTTGGAACGCATCCCGGTTGCTGTTCCTGAACATCGAGAGGTCGAAGCTTTCGTCGTGGCCGTCCGGGCCGTTTCCGCACGAGCATTTCGAAGACGCTTGGATCCATGCTCGTCTGAACGAGGCCACGGCCAGCGTCAACGCGGCACTTAGATCCCATCGTTACCACGAAGCGGCTCAAACGTTATGGAACTTCGTTTGGCACGAATTCTGCGACTGGTACCTCGAAGTCAAGAAGCTCAGATTCAAGGAAGATTCCGGCCCGGACGCGCACTGGACCGCTGCGCTCACGATCTACGAAGGCATGCTGCGGCTACTGCATCCATTCATGCCGTTCATCACAGAGGAACTGTGGCAGCGCCTGGTTCACGCGCTACCTAGCTTAAGCAAGCCGGTCGAGTCTATTTCATTGGCAGCCTTCCCTGCCGCCATTGCTGAAAAGATACCCGCAACCGAATTCCCGGTTTTCCAACAGGCCGTGACGGCGGCTCGTGAGTTGCGGGCCGACAACAAACTTGACGCCAAGGCGATTCTTCCGGCAACGATCCATGTCCATGGCAAGTTGTTCAAGGATGAAGACCTCGCCATCATAAAGAGTCTGACCAGATTAGAAGTTCGCCAAATCCAAGGCACGATTTCTGAACGCTCTGGGCTAATACGCTCCACTCCGGATTTCGATTTGCAGATTCAGGCCGCCGCTCCCAGCACAAATGGAACAGTCGGAGCCGAATCCGTGGCTCGCATCTCGAAGGAGGTGGCCGCGCTTGAGCGTAATATTGAAAACTCGAAGCGCCAACTCTCGGACGAAACCTTCCTAAGCAGAGCGCCTGAGAAGGTGGTCGCTGGATTGCGAACCAAACTCGTTGAGTACGAGGCCCAATTGAAGAAGAACAGAGACCTGCTCGAAGGCCTGGGCTGATCCTGGGCAAAATTCGCTTCCTGGCAGTCTCGGCTCAGCAACGTAATGCCTCTTGATATTGAAGTCATTCGCCAGTCCCGGCCGGATAATGAACTGCACTATTTCAGAAGTGTCGGTTCGACGATGACAATCGCGGCGCGTCTGGCTGCCGCGGGCGCACCGCACGGAACGGTTGTGGTGGCGGATGAGCAGACAGCCGGCGTCGGCCGTTTGGGGCGCACCTGGCAATCGGTCGCCGACGCTGGCCTATACTCTTCCATTCTGTTACGGCTCAGAATCGACGCCTCGCATTTTCCGATCGTTACGCTGGTTCTGGGCCTCGCCACGGCCGATGCGATTCAGAAATCGACGGACCTGGTTTGTGATTTGCGGTGGCCCAATGACGTGCTGATCCGCGAACGCAAAGCTGCAGGCATATTGGCGCAATTGCACGACGGCTGTGTCGTTGCCGGGATCGGCATAAACGTGAATCAAACCAGTTTTCCCGATGATCTTCGCACGCCAGCCACATCGCTTCTAATCGAAAGCAATGGGAAACCGCAATCGCGCGAGGCGCTCGCTATGCAACTGTTCGAGTCATTGGATGCTTTCTGCGGCGTCCTCGAAGCCGACGGGCCACCGAGCATTCTGCGCGCCTTCTCTGCCGCTTCTAGCTACACCCTCCATCGCCGCGTCATCATAGAAGATAACGGAAGGGAAGGCGTGACCGCCGGATTGGATGAACAAGGCTTTCTGATGGTGCGTTTCGAAAACGGCGCGATGGAGCGCGTCGCGGCCGGGGGCGTGAGGCCCGTCCGGTGAGCGGCGACGCATCGGACACTTCGCCTAGCGTGGATGCTGAGCCCGATTGGCCGCGCAATTACTTCAACTATTTCACGGAAATTGAAGAGCATTTCCAGCGTGCGCGCGGTACCAGCTTGTTCCTGCTCTCACCTCTCGATTGGGCTCTGATTGAAAGCTGGAAGAGTTCGGGCGTGCCGCTGCCGGCCGTGCTGCGCGGTATAGACGAAGCGTTTGAGAAATGGCGAAGCCGCAAGCATAGGCGGCGGCAGGTGAACTCGCTCGCCTATTGCGCCCAAGCGGTCCTCAAAGTTGCGCAGCGCACACCCGAGGAAAGAGAGCGAAAGCCGCCGAGCGAAGCGCCTTTCGCCGTCGAAGAACTCCGGTCGCATCTCGAACGCGCAGCCGATCAGGTTCGCCACAGCCGAAGCGAACCGGCTTTCCAGGAACTGGCCGGCTCACTCGACGCTCTCGCAGCCAAAGCCGAAGCACTCACCCTGAATCTCGAGGATTTGGAACGCCGTTTGACCGCAATGGAAGACAAAATGGTTGCGGCTGCGCGCGCGCTGCAGTCCGATGAAGAACTCTACGTTATCCGTGAGTCCCTCGATAATGAGTTACGTCCCTACCGTGGCAAGATGACCGCCGACCAGCTTTCGATGCTCGAACGCCGCTATTTAGACGCGGCAATTCTCGAACGAAGCGGCCTCCCGCGTCTCAGTTTGTTCTATCTGCGCTAAGTCTGGTACAGTATGGCAACGCATGGACATCGCAGGCTCCCGGTCGAAGCGACTGCAATGGACCACGCTCGTCCTTCTCATCATTTCCGTCTGCATCAACTATCTTGATCGCGGCAACTTAGGCGTAGCGGCGAAGAGCATCCAAACGGAGATGCATTTCGGCCCGAGCGAGCTTGGCCTGCTGCTGGGAGCTTTCTTCTGGTCGTATGCTCTGATGCAAATAGTTGCCGGCAAGATCGTCGACCGGTGGAACGTGATGTGGGTCATCGCCTGCGGCTATCTGGTATGGTCCGCAGCGACCGGTCTTACGGGCTTGGTCCACTCGTTTATCACCATCTTCGTGCTGCGCCTGCTGCTAGGCGTCGGAGAGTCAGTCGCCTATCCGTCCTATTCAAAGATCATTGCCGCTCATTTTGGAGAAGAGACTCGCGGCGCCGCGAACGGGCTGATTGATGCGGGATCTAAGCTCGGCCCAGCGCTCGGCATTTTGCTTGGCGTCCGGATGGTGAACGCTCTCTCCTGGCGAGGCATGTTCATCGCTATAGGCGCCGCCAGTATGCTGTGGCTCATCCCGTGGTGTCTCATTGCGCCACGGCTGTCTATGAGTTCGGGTTCAGAAACAGGATCAGTCGCCGCCCCCCCTAGCTATGCCCAGGTGCTTTCTAAGCGCGCCTTTTGGGGAACGGCTATCGGGCTCTTTGGCGCCAACTACACCTGGTATCTGCTCCTTACATGGCTGCCTTATTACTTTGAGACCGATCGCCATTACACACACGATCGTTTGGCTTTGCTGGGTTCGCTTCCATTTTGGTCTGTCGCCGCCTCTGCAACCTGTTCCGGACTGTTTACCGATTTTCTGGTCCGCCGGGGCGCAGATGCCGGACGGGTTCGCCGCACCTGTCTTTCCTGGGGGCTCCTATTATGCGCGGGACTTCTCCTGCCAGCCGTAATTATCCGGGAGGATGTCTTATCAAACATCCTGTTCACGCTCGCATGCCTCGCCTTCGGCATGTTCTCTGCCAATCATTGGGCATTCACGCAAACGTTAGCCGGCCAAGATGGGGCGGGTAAGTGGACGGGTTTCGAAAACTTTGTCGGGAACACGTCCGGCGTTGTCGCGCCGTATTTGAGCGGCCTCACATTGGCCAAAACGCACTCGTTCCTCTGGGCGTTCGGAATCGCTTGCTTTTTTCTTTTGTGCTCGGTTGCAGGCTTCACGGTTGTAGTCGGACCAGCCCGTCCGGTACTCTGGACCCGAGTTAGCGACCCGGCAGTCGCCCCCTCACGTACATAGAACCCTTCAAACCACCGATTTCCGGGCAATCATCGTCAACCGGAAAGCCGGGCGATGCACCGCCACCTTTGAGTGCTGCAATCCTGCCGCCAAGGCAGCGTGGCGAAGCTCTCGGGCCGACAGTGCCGCCTGGAACGATCGTTGTCCATCGTGCACCGTGATCCAGTGCCACTGGAATATCGGCTGGCTCAGCCGCAGGAACAGGTAGGGCAGCACGTGTCTTTCCAGATCGCAAACCCAAACACCGATCCGCGCAACCGCGCCGAATTGTCTGAGAAGCTCGATTACCTGTTCGTCCGAGAAGTGGTGCAAGAACAATGAGCAAAACACATAGTCGAAACTGTTTCGCGCAAAGGGTAGCCGGAAGGCGTCGCCTATCACCTTTGGTAAGGGCGCCCGGGCCAGGTTCACCGCGCTTCGATCGAAATTCGTGACTTTCGCGCGCGGATACATCTCGCGTATCAATCGCCCACTATCGCCCGAAGCGGCCCCCACGTCCAATAGAGTGAAGAATTCGTCTCGAGGGGCGGCGGCCCGAAGCAGCTTCCGGATGGTCGAATGCCCTCCGAAGTGCTTGTTTAAAATTTCGAGTTCCTGAAGATTAATGCAGGCGACGGCCGGGTCGGCAGAGTCCAACAGCTCCGGCTTGATATTCCTTTTGGAAAACCCCAACATTCGTCCGTTCCAGCCTATCGCTCCCCGGCCCGCAGAGTCCGCCGTCCTTCGAAACTGGCCAAAGTTAGCGCTCAACCTTGAAAAGTGGTACAACGTGAAGTACACCAACTCTAATGCCGATTCCTTCCTCCACCCTCTCCAGACGCAGCCTTCTTCGGGCAGCTGGCGCAACCGCCGCTGTTGCCCAATTGGGGGCCTTACCCGCCAAAGGACAGCCGGCTGCCCCGCCAGTACCACCGGGCCCGACCACGTCCACCATTGCCGATCGCGACCGGCGCATGCAATGGTGGCATGAGGCCCGATTTGGAATGTTCGTCCACTTCGGCCTCTATAGCGTTTTGGGGCGCCACGAGTGGGCCATGGAGGAAGAAGGGATTCCGGTGGCCGAGTATCAGCTTTTGGCCAAGCGTTTCAATCCTCAACCGAACGCCGCGCGTGCCTGGGCCAAGCTCGCCAAAGCTGCGGGCATGAAATACATGGTGATGACGACCAAGCACCACGAGGGCTTCTGCTTATTCGACACAAAGCTTACGAACTACTGCGCGCCCAAGCAAGCAGCCGGCCGCGACCTGGTCGCCGAATTTGTAGAAGCCGTACGCGGTGAAGGTTTGCACCTGGGCTTCTACTACTCGCTAATGGATTGGCATCATCCTGATGGAGCGCGTTGCCTGACAGATGAGGCCGCTCGCAAACGATTTGTCGAATACACGCACGGATTGGTACGTGAATTGTGCAGTAATTACGGCAAATTGGACATCCTCTGGTATGACGTCGATTGGCCGTTGAAGGCCGAGGGCTGGGAGTCGGTGAAGATGAACAAAATGGTGCGGCAATTGCAGCCCGACATAATCATCAACAACCGTTCCGGCATACCGGAAGACTTCCAAACGCCCGAGCAGCACATCCAAGCCTACGAAGTGCCCTGGGAGTCCTGCATGACAATGAACGACAGCTGGGGATTCCAACGCGCCGATGACAATTGGAAGTCGCCAAAGACTGTGGTCCGCAATCTGGTGACCTGTACGCGAGGCGCCGGCAATTATCTTTTGAACATCGGCCCTGAGGGCGATGGCTCCATCCCGCCTTCATCCCTCGAGATACTCACCTCGGTCGGCCATTGGATGGACCAGCATAGCCCTTTGATCCATAAGGCGGATCTTTGCGAGGTGACGCACTCCAATTTCGCACTCTTCACCCGTCAGGGCAACACGCTATTCATGCACACATACTTCTGGCCCGGCAACGAAGTCGCAATCGGCGGACTCCAGCAGAAGGTACTTTCCGCGAAGATGTACACGACGGGTGAGCCGGTCAAATTCGAACAAGATGAGTGGCGCGTCCGGTTCACCGGGCTGCCCCAAGCGGCCCCCAATGAGCTCGCCACCGTTTTGGCGATCGAATGCGATGGCGAGCCAACGCAGGATCAGAGAGCCATTCGCGTCAACAGAAAACGAGAGGGTGTCGGAGTCTAATTAACTTCACAAGCGGGGCGCGTGCTATGAGAAGGGAACGGAAGTCTGCATCTTCATAGCATCCCAGGCCAGCAGGACCGTGGAGCGGGGCGCGGCCACATAGCTCTCGCCTTGAACCCAATGTTGGGTCTCTATGCAAATATCGTCCGGTGCGGCAAGTGAGGTATCGAGCATCCGGACCCACTTCGCGCCGGCGGCCGGCGGAAGCTCCGGTAATTCGAAGGTGAGCGGTTCCCAATAGGCGTTCCAAATGAAGTAAATGGAGCGTTGGCTATCGATATGCTGTGCGCTCATCGCGAGGGTATGCGAGTGTTCGCTCCAATCGGGACGATTCAGCTTCGCGCCGTGCCACTGCAACTCGGCCTGGCTCAGGAACTCCGTCAACGTGACTGGCTCGTTTTTAGTGTCGCGGGCAAAACAGCGCCGCAGCGCAATCAGTTGGTTAACAAAACGGTGCAAATCGGCATGCTGTTCGACGAGCATCCAATCAAACCAGCTCACTTCGTTGTCTTGACAGAAAGGATTGTTGTTGCCGAACTGAGTCCGCCTCACCTCATCCCCCATCATGAACATGGGAACACCTACTGAAAGCAACGTGAACGCGAGGAAATTCTTTGCCTGCTGATTTCGAAGCTGCTCAATCAGAGGGTCGTCGGTCGGACCTTCTACTCCACAGTTCCAACTCAGGTTCTCATTCGAGCCATCCAGATTGTCCTGCAGGTTGGGCTCGTTGTGCTTGTCGTTGTACGAAACCAGATCGTTGAGCGTGAATCCGTCGTGACAGGTTACAAAGTTGATGCTCTTCTCGCATTCCCTCGGCTGATGGCCATAGAGTTCGGGGCTACCCAGCACTCGGTTTGGCAGGAGCATGGCCGTGCTGCGATCCCCCTTCCAGAATCGCCGCAGGTCGTCGCGGAACTTGCCGTTCCATTCCTTCCAGTTGTCGCCCTGCAGCTGGCCTACCTGATAAAGGCCGGCCGCGTCCCAGGCCTCGGCGATCAGCTTGGTCTCGGCTAATACCGGATCGGAATCGAGGTCGGACAGAACTGGTGCTCCGGACAGCGGCGTCCCGTCTTCATCGCGGGACAATATAGACGCGAGATCGAACCGAAAGCCATCAACGTGCATCTGCTCGACCCAGTAACGGACGCTATCAGCGATCATCCGGCGAACAATGGCTTGATTGGCGTTCAAAGTGTTACCGCATCCCGTATAGTCGGAATAATGCTGTTTTTCGGGCTGCAGAATGTAATAAACTTCGTTCTCCAATCCCCGGAAACATAACGTTGGTCCACCTTCAGCGCCTTCGGCCGTGTGGTTATAGACGACGTCGAGAATCACTTCCAGCCCGGCCCTATGCAGGGCTTTGACCATGTCCCGAAACTCGTCCAAACAAGCCAACGGATCTTTGCGCGAACTATAAGCCGTGTGCGGCGCGAACAGGCATATCGGACTGTATCCCCAGTAGTTGGTCAAGTGATCGGGGGCATCCTGCACATCGAATTGAAAGATCGGCAGAAGCTCCACGGCTGTGACACCCAGGTCCTTCAAGTACGGAATCCTCTCAATCAAACCGGAATAAGTGCCACGCTTCTCTGGCGGCACTCCTGAATTCGGATGGCGTGTAAACCCGGCGACATGCATCTCATAAATCACGGTTTGCTGAAACGGTATGGCAGGCCGAACGTCGCCTTCCCAGTCGTACGCATTCAGATCCGCAATCACGCTCTTCATAGCATTGGCAAAGTTTTCGCCCGGCAGGCTCGCAGCCGCGCGGTTATAGTCGGATCCGCATGCTACGCTCCTCCCATAAGGGTCCAAAAGAAGTTTGTTGGGATCGTAGCGCAGGCCCTGTTCCGGATTGTATGGTCCCGAAACACGGTAGCCGTATAGCTGGCCAGGGGCAATTCCGTTCACCGACACATGCCAGTAATCTGAGGTCCTGTTTGCCAGTCGATCCAACGGAATCACGGCTGATGGTTGGGAACAGTCGAATTGATCGAAGAGCAGCAATTCTACCCTCGTGGCGTGCTTAGAGAAGACACTGAAATTGACACCGTCTGGACTGAGCGTCGCCCCTAACGGGAAGCTCTTTCCTATAGAAATTTCCAATCGGTTCGAGTCTGGCATCAGTACTCCCAAAAGCTCCTACGAGTGCCCGATAATCGGGTGCGGCTGATAAACCTCTTCCAGGGCCTTCATATCTTCGGGCGATAGCTGGATAGAAAGCGCCTCGATCGCATCGTCCAGGTGGGACATTTTGGTCGCGCCAATAATAGGCGCAGTCACGCCGGGCTTGGCCAGAATCCACGCGAGGGCTACTTTGGCATTCGATAACCCGAGCCGTTTGGACACTTCCGTGAGCCGCTCTACAACGCGAAAATCGGAATCCTGATAGAACCGTTTGTGGGCTAATTCATCGGTTTTGGCGCGAATCGTCTCGCCAAAATCTTCGCGTCGGCGATTGCCGATGAGGAACCCGCGCGCCAGCGGACTCCACGGAATCACTCCGATTCCTTCCTCAATACAGAGCGGGATAACCTCGCGCTCCTCTTCCCGATAAACCAGGTTGTAGTGATTTTGCATGCTGACGAAACGTGTCATGCCCATTTCATCCGCCGTGTAGAGCATTTTGGCAAACTGCCACGCATACATGGAGGAAGCGCCTACATACCTCGCCTTACCCGCCTTCACAACGTCATGCAACGCTTCAATCGTCTCCTCGATGCGCGTTTCGGGATCAAACCGATGAATCTGATAAAGATCGACGTAATCCGTGCCGAGGCGGCGGAGGCTATCGTCGATCGCGTGCATAATGTGCTTCCGGGAAAGGCCGCGCTGGTTCGGATCGTCGCCCATCGGGTTGAAGACTTTGGTTGCAATCACGACGCGGTCCCGCCCGAGTCCCAGATCCTTCAGCAGGGCGCGTCCCGTGATTTCTTCGCTAACTCCTTTCGAATACATGTCCGCGGTGTCGAAGAAATTGATGCCGGCTTCAACTGCGCGCCGGAAGAACGGCAGGCCCTCATCTTCTTCGAGCACCCATTGCTGCCAGCTTTTCGAGCCGTAGGACATGGTTCCCAGGCACAATCGCGACACTTTCAGTCCTGTGTTTCCGAGTCTGACGTATTTCATATGCAGGTAGCTCTATTGTCCAAGACGCGATCTCGAAGACTGGTTACCGGGTGTGATACTCAAGGCGGAGATAGGAGAATCCGGAATGAATGAGCAGAAGATTGCCCTGATCACTGGAGCGGGAAGCGGCATAGGCCGCGCTGTAAGTCTGGGGTTGCACAACGCTGGCTACACAGTCGTGCTCGCGGCGCGCCGCGCTGAAGAGTTGGAGAAAACAAAGTCGCTGGCTCACGGAGACCCCGAACGCATGCTTCCGATTGCCACCGACGTGAGCAAGCCCGAGTCCGTGAGCAGCTTGTTCGACCAGATCCGCAGAAATTTCGCGCGCTTAGACTTGTTATTCAATAACGCCGGCACGAATGCACCCGGCATACCAATAGACGATCTGACGATCGAGCAGTGGAATACCGTGGTAGGGGTCAATCTAACTGGCGCGTTCTTGTGTGCACGGGAAGCGGTCCGTCTCATGAAACATCAAAACCCGAGAGGTGGTCGGATCATCAATAACGGATCGATCTCCGCCCACACTCCGCGTCCCCATTCCGCTCCCTACACTGCAACAAAACACGCCATTACCGGATTAACGAAGTCTCTCTCCCTCGATGGGCGGCCGTTCGACATAGCTTGTGGCCAAATCGACATCGGCAACGCCGCGACCCAGATGACCGAGCGAATGCAAGCGGGTGTACCGCAAGCAAATGGTCAAACCATGGTCGAACCCAGAATGGACGTGCGGCATGTCGCGGATGCTGTCGTCTACATGGCCAGCTTGCCACTCGATGCTAACGTCCAATTCATGACCGTGATGGCCACAAAGATGCCTTTCGTTGGGCGGGGATAGAGTATCGCGAGGCGACCTGACATTTTCTACTAAGTTATAACTCCGGCGTAACCAGGCCTAAGTTGGACGGTCTAAGAAGCGAATCTCAGGTTAGCTCTGTTCGTTTCGCTCGCAGGAGGAGTTCGCATCAATGAAATCGCTTCAGTGCGTTTGCACGCGTCTTTTGTTCGTTTGTTTGTTTGTCCTCTCATTAGGCTCTCCCGGGTTGGCCCAAAGTAATCGCGGCGCAATTACTGGAACTGTGACCGATGTCTCCGGCGGGGTCATCGCGAATGCAACAGTGCAGGCCCGAGAAGAGAACACCGGCACAACTTACAACACAGTTACTTCGAGCGCTGGAGATTACAGTTTCCCCCAAGTGCTAGTAGGAACATACGGCCTGACAGTGACAGCGCCAGGATTTAAGACAGGCAAGAGAACCGGCGTGGTCGTTCAGATCAATACGCCCACGGTGCTCAACGTTCAGTTGGCTGTTGGCGAGGCGGCGCAAACGGTTACGGTGGTCGCCAACGTCCCCACCGTACAATCCACCACCTCGGATATCGGTGGTGTGGTGACAACGCGTCAAGTGGAGCAGTTACCGCTGTCGCTTGGAGGAGTCGGCGCCTTCCGGTCGCCCGAGGCGTTCGAGTTTCTATTGCCTGGCGTGGTCGGCCCCGGAACGGCCAACAATCCAAACGGAATTTACATACAAAAAACCAGCGGAGGCCAAAACTTCGGCGACGACGTCTTGTTGGATGGCGCGTCCGCGCAGCGACCGGACAATGGTTCCACTTTTGACGAGACTGCCCCGTCGGTCGATGCGCTTTCAGAATTCCGAGTAGAAACGGCAACGCCTCCGGCGCAGTACGGTCGAACGACTGGAGGCGTTCGTAGTTTCACTACGCACTCCGGAACGAATAGCTTTCATGGGTCGGCCTATGACATCCTGCGCAATAAAGACCTGGATGCTAACACCTATTTCAACGACTTGGATCGTGATGCCTGCACGAACCCGGGATGCCGGTCACAATACGGGACGCCGGAGGATACAAAGAACGATTATGGATTGACATTCGGCGGCCCGGTAATCGTTCCTCACCTATACAACGGCAAGAACAAGACGTTCTTCTTCTTTGCCTGGGAGCAGTTAAAGTGGCCGCGTAGTTCTGTGGTGACCAGCACTGTGCCAACGGCGCTTGAGCGTCAGGGCAACTTCTCGCAAATCCTTACAGGTAATGTTATCGGCACCAATCCCTGCACAGGCGCATCCGTATACTCAGGTCAGATCTTCGATCCGCGGTCGCAAACCACTAGCGCTAACGGGACACCATGCTCAACGACTCCGTTTACGGGTAACATCATCCCTTCTAGTCAGATCTCGCCGACAGCTGCGAAGGCCTTGAGTTATGTGCCCGCCCCCAATGAATCCGGACTAGTCAACAACTTGAGCTTTGCAAGCCATTTCCCGACCACTAACACGACTTACACAATTCGAATCGATCAGAACGTGGGTGATTCCGACAAACTCTTGTTCTCTTACGATACGCGCCAGAACACGCTCTTAACAGGCGGCTCTCCTGCGTTACCGAGTGTCGTCGACCCGAACACCTTCGATCAAGATTTCGTCACGCATTATGGGCGCATTGGCTGGGATCACACGTTTTCGGGCTCTCTGCTCAACCATCTGACGCTGGGATTCAATCGGACCAACAGTCGGAACGCCGCGCCGGCCGTGAATTCCGGCGTGGACTGGGCGGCTCAGCTTGGCCTTACCGGTGTATCCGGCCCCACCTTCCCGCAATTCAACATCAATGATGGGTTTGACACGATCGGGCAGGCTCGTGGCGACGATGATATTGCTAATCAAGCGGAAGCCGCCGAAAACCTGAGTTGGACCAAGGGCAAACATACCGTCACCTTCGGCGTTGATTATCGCTGGATCCAATACAACAATGAGGCTTTCGATAGCGTGGCCGGCGTTTATAATTTTTCGAATGCCGAGACCGCCGCCGGTACTGGCATTCTGTCAAGTGAAGGTGGTTATAGCCTGGCGAGTTTTCTGCTGGGGCAAGTTGACAGTGCCAACTTGAATGTATTCGCCCATTACCCCCGCTACACCCAAAAATACTACGGTCTTTTTGTTCAAGATGATTTTAAAGTTACTCAGAATCTAACTTTGAATCTCGGCCTCCGGTGGGAAGTAGACACGCCGCGCAAGGAAGCTGACAACTACACTTCGAATTTCGACCCGGCGATCCCGAATCCGGGAGCAGATGGCCGCTCGGGCGCGCTCGTGTTTGCTTCGAACTGTAACGGCTGCAACGTCGAGTGGGCGAAAACTTTCTACGACAATCTTGGCCCGCGTATCGGTTTCGCTTACTCCCCGGGAAATAAGGGCACAACAGCCGTCCGCGGCGGCTTCGGCATTCTTTATGGTCCGCTGTTTTACTCCGACTTCGCTAACAGCATGGATGCCGGATACGCTGCTACGCCCAATCCCACTTCACCCAACGGCTTTGCGCAAGCCTTCAATCTGAATAACGGCTTCCCGGCGTACCAGCCCCCACCCACGCTCAATCCCAGCATTCGAAATGGCCAAAGCGTCGATTACATAACCCCCGGTTTTGGCAAACCGCCGATGATCATGACCTGGAGCCTCCAAGTACAGCAACAGCTAGCCCAGGACCTGATCCTCAGCATCGGCTATGTTGGCAATAAAGCCCAGAATCTACGTTCGGCGGCCGCGGATGGCAGTTACAACAACTTCCCGCTGCAGGACTTGGCTCTCGGGCAAAACGTCCTCAACTCAAATATTGGGTCACAGTTAGCGAATGCCGCCGGAATCTTTGCCCCGTACCCTGGGTTCGTCGGAGCCGTGGGAAACGCGCTGCGCCACTTTCCTCAGTACTTGCGCTTTAACGCCGACTGCTGTCTGGAGAATGACGGCATGTCAACATTCGAGGCAATGGAAGTCATGCTCTCACGCCGCTTTCGTAATGGACTCAATCTGCAGCTATCGTACACGTGGTCGAAGACGATCGACGATGCTGATAGTTTGCTGCCGGGCTCCAATGCGGGCGGTGGTCTCTATCAGGATCCCTACAACTTGCATCTGGAGAAGTCGATCAGCAGCCAGGACATCCCTCAAGCCTTCGTTGCCAGCTACATATACGAATTGCCGTTTGGAAAAGGGAAGCACTTCCTGAACCGCGGCGGCGTACTCAATGCAATCTTTGGGGGCTGGCAGGTCGGCGCAATTCAGCGTTACCAAAGTGGGCAGCCTCTTCCGTTCTACTGCGCATCGGGAGTCATCGGTTGGGACGATTGCTTCCGATTTAATCCGGTGCCAGGCCAGTCTCCTTTCAACTCCGCTAAAAGTCAGCCGGGATACAACCCGCTGACCACGCCCTATCTGAATAACAGCTACTTTGTGGATCCAAATCCCAACCCGAATGCGCCGATACAGTTCGGACAGCTATCACGCGTCACCGGCTTTCGGATGCAGCCGTTCTTCAATGAGGACGCAAATCTCGCCAAAACCTTCAGATTTACGGAGACCACAAACCTGCAAGTGCGAGCCGACGCCTTCAATATCGGAAACCGCCATATCTTCGCCGAGCCGTACAACCTCGGGCCGCAACCCGGGTTTGCCGCCACGAATTTCGGGTTTGTGAACGGAACCGTAGACACACCGCGAAGTGTGCAGCTGGAAATGCGGCTTGTATTTTGAGCGGTTCGAGAAGACGTCAAAAAAATCGGAAAAGGGATTCGCTTCCAGGGAAGCCTTCCAACAACCAAATATCTCCGCGTGGTTTGCTCACGGCGACCGCAATCGATTCGCCGTCAGGGGCCATACTCATTCGACCGACCTCAGCCGCCGGGGCTAGGTCGAGATCGCCCAGTTGAACCAGGTTCCCCGTTGCGGCATCCAGCTTAACAACGGTCCGTTTACCGTTCAGGCTTCGTACGAGACCGAACACGTGAGTTCCGTCTTTGCTCCAATCGAAGGTGAGCCATTGACCAGGGCTGATTGACTTCGTTTCGCGCCCATCGGCCGAAACCATCAAGAGTGCAGTACCGGTGTTGCAGGCGATCAGGTCGCCATGTGGCGACCACCGCAAATCGTGGATAGAGGCAAATTTTCTCAGCAACGTCGGCGCACCGCCGCTGGACGAAGCCGTCGCCAACCACAACGCCCCCTTGACATTCGTCGCGAACGCGATTGTGTCTTCTCCCGGCGACCATGCCGGACTGCGCTCCTCTGCGGAATCCGGAGTCAGTTTGATTAGAGGGCCACCCGCGGAATTGAAGACGTAGATCGAGTGACCCCCCGCGCGGCTAGCTGAAAATGCGAGGCGCTGGCCGTCGCTGGAAAATGAGAGGTCGTTAAAAGAGGAGATCCAAGACCGGCCCAAGTCCTCGGCGGACACAAGCGGCCGCTCCCATCCATCCGAAAGGCTCCTCAACCAGATCTTTTGATTCCCAGTACGATCGCTGGCGAATGCGATTTGTGATCCGACGGGCGACCATGCCGGGCTGAAGTCGTTCCGGGACGACGCAACCAATGGGGTCAATTTGAGGTCGGAAACCGAAAGCCGCATTACATCGAAATCGTGTTCTGCAATCGTGAATGCAATCTTCTTCGAATCTGGGGAAATCGCTGGACTAAGTGCATCCTGAGTTGTTTTGGTGACAGGCAAGAATCTACCTAACCAAAGATCGGCGATATGAAGATCGGACCCGATGGTGCCGGGAAGGACTCCTCCGAACAGAATTCGCCGGTTGTCCGGCATCCATTGGAACGGGTACACGCCGTCCTCGAAAGTAAAAGCTCGCCGAGGCGCACCGGAAGGGTACGGAAGCACCCAAAACTCCGAAGCCCCTGCCCAGCTGGCGAGCCATAAACCAATGGACTTCCCGTCTGGCGAAAACTTCAGATAACCACTGCTGAAGGAGCGACTGCTCCAGCCGCTCTGGTCGTAACGCTTGGAGTCTGGGGAATCCACCCTAACTGAGGTCCATAAGGACAGGCCCTCCTCTGGCTCGTGCTGAAGATAAGCAAACGCGCCGCCCGGCGCAATTGCGGCCTCTTCCAGATTTGGTCTGATCAGCCTGGGCACTCCTCCGGCTGCGCCGACTGACCACAATCCTTTCCGGCCAGCATCATCGGTTGACAAATAGTAAACATGCGAACCGTCTTCCGACCAGAATGGTTCGCCACAGTCATGTGCGCCGCGAGTGATCTGGGCCGCGGCGAATCCGGACACGTTGCGAACGAAAACCTGTCGTATGTAGCCGACATCCGCGGTATAGGCCAGGTTTTTGCCGTTAGGGGACCATGCCGGCTCGCCTTGAAAAACTCCGGACGTTGCTACAGGCGACAATCGATATTCCCGTAGATCGACATGGTTCCGCTTGCTCCATATTAGGAACCCACAGAGCAGTGCCGCGAGCAGAGCGACAAGCGCGGGCGCCATAACCCAGCGCCGTTTGCCGCTCACTGCGATAACACTGGATGGTGCTTTCGCGGGCCGTTCTCGAAGCCGCTTCAGATCGAAGTAAAGATCGTAAGTCGACGCATAGCGCGCCTCGCGTTCTTTCGCCAGAGATCGCTCCAGCATCCAGATCAGGGCTGACGGAAGTTCCGGACGCAGTCGCTCCAGGTCGGGAGCCGCCTCATTCAGAATGGCGGCCATTGTTCCCACAATGCTCCCGCGATCGAACGCGGCAGCGCCGGAAAGCATTTCGTGCAGGATCAGGCCGAATGAAAACTGGTCGGAGCGGATGTCCACTGCTTCGCCTCGCGCCTGCTCAGGGCTCATGTACGTCGCAGTGCCGAGGATTAAACCCGGCTCAGTCAGATCTTTTGCACCCTGAGCCGCCGCACGCTCGCTTTCGTTCCGCTCCGAACGTTCCATGCGCTTGGCCAGACCGAAATCAAGGATCTTCACCAGCCCGGTCTTGCCGACCATGATATTGGCTGGTTTCAGGTCGCGATGCACAATACCCGACGCGTGCGCTGCAACCAATCCATCCAGAATTTGCACCGCGATTTCCAGCGCTTTGTCCAGCGGCAAAGTGCCGCGTTTCAAGACACTGCGCAGCGTTTCGCCCTCCACCAGTTCGGTCACGAAATAAGGCGTGCCGTTATCGATGCCGACATCGTGCACTGTCAGGATGTTCGGATGGTTCAACGCGGCAACGGCTCTAGCTTCCCTTAAAAAGCGCTGCTGCCATTCGGGATCGCCGCCCGAGTTGTTGACGGTTTTAAGGGCGACTTCCCGTTGGAGACGGTAATCCCAAGCGCGGAATACGTCACCCATGCCTCCCGATCCCAGCGCGGATAGGATCTCGTATGGCCCGATTGTTTTTCCGGTCGCGATAGACACTACAAAGAGGTTATCGGCGGTGGCACTGCACAGCTTTATGCTGGCCGTCCTTTTTCTACCTGGATGAACACCCTAACTGAAGAATGTTCCCAAGCTCGCGCACCCACCGCTACCCCAGCGGTTCTTCAGGGCTTCCGGCGGCGCGCGCCAGCCACTCACTTTCTCCTTACGCCGTTCCGCCACCTCGGAAAATCCCTCCTCGTCCAACCGTTGCCGCCAACACCGCTGTCACTTACCTTGAAGTATCCTGTTGCCCGGCTCTAGCGTTCGGAAGACCACGGTCGGGTAGGAGCAAATATGGCCAAATATTGGAGTCCTAATAGAAGCCCTCGTCTGTCCAACCATCCGTCTGGAATCAAGGTAAAAGAGTCGGGCGACGACGACTTCCCGATAGGCGGCGCCGACGATTTCACGGCAAAGGCGGGCAGTTCTCTGGACCTGATCTACCGTGCCGCCACTGGCAAACTCGTGCTGGACGCACTCGCTCTCTCGGCACACGACAGCATCAATATCGGCCCCGGGGGCAATATGTGCGGGGTCGTCACTGCGTCCGATTCCAGAAACAAGGTAGCCGCCGAACTGCTGGCGACGGACACAGCGGTTCCGGGAGCGCAGACCAGGAACGCTGTGCAGGCTTTATTTGGAAACAACTCGCCAGAACGGCAGTTGGCTGACGAAATTAATGCGTGCCCGAAGTTCTCGATCATGGGTTTGCCAGGGAAGTCCCGCGGCTGGTTCACGGGTACTAGGCTGGCCCTCAATCGGTGGCTTCTCGGATCCGATACAAACGAAGGGTATTTCAACGATCAGTTGTGGATTAAGTCCCCGGGATACCATCTGAAAGCCAACACCGTCAGTGCCAACCAGGTCGCGAAATGGCTTGAGGGCCAGCATATCGATAACCGTGAGATTCGCGAACACGCGGTATTGGCCACCATCGTGATTACGTACGGAGCCGCCGCTGCCGGTGACGGTAGCAGATCGTGGGTCACCTGGGATGCAGGTGATCCGGAATACTGGCTGAATCAGCGGAGGCCGCCAGCAGTAGCGCTCGCGCATGAATTGCTTCACGCCTATTTCAACCTAAAGGGTTTACAGCCAGGTGTGGAAGACGGGCACTTCTCCACGGTCCTTTTTGAATATCGGTGCGTGGGTATCGGACCGTGGGATGAACAAACGCCCTCAGAGAACACGATCCGCCGTGAGTGGCGGGATGCCGCTTTGCCGCACACAGCCGAGGGTGATCTCGACCACCGCGTCTGTCCGAAGCGGATCACGTACGACTGAGTTGGTCGAGGCGCCGAATCGCGGGCGGGCCGGTTTGTTAAACTCAAATTTCCGCCGGAAACGGCCAGGTAGCTCAGTTGGTAGAGCGCAGCCCTGAAAAGGCTGGCGTCGGCGGTTCGATTCCGTCCCTGGCCACCACATTCACAACTGTTTACTGAATAGAGTCGACGGCGGAATCCTTGCCTTAATAGCGCAGATACTGACCGCGCTCTTGGGCGTCGTTTCCTGCCGGGCGCCGCCGCTGAGCTAGCGAAATCATCAAGTCATACTGAAGATATGGACGATCCGGTACTGGGCAGTTCCAGACGTAATTTGATGAAGGGCATCATTGCTGCCAGCGCCAGGGCATTGTCAACTTGGGCAGAAAGGTTCGTTGGGTCCAGTGTCTGGCGTCAACACACGCGGACTTTTTGATTGTCGCCAATCAGTCCAGCGGTCGGTTGTCCTGGAATGGCCTCAGTCAGGCCGCTGTCACTGCTTGCCAGACGGTAAAGGATCGCGATCGCAAGAGTCGATGATTCGTCGCTTTCAGCAAGTGGCGTCCCACTCGGAAAAGATTCTGGACAAGACCGTGGAGCCAGAGGAACCGTTGGGCTTGGCCAGCAGATTTGAAGCGGCGCATATGACGTTCCCTTTGGCGTGTGGGCTGATGCGAGGCCTCGGCGCGGTTGTTGGCGTAACGTTCCGTGTCGTGAGCGACTGCGCCTAGGATCGTTCGCATGGCGGCCGAGTAGCTTCTTAGTTTGTCGGTAATGATCCGAAATGGTTCTTTCCCCTGACCACGGAGTAGTCTTCGAAAGAAGCGTTCGGCGGCGCGTTGATCACGGCGCGGCTGAACCAGGATGTCGATCACGTCGCCGTCTTGATCCACAGCCCGCCAGAGATAGTATTGTTGGCCATTGATTCGAATGAAAACTTCGTCCAAGTGCCAGCTATCGCCGAGGCGGCCCTGGCGCCGCTTCAGTCTTCGGGAATAGCCGGGACCGAACTTCTGACACCAGATGCGAATCGTCTCATACGAGACGATAATTCCGCGTTCGGCGAGAAGATCTTCGACATCGCAGAAACGATGGTAAACCCAGACGGCATAGCTGATGATTTCTGGAGGGAAACGATGGCCGACATAGCGTGCCCCGCCGTTCTTCATGGAACTAGTCTTTCAGTTTGCTGCCCAAGTTGACAATGCCCTCGGGAGCGACGCGGAACTGTTGACCCGTTCAAAGCAGAATGAGTGCAATGGCGATTTGGCATTCGTTGAGAGAACGGTCTCATGCTCTCGAGGTGGTCTGGTCAGCTCAATGCTTTTGCGAGTCGAATAAATCCTTGTTGTATTGCAAGCTCGTCAAATCCGCCAAAGCCGAGGAGTAACGCCTTCGGATCAGGACGTCTCAGGGTGCATCGATCGACGGCAAGAACCTCAAGTCCCTGGGCCGCTGCCAACCTTTCCGCCTGTCGTGAAGTCATTTCATTCTTGAGGTACCCGATCGTGTAGAGGCCTGCCCTGACGTTAGAGATCTCAAGCAACCCATCCAGATGTTGCTTAGCTCCTTCCATGAGCGTTGCGAGGCGCTCCGCATACAAAT
>DATBEF010000221.1:0-2824 GCA_036269625.1 Bryobacteraceae bacterium | reverse complement strand
GAAAACCGACTGCCGCTGCGACCAGGAGAGAGGGCCGCGACTTGCCATGACAGACTCAGTAGTGTTTAACGTAATCTCGGTACGCCTGCTTTACGTTCGAGTTGCGATAGAACTGATCGCGGCCGCTTAATCCAAACCAATATCTTTTGCGGTTGCGGGAATCGACCCCGGCTCCGTAGGTCCGCAATCCACAAACGCCCAAGTGCGAAGTACATTCAATCCCATTTGCGTTGCCAGGTCGAACACAGGTTTGACCATGGAATCCGGCGCAAATCCCAGATAGTAGTTATTTGCACCAACCGGCCGGAACGGCTGGCCGTTTAACAGGAAACCTGTGTCGTTCGTGTGAATAAAACCGGAACTGAGGGGGAAGGCGACACCTTCCTACCAGGGCCTCAGTGTAGCGCGGCGGTGGCGGATGGCGCTCGATAGACTAGCGGAATGCAAAGACTCTTGGCCCTTCTGCTCACCACGTGCTTTCTCTCGTTCGCGCGTGCCGCGTCGGACGACCAAGGTCCGGCGGCTACCGTTCAGCGGCTCTTTAACGCTATGTCCTCCCACGATGCGGATGCCGCCCGCCCACTCTTCGTCCCTGACGCGATGCTCTTTTCCGTTCGGCCAGACGGCACCGCCGTCGCAATCCCGCACGACAAGTGGCTCGGATATCTGAGCGCGAGCAAAGACGCCTGGCTGGAACGCATCTGGAATCCCAAACTCCTCGAGCATGGTTCAATCGCAGTCGTTTGGGCTGAGTACGATTTTCATCTCAATGGAAAGTTCAGCCACTGCGGAATCGATTCCTTCAACCTGCTCAAGACCGCAGTGGGATGGAAGATAGCCGCCATCTCTGATACGCATGAAGTCTCAGGCTGTTCTCCTAGTCCGCTTGGACCGCCTGCGAAGTAAGCACCTCCAGTGCGCGTGACCAATAATTCGGGCGCGGAAACTCGGTGCCTATTCCTGCCGCAAAGCAACCATCGGATCAATTCTCATCGAACGCTGTGCCGGTATCAGCGTCGCCAACACGGCTATTATCGCCAGCATTAGCGACATCCCTGCGAACGTGGAGATATCCGTCGGACTCACTCCAAACAGCAGGCTCGCCATCACCCGCGTCAAGCCAAGCGCGCCAACGACGCCCGCGCCGATTCCAATCAACGCCAATCTCATACCTTGCCCGACTACGAGTTGGCCGATGTTCCCCGGCTCCGCGCCTAATGCCATTCGGATTCCAATATCATGAGCCCCCTGGGTCACCAGGTACGAAATCACGCCGTAGACCCCCACCGCGGCCAGCACCAGGGCAAACAGCGCAAATGCTCCCAGCATGGTCGTCGAGAAGCGTTGGCGGGCAAGTGAATCGCTCAAGCGGCGTTGCATGGTCTGAATGTCGTAGACCGGCACATCGCGATCGACGGCGTGTACCTCGCGAACAATCGCACCCGCCAGCCCACTGGGGTCCGAGGTGGTTTTCGCCGCCAGATACGCAGCGTTGGTCGGATTCTGTTCTTGCGGAAAGTACACCACAATCCGACCCTCCGTTTCGAGCCCGTACTGTTTCACCGCTCCCACCACTCCCGCAATCGTCATCGGTTTCTTTGGCGCAAACCAAACGTGCTTGCCGATGGGATTTTCGTGCGGCCAGAAGCGTTGCGCGAATTTTTCGTCCACTAAAACGACAAGCTGGCTGCCGAGAGTATCGTGATTCGAAAAAAAACGGCCCCTCTTCAATGGAATCTGCATCGCTCGAAAATAGTCAGTCGAAGCCACCCGTAGGTCGACTTGCAATTCCTGCCCAGGCTTGGGCTGAAATCCCTCTACATTGATCTGCCCCCAACCGACCGAGGGAGTCAAAGGAAGAGCCGAGACCGTCCCTTGCATCCGCACTCCCGGAAGATGCGCGACGCTTTGTCCGATCTCCCGGAAGAACTGAGCGAGATTCTTTTCGTCCCGGTACTTCGGAGCGTTCGCCGCGATCCTCATTGTGATTACGTGATCGCTATTAAATCCCGGCGGGACCTCCTGCAGTCGCACGAAGCTGCGTATTAGAAGGGTCGCCCCTATGAGGAGCATCAACGAAAAGGCCAGCTCGGAAATAACCAGCAAGCTCCGCAATGGATGGCGCATAAGACTAAAGCCGATGTCTCCTTGTGAGCTTCGGCCTCCGGCTTTCAGGGCGGTGTTCAGATCTACTTTACCCGCTCGCCATGCCGGCGCGATGCCGAAGAATATCCCGGTCAGAACGGAGATCGCGAAGGTAAATGCCAGCACGCCGCCGTCAATTCCGATCTCTTCCAACCGCGGAACATTGCCCGGATTGATTGCGCGCAGCAAGTACACACTCCACCACGCAATCAACAGACCGGCCGCGCCACCCAGCAGGGACAGAAGAATGGTTTCGGTCATAAGCTGCCGCACCAGCCGCTGCCATCGCGCACCCAAAGCCGTCCGGACGGCGATCTCCTTCTCGCGTTCGGCTGCGCGCGCCAGCAGCAGATTGGCTACGTTCGCGCAAGCAATCAGTAGAACCAGCGCAACGGATCCCAGCAGAACCAGCAAGGCGCGGCGAACATTTCCAACCACCTGGTCCAGCAGCGGCATTACTATCATGCCGAAGGTACGGTCTCGCTTATCTTTCTCGCGAATACGGCTTGCAATGAGGTCAATATCGGCCTGCGCCTGGCGGATCGACACTCCGGGCTTCAGCCGAACTGTTAAGTTGTAGTTCTCGTCTCCACGGCGATTGACAGCATCTGCGCCCAGGGGTAACGGCAGAAAGAGATCCACTATATCCGTCGCCCCCACGGTCTGCATCACCTCGTGA
>DATBEF010000174.1:0-5355 GCA_036269625.1 Bryobacteraceae bacterium | reverse complement strand
ATCTTGGCTCTGCGAGAGGCCGAACGCGACTGGTCCAGCTACAGCGCCCAGGCCGGCTGCACACAGCAGAAGCTTTCTCCCGAAGTCCAGTTTGTGCACCACGCGATGGGTCATGATGCGGACGATGCGTTGCTTTAAATCCGCCCCCGTAACTCCGGACATGCAGGCCAATGGGAATCCCAGATAGAATTGGCAGACTTTTAAAATGCTCTCCGCATAAGTAGCCGGCTCACTGCCCATGCGCAGCACTTCTTCATCGCAAGCGCGCTCGCGTTCTTCCACTAATCGCGCTCCCAACCACCAAACAAGGGGATGAAACCAGAAAATCGCTTCGACCACCATGTGAACCCCGGCAGCAAGATTATCGCGCCGTCGAACATGGCACAATTCATGTCTGAGAATTGCGCTCAACTGCGCCGGCGCAAGATGCTCGGTGATGCCTTCAGGCAACATCAGCACGGGCCGCCAAACGCCGAAAACACCCGGCTCCAGCACCGCGGGAGTAGATAGCACGGGCACGCTCATCTCCAGCGGCAAGAGCGATCCGGCGCGCATCGCGCTTCGAACGCGATTCCACTTCACGTACCAACGCAAAAGAACTCCCGCGAACCCAATGAGCCAGACGGCCGTAAGAAACGCGGGCAAAAAGTCGGGATGACTCACGTGCATGCTGGCCGCGGCAACAACCCGGGGCTGCGCCTGCGCAAATGGTTGACCAAACTCTTCAATTACGGTCGAGAATCCAGCGGGCGCAATCGCAGGCCGGTTCGACCAATCGACACGGCTACCGATCGCCACGAGTAGCGAAAAGGGAATGAGAAATTTCACCGACGCGATCAGCCAAAGCCAGTAGCGCGTATGCGCGCGATTCCTTCGCAAAAGAAGCGCGAGAATTCCCGCCACCGCGGCGACCAGCGTCGATTGCCATAGGTGATTGAATACCGGTGATAAATCGGAAGTGATCATTGGCTCTCCCCCATTCACGTCGTCTCAAATCAGTTTTCGGAAGGTTTCTCGACATGGTCGATAGCGATGACCTCGACCGGCCCTTTTTGCGATTCTAATTTCAGCCCAAGCTGCTCCTGAATGGCCGTGAAAAGCGACGGCCTATTAGAATCGGGGAATGGCGCTGGAACAGCCGTCGGGCCAAGTCCAGGACTTCCGCCGAAAGAGTCGCCTTGCCTCGGCTCGGGCGTCCACTCCAACTTGAAATAGTATGTGCCCTTGAGCCCGGTCCTATCCAACACAGTCTGGCCTAGCCGCCGCGAGAGGACCTCAGCAAACCCGCCAATCGAGGCGCCGGTTACAACCATCTTGCCCCTGCCCGTTACCCATACGCCGCCCTGCGGCAACTGTTCGCCATTCGGACCCTTTGCACTCGCGAGCGACAAGTCAACGGGTCCCGCGTTGCCGTCGTGAAACTTTGGGCCATTCTTAGTGACGACCAGCACGTAAAAAGGGAGCTCCTTCATTCCGTGACGCAGGGTGAGCTTACATCGTTCCTCTAGAAGCCCGCGAACCATCAGCATGACCCGGTCCTTTCGCTGGGCGCTGCTGAACTTCCGCATCTCGTCAGCACCAGAATCATCGAGTTTTGCCTCGACACTGTAATGTTCGGAGCTGAGCCAACTTGGCGCGTCAGCAATCTGATAGGCGCGTACTCCGTAAGCCTCTTCGATGATCATTTCCAGAGGAATACCAGCGGCCCGAAAAGTTCCGTTCTGATCGACGTTCAGCATAATTTCATGACTGTCCGACGTCTCCAGTTTTATCGAAGCTACCTCGAACGCGGGCCCTGCTGGCAATTGAACGTTTTCCGTCCCCATGTGGCGGAGTACCGCATTCAAAGCCCCGAAAGCGAGTGGTCCAGCAACCGCATCAATTCCGGCAACAACTATTAGCATCAGCTTCGCGCCAGGATTGAGCCTGCCTGAGATGTGATGCATCGTGATGCGTGAGGTCCTCTCCCTCAGAATCCAGCCGGTAACGCCGTGCAAGCCTCCGCAACATTCACGTCGTCTTAAATCAGTTCTCGGAAGGTTTCTCGACATGGTCGATGACGATGACCTCTACCGGCCCCTTTTGCGATTCTAATTTCAGCCCAAGCTGCTCCTGAACCGCTGTGAAAACAGTCGGGCCGTTGGGATCGGGCGGAGGCGGCATGTCCCGGCCTCCTGGACCTCCTGGTCCTCCCGGACCCATCGGCGGCCCACCCATGGCGCCCATCTGACCCGCGTCCGGAGTCCATTTCAAATCGAAATCGTAATTTCCTTTGAGACCCGTCCTGTCCAACACCACGCGGCCCAGTTGCCGTGACAGCGTTTGAGCCAGAATCGACAGCGGCGTAGCCTGGCCGGTTAGCTGGCCGAACCCCATCCTCATTTGCATCTTAGGTCCCGCGGGGGTCATTTCCACTTGCGCTTGCTTAAGCTTTGGGCCGTCCTTCGCCACCACCAGCGCGTATACGGGCAGTTCTTTCGTTTCGCGGTGAATTGTCAGCTTGCATCGGTCCTCTAATAGCGATTGAAGTCTCAGCCGCTGCTCGTCCATCTGCTTCCGCATGTCGGTCGGAGGCTTGCCCGGTTCATCCTCGGGCGCGCCGCTTTCTGGTTTGGCTTCGATATCGTACCGGTCGGACTCAAGCCAGCTAGGACCGCCTACGATCTGAAACGGCTGCACATTGAAAGCGGTGGTCATCAGCATTTTCACCGACATGTTCATCACAGAGAACCTGCCGCCTGGTTGATTGCGGACAAACGAGCCCATGGTCCCCGGTTTCGCCGGCTTGATCGATGCGGCATCGAACGTCAGCCGTTCTGTGCTGCCAGGCTGCGACTGCGAGTCTGACTGCGTACCCGACTGCCTCCCCGATTGAGCTTGATCTTGCGAGAGGCCGAACGCGACTGGTCCAGCTACAGCGGCCAGGCCGGCGGCGCACAGCAGAAGCTTTCTCCCGAAGTCCAGTTTGTGCACCACGCGATGGGTCATGATGCGGACGATGCGTTGCTTTAAATCCGCCCCCGTAACTCCGGACATGCAGGCTAATGGCGATCCCAGATAGAATTGGCAGACTTTTAAAATGCTCTCCGCATAAGTAGCCGGCTCACTACCCAAGCGCAGCACTTCTTCATCGCAAGCGCGCTCGCGTTCTTCCACTAATCGCGCTCCTAACCACCAAACAAGTGGATGAAACCAGAAAATCGCTTCGACCATCATGTGAACCGCGGCAGCGAGATTATCGCGCCGTCGAACATGACACAACTCATGTCTGAGAATCGCGCTCAACTGCGCCGGCGCAAGATGCTCGGTGATGCCTTCAGGCAACATCAGCACTTGCCGCCAAACGCCGAAGACGCCCGGCTCCAGCACCGCGGGAGTAGATAGGACTGGCACACCTATCTCCAGCGGCAAGCGCGATCCTGCGTGCATTGCCCTTCGAACACGATTCCACTTCACGTACCAACGCACAAGAACTCCCGCGAACCCAATGAGCCAGATGGCCGCCAGAGGCGTGGGCAAAAAGTCGGGATGGCTCACGTGCGTGCTGGCCGCGGTAACAACCCGGGGCTGCGCCTGCGCAAATGGTTGACCAAACTCTTCAATTACCGTCGAGAATCCAGCCGCCGCAATTGCAGCCCGGTTCGACCAGTCGACACGGCTACCGATCGCCACGAGTAGCGAAAAGGGAATGAGAAATTTCACCGATGCGATCAGCCAAAGCCAATAGCGCGTATGCGCGCGATTCTTTCGCAACAAAAGCGCGAGAATCCCCGCCACCGCGGCGACCAGCGTCGATTGCCACAAGTGGTTGAACACGTTTGATAAAAGCGGGGGTGGTAAGTAGGCAGGAATCATTGCAATTTATCCTTTCTTTCGAGCTTCCGCAGCGTCTTTTCGGCTTCCTTCACGTCATCGAGCGTCAGCTTGCCGGATTCGATTAAGTGCGCCATCACCGGTTGCGAACGGCCGCCAAACAGTCCCAATAGCTCATCGATCAATCTCCGCTGCGCCGCTTTGCGGGAAACGACGGCTTCAAAGATATGAGCGTTGCTTATCTTTTTGACGCGGCGCACGGCCCCCTTCCCTTCCAGCCGGTAAACGGTCGTCTGCACGGTCGTATACGAAGGACGTTCCGGCTCAGGAAACGACTCTTGGATCTCTCGAATAGAGACGGCGCCGCGATCCCACAGCGCCTGCATGACTTGAAGTTCGAGTTTGGTGAATTTCGTTGTCGTCATCAGAACTCTACTACATCTGTTTGTAATCCTACTACCGATACATGTTTTTGCGCAAGCACAAAATCAGTGCAAAAGACCCCGGCACACCGGGATATGATCGGGATACGGGCCGAGAAGATGTAAACGAGAGAGAAATCGGCATGTTTGAGACCGTACACACCTCGCCTCCGCAGCAAACCGCGCTCAAGCGCCCAGAGCCTCTGATTGTCGAACCGAGCTTCCTGGCGCGGAATTTTTGGCTGCTTCGCCGGGCCGTGATGGCGGCGGCCGAGGACAACTGCTTCAGTATTTCCAAAGGCGCGGCGTATTCGTTCCTCCTCTCGTTATTTCCGGTTTTAACCACGTCGGCGTATCTGCTGGTCCAGGCGCAGGCGCGGCTGGAAATGCACGTGCTCAGCGCGTTCATACGCGAAGTAGTGCCGCCCGGGACCGAGGATTTGCTGATCTCGCGTTTATACGATCACAGCGCGAAACCAATTTCCCTATCGATTTTTACGATGATCATCTCGGTTTGGGCCGGATCTGGCGCAATGATGAGCCTCATGGAGGGCTTCCAGGCCGCATACCGGGTACCTTCCAGCAGAGCGTTTCTGAAGCAGCGCGCCATGGCCGTCTTTCTGCTGTTCATTGCCGCGATTCCCTCGATATTCGCTTCGGCGCTGATCATTATCGGGTCTCGCACGGAGGCCGCGCTTCTCCATTGGATTCCGGCAGATCTGGATCCGCAGGAGATCAGCGTATCGGTGAATGTGGTGTGGCGCATCGGCCGGTACTTCATAGCGTTCGGGACAATAACCCTGGTGACCGGATTGCTTTACTATTTCGGACCGAACCATCGGCCCGAACACCGCTGCCGTTCGGGACCGAGGGCTTCTCGATTTGCTCGCGTTTGGCCTGGCGCGATCGTAGCCACCGTTCTCTGGTTGCTATCGACCGCCGGCTTTGCCTGGTACGTGGGGCACCTGGCACACTACAATATTTTCTACGGCAGTCTGCAGGCGGTGGTTGTCCTGCTGATCTGGCTATACCTGATTGCCTGTATCGCGATGATCGGTTGCGAATTTAACGCGGAACGCGAACGAATCGACGAACTTCCCGGCAGCATGTAGATCCGGAG
>DATBEF010000170.1:0-2505 GCA_036269625.1 Bryobacteraceae bacterium | reverse complement strand
GCGGGCGCAGAATCTGTGCAGCCTCGGACGGAGTTGTGCAACGGTTTCGAGAAACGCCCGATAGCGGGGGTCGGAGACCGGCGGCGCTTCTGTACTCACATCGGCCTCCTCCACCAAGTCAGTTCCCCGCTGGAACGGCAGTCTGTACGCGGCCGGCCGCGCGCAACGCATCTGTCGCATGGCTGCGGTGCATGCATTGATGTAACGCCAAAACTAAGAAACTGCTTCCGAACGTAGCAAACTCGTGCTCCCGCCCTTTGGGCGGCGCTTTCACAGGGCGGTCAAGGTCTTCCTCTTTGAGTGATTCCAAGATCTGCAGATTGCGTTCCCTCAATTGCTGGTAACGTGCACGTACCTCGGCGAAGGCCGGATATGCTTCGGGGTCGGCAAGCGCCTCCGAGTTCTCTCCGAAAAGCGCCCACCAATTCGCAGCGGGATTCTTCTCGCCGTAAAGAACTTCCGGAACCAGCCCTTCGACCAGGGTCAGGTGCCCGAGGACCCAGAGCGGATGGCACCCGCCGCTGGGCGTAGGGAAAGTCGTGGCGGCATCGCTCATTTTGTCGATCTCGTTCATAACCGCGCCGTTCGAAACGGTTAGGGCGAGTTTGATTAGTTCTTTCTTGCTCATGAAATCTCCTTGCTATCTGATACGGTTCAGGAGGGTCCAAAGATACGTGGCCAAAGATACGTAGCGAAATTTCCCAAAGTAGGACCGCTCATTGAAACGACGATTACTGTAGACGCCAATCGACAGTAAGAGCGAGTTTTTGTCCGCTTATATCGAGAAACTGAACGTGCTGCGATAAATCGCCGTTCGAGAGCGCTCGCGCCTTCTCAATATCGCTGCGGCGAGGCGAGAGAACTCGCTGTGCAAACTCGTATCTTTTCTTTCGCGAGATTCGTAATACGCGCAGAGGCCAAGGAATGAAGACACCGATTTTGCGACTGGCGCTGATGTTTATCTCGATCTATCCTGCCGCGAAGCCGCAGGAAACTCCTCACTATCCGCCCTTACGGGAATACATGATGCCGAAAAATGAAGAGATCGCCTTGGCGAAGAGCGCCGCGCCTGCCGAAATCTCCGATCACGCCACCATCAAAGTGCTGACCGCGACCGGCTACAAGAACGTCCGTGTTGGTAGGAACGGCTTCGTGTGCATGGTGATGCGCGGCTTCACAGGCGCGCCCACTTTTACCCCGGTTGAGTTACGCGCGCTCGTGTATGACCCCAAGACTCGCGCACCCATCTGTCTCAACCCGCAGGCGGTGCAGATGGTCCTGCCTTATTACGAACTGCGAACAAAGCTGGGCATCGAGGGCAAGGCGCCCGAGGAAATCGCAGACGAAGTTAAAGCCGCCTACCGTGAACGGCGGATCCCAAAACGTACTCAGGTAAGTTTCGCTTATATGTGGTCTGCCGACCAGATTCTCGGGCCCGCGGGACATTGGCGCCCGCACGTCATGGTGTACGCACCGGATTACGACAATTCGATGTTGGGCAACAATCCTTTCACCAGCAATTTTCCGGTTGTTGGCGACGACGCCGGCACGCCGTTCGCTGTTCTCGTGATTCCAGTTGGCGAGTCGCTGGCCATCAAGGCAGAACGATAGTCAGGTCTTAAAGGGGTTGACTTGCAAAGTAAAGAGAGCTGATCGGGTTTCCCTGGCCGCTTCGAACAGAGCGGCGGTGTGAGTCTCGTCGATAAGCGGCGGATGCCTGGACTACATTCCGACACCGAGTGGAGGCGTGCCATCGGGTAGCCGCCCCGAGTGCCGCCACTTCTCCCGATCGTCAAACAGCAATTGCGGTGGACGGCCTGAAATGGGGAGTTTTGTCCGTGTCGCCGCCGCCGCAAGTTGTTGAATCGACGATACTGCCTGTTTTGGCAACACACAGTTTTAAAACCCTCCGGCAGTAGGTTATTTTTCCTACTACGCGGCTTAAAACAAAACCTTCAATGAAGCAACGAAGCTGACCATCGCGTTTACACAAAAGCCTTGACACTACCCTCCCAGGCCATTCGACGGGTACCGAGGGCTAGCTTAGCTCGCGATTATGATTTTTTTAGACCAGGGATCGCCGAAGTTTTCTTCTGCGATCACTTGCTTTATTTCATCAACGTCCGGCGCGGAGGGTTCACTCAAACCACTTTCTACAGGCGGCGCAATAACGCGCGCGTCAATCGGCAGCAAATGCGTATTCTCGGCAGCCCACTTGGCGGCCAGCCCGTTCAGCGGGCTCTTGGTGTTGTACTCCTGATACGCAATCATTCGGCCGATTCTAATAATCAGATCGTCCAACCCTTCTGATGCCGCCCAGAAGTCTCCAATGCAAACCATGGAATCGTCAAAGTTGGGATGGAATATGGGCGTCGCCATGCGGCACTGCGGGGCCCGTCTTGGATAGCCAAGCGTAAGGTTCACGTCCAGGATATGAGTGGCGCGCTCCAGAATGTCGCCCGATGCCGCGACATACAAACCACAGATATTGTAAGTGATGCGATA
>DATBEF010000162.1:0-2972 GCA_036269625.1 Bryobacteraceae bacterium | reverse complement strand
CGCGCCTCTGCGGTCGGGTGCTGATCCTTCATTTCCAGCGAGTGCCCAACGAATTCATCGCCTCTTATTGCGAGATCGACTCATTCCACGCTCATCCGGAGGAAGCATCGATGTAATCGCGTCCAGCATGTCAGCCGCCATCATCGGGTCTCGATTGGCTAGCGCGACGAGCACATATCCGCTTTCAGGCATGATACGTAGCTCGCCATTGGCCCCTGGACCTGCGCCGGCGTGTCCGTATGCGCGGTTCCAAACCAAAGAGAAACCAAGGCCACAGACCGGATGAACCACGTCCCAGGAAGTCGCCTGTTTTAACAGCGGTGGAGACAGAAGCTTTCCCGACTGGAGTGCTTGTGCAAAAAGGAAGAGATCATAGACGGTGGAGTATCCGCCTCCGGCTGCTGTTTCGCCTGCGACCGGTGGCTCGGGTTTGGTCGGTGTAGTGGGCGTGAGTCCGTGGGGGCCGTGGGTGTAGCCTATCGCGCATCCTCCGGCATGGTTTGTGTCAGGGCGAGGAGTCGTATGGAGCATGCCGGCGGGAAGGAAGACGTATTCTCTGACGTAGCGATCATAGGGTTCGCCGCTCACGAGCTCAATCAGCCTACCTAGCAAGATGAAGCCGTAGTTGGAATACTCCCATTGCGTTCCGGGCGGGAACTCCACAGAACGATTGCCCAACAGCTTCACTACATCGGCAAGCGTGTGCAATTCCGAACGGTGCGTTTCGACCTCCGGAACGAATATCTCACCAGTGCCCGCAGTGTGGTCCAGCAGCTCGCGAACGGTTACGCGGGCGGCGAGATCATGGTTGGGATAATCCGGCCAGTATTTAGCGATTGGTGCGTCGAGCGCCAGTTTGCCCTGACTCACAAGCTGGAGGATGGCAACCGCGGTGAACATCTTATTCATGGAACCGATGCTGAACTGAGTCTCAGGAGTATTGCGTACATTCCTGGCAATATCTGCATCTCCCCATGCCTGATCCAAAAGCACTTCGCCTTGGTGAGCGATCAGAATAGCTCCTGAAAAGGCATCCGTTCCATACATCTGAGCGATCTGCTCGCGCACCTTGCTCGCCAGATCGGCGTCGTTCGATGCCCGAGAAGGATAACTGTCAGGCGGCGGTACCGGGCGCCCGATGAGACGCCCCACGACGGGCGGGCTTGTCGCGGCGAGATCCATGATCGACTCCGAGTAACGCCCGCGACCTTCTTTCATCAGCGCGACTAAGTGCGTCTGCGTTTGCTCCGTGATGCGAAAGATGCTCATGCCGCCGGTCGCCTTGCGCAGGCGCAGATCGAACGAACTGCGGGAAGAAGGCAACTGTCTGCTTCCGTATTTCTGCCAGAATGCGGAGATCTTACCCGCATCGCCAGAGTTGAAGGCGCTGAGCCACTGCTGGAACGTATCGAGGACAGGACTGTCGGCAGCAATCGCGCCGCGCCAGCAAAGCGCAGCGAAGGTAACAATTACGATGCGGGAGCGGACCGGCATGATCCGGGTATACCTCATGGCGCAGTCCTCGCGTCGCCAATACGCTGCATCGCCTCGGAACAGAGTCGGGTCTCCGAACGGACCACCCTCCAGGATTCGGGAGCGTCAGGTCTTCTCCCCACCCATACGCCTGTAATAAGGACGCTCGCTGAGTTTCGGGTACGCCCGGTCGCGCCGAAACAATATTGTCCCCATGCACCTGTCGGGAACCAGAATAGGAGTTCCGGACGACACATCGTCCAGGACGTAGGAGCTTTGGGATTTCCTCCCACCAATACGCCTGCGACCAGCGCAGCGCCGAAAGCGGCCATCGCTAACATGCGGGCTAAATAGGGCGACGAGGTAATCTCTGCGTAAAGAGGTCCAGTCTTCGGTGCAGGAGCTGAAACATAGCGCATCTGTTGCCTAGCGGCCGACAGCACTACGTCAGCAAACAGACGCCACGAGCCCTGTTTTGCCCTGCATTGTTCAAAGATGGCCAGCATCTCATCTCCGAACTCGTGCCGAAAGGGCTCCGGATAGAGCAGCAGAAACTGCTGATATAACTTTCGTGAGATCGATCCCGTCACTCTGCTCTCCTCGGTTTCATTCCCTGCAGATATCGTTTTGTTTGCCGGACCAGGTCGTCGAGACGGCTGATCTCGTATGAAAGAGCGGCCTTGCCAGCGGCCGTCAGCCGATACAGACGCTTTTCGTTATCAGACGCAGGCTGCAGATCGCGAACCCAGCCCTGATCCATAAACCGTTTTAGGTTGTCGTATAAGGTACCGGGACCAATTCGAATTCTTCCCTGGGACTGTGCAGACACGGCCTGAATGATTCCGTAGCCGTGAAGATCTTCGGTCGCGAGCACCGCAAGAATCTGAAGCGCTGCAGGTGACAACGGCGAGGGAGGGTTGCTTTTAGGCTCCATATAGTCGAATTTCGACTATATCGAACTCCGACTACGCGGTCAAACCCGCGCTTTTTAAGCGGTCGATTTCAGCTTCTTCATTCCCGCGTCCTCGGCCATCCATTAGTTGAGTTCGAAATTCAAGATCCTGTTAAATCGCCTTGTAAGGAGTGTGTCGGGCGCAATTTCCGGTCGAATTACGCGCTTGCACAAAGTAAATCGCGGATATCGTGCCCGGCGCGACTCGGCGCTTACTCACTGCGCGCGAGATTCTGGCCATCCCAGTCGAGAGCCGGGGAAAAGCAAGCGCGACTCAAGATGCTCCGGGGCAAGGTCGCTTACTGCGTGCGCGGTTCCGAATGCGGGATGGCGCAGGGTCGACGACAGCCGCTGGTGCCGCCCCTGCCCAGGCACAACCAGATAGAGTGAAGTTGTGACGGCGGTTGAGGCTTACGAGTTGACGACACAAGGAGGCGCAACGGATTTCGCTTGGGTGATCGAAGCTTGTGAATCCTTTGGCCCTTACTGCTTGATCGGCGGCTTGGCCGTCAACTGCTATGTCGAGCCGGTGTATACGCTCGACGCC
>DATBEF010000137.1:0-2953 GCA_036269625.1 Bryobacteraceae bacterium | reverse complement strand
TTGACATTGACCGGCCGGTCCGTGCGCGACTGCATGGTGGAAAGCTCCGCGCGGATTTCCGCGGGGCTCAGCATGGCGCAGGGCAGCGAGCCCAACCCGCCGGCATTCGATACAGCGATGGCCAGCGCGCTCGTCTGGACGCCTGCCATGGGGGCCTGAATGATCGGGTGCTCGATGCGCAGAAGTTCACGATAAGTCTCCATTCCTTTTCAGTATCGTTACTCCTCAGCATCGTTCGGACTGGAATTCGATCGTAAGAGCGACTCGATTTGAACTTATCCGGGCATGCGCCGTGAGTTATTCGTGGGTCTGATTACGACACCTGATAAATGGCGTACAACTGGACTGTCATTTCCCCTTTGGCGTTACGGACCCTCAGTTTACAATTGCAAAATGACGCCCGTTGCAGACGCAGATAGCGTAAATACCTCCGTAGCAATGGGGCGAAGCAACCGGCGCCGCCAACTGCGGATCGTATGCCGGACGCTTATTCTTATCATTGCGGCGTGTCATCTCTGGGCCGTTCGCTATGTCACTGATCCCGACGGTACCGCCTATGTTGACGTCGCGCGGGCATGGCTCAGGGGTGATTGGGCGCATGCTTTAAACGCCTACTGGAGTCCGCTTTATATCTGGCTCGTGGCTGGAGCCATGGCTGTTTTCTCACCTTCTGCGCATTGGGAACTGCCGCTCATCCATGCGGTCGATTTCTTAGGCTTTGTTCTCGCTTTCCTCGCATGGGAGTGGCTGACTTCCGAGTGGGAACGGTGGCAAGGAATTTCGTCGCAGCCGATGCTTACCGACATCACGGGATATTGTGTGGTCCTGTGGGCGGGACTGCGCATGGCCGGGCTCGGATGGTTCAACAACGCGGACATAATCGTGATGGCCGTGCTTATCGCCTGTACGGCCATTCTCATTCGTGCACACCGCAGGGTGGCTTCCCCGAAACACTTTATTATGCTGGGGCTGCTGCTCGGGATCGGTTTTCTCGCCAAGACGGCATTTGGCGTGGTCATTCCCGCTTTTCTGTTTGCCCTCGCCCTGATTCTGCGATCGTGGCTGGACCGGCGCATTGCTCTCACGGGGTTGATCGCCTTCGCTGTTGTCGCGCCTTTTGTGACAGCGCTGTCCCTTGTGCACCGCCGTTTCACCATGGGCGACAGCGGCCGGATGAACTATTCCTGGCAGGTTACCGGCATCAGCGTGGAAGGCTACAAAGAGAACGCGTACTGGCCGGGGCCGGAGATTCGACATCCGATCCATGTGCTGCTACAGAACCCGCGAGTGCTCAGTTTCGAACAGCATCTTGTAGGGACGGTTCCGGTCCATTCCGATGTCTCCTGGTGGTGCGAGGGATACCCGGTCCGGTTCAATAAAGCCAGACAACTGATGATTCTCTGGTCGAATATCAAGTTTTCCATTTACGCCTTTCGGTGCCCGGCCGTCTTTCTGTTGCTCGTTTGCGTGCCATTTGGCGGCTTCGCAATCATAAGACGCTTTGCCCGGATGTGGTTTCTCTGGGCGCCAGGTTTGATCCTGGCCGCCTCTTACTGCTCTGTCTTCTCTGATTACAGATACCTTGCGGGCAGTTATGCTCTGCTGGGCTTCTCTCTCATTGCCGCCGTTTGGGACGTGAAATTGCCGCCGCGGGTTGTATCGATCTCCCTGTTCGCGATTCCGCTGTTGACCGCCGCGCTTACCATGGGCTCGAGTTTCCGGAGATTACTGCCGCAATTGGTTGGCGAGTTCACCGGAAGCAACGTGCCCTGGGACTACGTCAATGTTCAGGTAGCGGATACGATGCAACGCTCCGGTCTCAGGCCAGGCGACCGCGTCGCCTATATCGGATTTTCCCTCAACGCCCCACATGTCGGGTTGGAGCAGGCTCAAATTGTGGCCACGATACCGGAGCGCATCACGCACGATGACACCGTCTGGGGACGCCCGCTGGTTTTTGAATTCCCTCGGCCGCATGATTTCTGGCGGCGCAGCCCCGAGGATCAGGAACGCGTATTCGCCGCGTTTCGGAGCGTGGGCGCGAAGTGGGTATTTGCGGATACCGTTCCGAAAGGGGCCGATACCGCGGGATGGCAAGTAGCTGGAAAGTTCGACGGAGACTCCTACAAATTGCGCCCGGGCGACGAGCCTTACGTGTACTTCCGCAAGCTTCAGGATTGAGAGCCGAAGCCCGCGTTCAGCTTACCCACTTCAGCAGACGGATCACACCCATCTTCGCCGCCTGGCGGTGCGCGGAAACGTCGGTACGGCTTTCGATCTCACGCCGGTTTTTCTGGTAGTACTCGTAGGCGCGGTAAAGCATTTCTTCGTTCGTCAGGGTAGGCCGCCAGCCCAGGCGTTCCTTGATGCGGCTGGTATCGAAGAGGAAGTTCTCGGCAATCATTTTGTAATGGTACGGACCAAGTGGCGAAATCTTCATGTGATGCGCCACCCTCATGCCGAAGAGCGTGGCGTCTTTGGGCAGAGCGGCTACCTTTGCGCCGGTTCCGGCTTTCGCGATGACGTAACCGTAGATTTCGGCCATGGACTTGACGTCGTCCGAACCGATATTGAAGATTTCGGAGTTTGAGTGACGCGCGGAGCGGATGCAGGCGTCGGCGAGATCCTGGGCGTAGATGAACTGATAGCGATTGGTCCCGCCTCCCACTGTCCATACCTTGCGGCCTTCGTCGATGAACTCGAAAAGAATTGCGAGAAGCCCGAGCCGCCCGAAATCGATAATGGTGGGGCAGCGGAGGCTGATGACGTTCATGTCCGAACGGTATTCGTTCAGGATCTTTTCGCCTTCCCATTTCGATTGTCCGTAGATTTCGATCGGAGCGGGCGGCTCGTCTTCGGTCAGAGGCCGGTCAAAGCCTTTGCCCCAGAGACAGTTTGAAGAGGTAAAGACGACGTTGGGTACGCCGGCTTTGCGGGCGCCATCGGCGACCAC
>DATBEF010000135.1:0-4366 GCA_036269625.1 Bryobacteraceae bacterium | reverse complement strand
GTGTGGTCCTCGTCTTGAAGACCGGTAAGCAATCCCGTTTCGCTGAGCCCATAGACCTGAACTAGCTTTACTTTCGGTAGAAGTTCTCGGGTTCGAGCAATCAACTCAGGCGCCATTGGCGATCCGCCATAAGCGAGGACGGCGAGACTGCTCAAATCGAAGTTCTTGATTTCCGCAAATTGAGTGAGCAGGTTGATCATCGTCGGGACTAAAACGGTGTAGTTGGCTCGCTCCCTCTCAACTGCTTCACAGAAGCCCGCCGGGTTAAAAGTTGGCAGTGCAACCTGGCAAGCGCCGAATGCGGGCGCAGCAAACATCGCAGGAAAATCGGCGATATGAAACATGGGAGCCGCGTGCAAAAACACGCCCCCTTCCCGATATCGCATCCAGTAGTTGAAATGATGGAGGTTCGCCAAAATGTTAGCGTGCGTCACCATTACACCTTTTGGCTGACCAGTCGTTCCGCTGGTATATATCAACGCAAGAATAGCTTCGGGTTCGTAACACGGGTCCGGGCAAGTGTACTTCCCGCTGTCCAAAGCCTGTTGGTCCGGCACCAGTTCCCAGGGAAGTCGAGTAGCTGGCTTTGGCAACCCGGAATGCCGTACTAATCCGCGCGGGGAAGCGTCTATGAGGACTCGATCGATCTCCACAGCGGAGAGGCGTGTGTTAATCGGGACGACGATCACGCCAAGCCAGGCGCATGCATAGGCAAACTTGATGTAGTCGGGTCCGTTGGGAAGCAGCAGTGCGAGCCGGTCACCAGGTTCGAATCCGTGATGGGTGAGTACGCCAGCCACGCTCCTCACTTCCTCATGAAGCTCGCGAAAATTCAGCCGGTCCTGGCCCGGACACAGCGCACGCCACTGCGGGTAATACCGGAGTGCGCGCTCCATGGTGTGGACATAGATCATCCGGTCACCATTCCAGCCCTGCCCATAGCTCGATCGCCTCGCGTTGCAATCTGTACAGGGCCAAGTCTGCAACTGTAATCATCTTCAGATCATGCTTGGCACAGAAGCGAGCGAGGTCGGGCAACCGGGCCATGCTGCCGTCGTCGTTCATGATTTCGCAGATGACGCCTGACGGATGTAATCCGGCGAGACGCGCAAGATCAACCGCAGCTTCCGTTTGCCCGCGGCGCTCCAATACTCCGCCCGCCCGCGCTCTCAGCGGGAAAATGTGTCCCGGCCGTCCCAGGTCCTCAGGGCGCGAACGTGAATCGATCGCCGCCGAAATAGTTTGCGCGCGATCATAGGCCGAGATACCCGTCGTGACTCCACGTCCTAGCGCGTCGATTGAGACTGTAAACGCCGTACTGCCCCGTGCAGTGTTGTGCGGCGTCATGGGAGCTAGTTGCAACTCGTCGGCCCGTTCGCCGGTAATGGCCAAGCAGATCAGTCCCCGTGCATGCATTGCCATGAAATTGATGGCTTCCGGTGTGATCATCTCGGCGGCCATTGTGAGATCGCCTTCGTTCTCGCGATCGTCATCGTCAACAACGACAATCATCTGCCCGGCACTTAGCTCTTGAATAGCTTCGTCGATCGACACGAACACGCGCGATTCGTCGGACATATCAGAGCAGAAAGACAATGCTGTCGCGCCAAAGTTTTCAATAGAGTCGAGAAGCATAATGTTCGCCACTTAAGAAGCGCGCGCTACAGAAGGCTGAGCGCGTGCCCCATCCTCTCCTTTTTGCTTCTTAGGTAGACAAGGGCATGCGGACTTGGCGGGGTCTCGCACGGAATCCGTGCAACAACGTCGATTCCGCCTTCGACCAAGGCACGCAACTTCTGGGGATTATTCGAAAGAAGCCGAACCCGGCGGATCCCAAGGTGATTCAGTACGGCTACTGGCAAACGGAAGTCGCGAGAGTCGGCTTCAAAGCCGAGTGCTTGATTCGCGGCAATCGTGTCCAGGCCTTCATCTTGGAGGGCATAAGCCCGAAGCTTCGCCATCAGTCCGATGCCGCGCCCTTCCTGATGCTCGTAGATCAAGACACCGCATCGTTCCTCGGCAATACTGCGCATCGCCAGTTCTAGCTGATCGCCGCAGTCGCAGCGAAGCGATTTCAACACGTCGCCCGTTAAGCACTGCGAATGAATCCGCAAGAGCGGAGCGCCCTGTGTCGGATCGCCCAAGGTGAGTGCAACGGCCGTTTCGACGTGCGGGCTGCCATTACCAGTCGTCTGTTCGAAGCCGAGCATGCGAAAGACTCCCCAGTGGGTGGGCAATACCGTGGAGACGATTCGTCGAAGCATAACTGCGTTAGACCGCTCGTTCAATTTCCAGCGTCTTTAGGCTTCACCTTACCGATGAAGCCACCTGCTCGGCGGGTGTCGTCTTCGTCGTTCGCGTGAAGTCCGGCACGCGCTTCTCGAAGAACGCCTTGAATGCTTCCTTGGTGTCCTCGGAGTGGAGTCGTTCGCTGAACTCTTCGTTCTCGATTTTCATCGCCCGCTCCACTTGCTCGCGCGAAGACTGCCTCATCAACCTCTTGCAGGCGCGTAGCGCATCAACCGGTTTCTCCGCCAGCTTCTGCGCTGTTTCAGTAGCCGTGGCTAGCAGTTTTTGATCCGGCACAACCTGGGTCACAAATCCAATTCCCGCGGCGCGCGCAGCATCGAAAGGCAGTCCCAACAAAATCAGTTCGGCTGCACGGATGTATCCGATCCCCGCCGGAACTGAATAGCTCGCTCCAAATTCAGCGACCAGACCGAGATTGATGAAGGGCATTTGGAACTTGGCGCTCTCGCCTGCGTATACGAAATCGCAGTGCGTGAGCATGGTCGTTCCGCCTCCGATAGCCATGCCGTGAACTGCGGCAATCAGGGGCTTGTCGAAGTTGAGAAAAGCAGTTTCCAAGAGGCTTTGCGGACTCTCATTAGGCCCGGGAGGATTCTTTACGAAGTCCCCCACATCGTTGCCCGCGCAGAACGAATCTCCCGCGCCGTGCCAGAGCACGACACGTACGCGATCGTCCTTTGCGGCGTTATTAAGCACATCAGCCATGGCGAGGTACATGCTCGCAGTCATCGCGTTTTTCTTGGCTGGTCGATTGAATTCGATGCGAAGAATGCTTCCGGAACGTTCCGTAATAATTTCGCTCATCGCGCACCTTCTGTAAGTGCCGCTTCCAAATGCCAGGTGTGTGCAATGGCGCCTCTTGCCCGCAAATCGTCGATTTCGTCATCGGAGAAGCCAAGCTCTGTCAGGACCTCTTCGTTGTGCTCGCCGATTTCCGGGGCACGCTTCGCAGGCACTTTAGCGACATCGTGCACCTGCATCGGACTACTGATCGTCAGGTTAAGATTCCCTCCGGCACCCTCGATCGGGACGACGATCTCGTTCGCCTGGAGTTGCGGGTCTTTGACGACTTCGCTCGGAGCGCGCACGACGCCGAATGTAAGGTGACCCTGATCGAAGACTTCCCGCCAGTGCGACATCGGCTGGGAGCGGAACACTTCGTCTAGAATGGCCGTGAGCTCCGCCGAATTCGCTGCCTGCTTTGCCGGATCGGCGAAGCGCGGGTCTGTGAGCAGATCCGGGCGGCCAATTCCCTTCGCCAGCGCCGGCCACTTGTCCGGTGTGAGGACGATCAGGAACCAGTTATCATCCGAGGCCCGATAGACATTGAGCATTGCATTCGGCGGCTTCAGCCGATCGTGCGGGGGGAAGAACGTGGCGCCGCAAAGCGCGGCCTGAACGAAGACGCCGCAGGCCCAGACCCCCGCTCCGAGGAGCGACGTTGTGACATACGAGCCCTTTCCAGTGCGCTCGCGCCGGTACAGGCCCATGGCGATCGCGGAAAACAAAGTAACCGCCGTCGCGTGATCTCCGCTGCCCGATGGCGGGAGGGTGGGTGGAGCGCCTGCATCCCGGGTCAGCGACAGCAAGCCGGATCTGGCCCAGTATGCTGTGATATCGAATCCTGGAAGGCTGGCGTCGGGCCCCTTTTCGCCGTAACCAGTTACGTCCGCATAAACCAGCCGGGGATTCCACTGCGCAACGTCCTCGTATTCCAGCTTCAGCTTCTTACGCGCTGGATGCGGCGTGTTGACGATGAGCACGTCCGCCCACTTGACGAGCCGTTCCAGAATCTCCGCCGCATGTGGAGATTTCAGATCGAGCGACAGCCCCCGCTTGTTGCGATTGTTCAAGTGCCAGGGGTAGTTATCGTGGGATCGCGGTTGCGGCGGAATCTTGTAACCGATTCTCCACGTGTCACCCGTTGGCGGTTCGACCTTTATAACGTCAGCGCCAAAGTCAGACAGGATCACCGCAGCGGCCGGGCCTGCGATGAAACTTGCCAGGTCTACGACCTTCAGTCCCGAAAAGATATTTTCAGTTGTCATTAGTGTCT
>DATBEF010000129.1:0-6952 GCA_036269625.1 Bryobacteraceae bacterium | reverse complement strand
GTCCATGACCACCTCATGCAAGCCGAATCCAAAGGCAGCTACTTCAATGCTTCCATCCGCGGCTGCTTTGCCTGCACTTCTGGTACGCCCTCCACGATGAATGCTCCGCCTTTCCCTCTGAAAACTAAGTGGCATTGGGCTGGTCAGCCGGCAACTACCTGTAAGTTGTTGAAAAGATTGGTCGGGGCGAGTGGATTCGAACCACCGGCCTCCTGGTCCCGAACCAGGCGCTCTAGCCAGGCTGAGCCACGCCCCGAATACTTTTTAGTCTATCGGATCGCTTTCCCGGGCACAACCGGCCGGGCTACTTCATCTTGATCAATTCCGCTTCCAGGCCGCTCATGCCCTTCCGCCGATAAACATCTTCCAGCCGTTGCTGTTCGGGCGAGGTTGCCAGAGCGCGACGTAAGATCGGGTCGCTCGTCGCTTCGATAATGTCGCGCCGGCTCGGTATCCAGACGTTCCCGTCCGCATATTCGACGTCGTTCACAAACGCCATCACCGCCCCGATACTCATTGGCTGCCCGCCCGGCCGTGAGAAGCGCAGGGTTCCCTGCTCGGTCAGCCGTTCAGTCTGCACCGGGCCTAAGGAAACCGCGGTGGCCACCGATCCTGCCACGAAGTCCCGGCCACGCTCGTCCCGAAGTATCCAGCCCATCTCCACGTTGCGCACTGCCCTCTGCGATGTGTTTTTCACATCCACTTGGGGAGCTCGTATTTCGTTGCCCGAAAGCTTGGCCGCCCCTCCCGTGGGTTGCACCGGGGATCCGCGAAACAGCACAACGCCAACCGGCACTGCCTGCTCGTTTCGCCCGTTCGCTTGCGCGCCGCCGCGTAGCAATTCAAACCCTAGCTGCGGAGGGTTCAAATCGACCAAACCAAAGTTCAATACCTGCCGCAGCTCGGTCCATTGTTGCGCTTGCACCAGTCCTGCCAGATACTGCCGATCGCGCCGCGCCTCCAGTTCATACACCACCAAGGCCCGGCGGGAGTTCAGCTTGTCCGGACCATAAGCCGTCAGGTCTGAAAAAAGCGCGCAGTCGAGCGATATCTGAATAATAGGCCCTTCCGTCTTGGCATCGAAGGGCCGTCTCAGCTCGACGTTAATGGCTACCGGGAAAACTTCACCCGGCTGCACCATCAGGCTCGGTACGGTGACCGATGCTTTGCCCGACGGGGTCAAATCCTGCGCTTCCACTCTGAGTGTCAGACCGCAAATCGTCCGGTTGCCCGTATTGCGCAGCATTAGGGACGTATGTATCCCTAATGCCATCGACATTCCGTGTTGGTGTACGCTGATCGGCCCTAAGTCGGACGATACCGGCAGCACCGGCGAGTCTCTCGGAAATTCGATGGTGAGCCAGCGCGCTCCGCCTTGAGCAAAGGCGCTGCCACAGGCGACAAGAACGGCAAGCAGGAGAGGGCAACACGTAATCAAAAGCCTATGGAGCCTACTGCCCATACACGTTGGTGATGGTCACCTCTCCCGAATCCGCGTCGACATAGCGCGCGCCAACCGATGAGTTACCGGCGACCGTGACCACCGCCGAGGCAGGATGGAGCAAGGTCATGCTCGCGCCCTGTGCCTGCACAAGGATGCCGTCGGGAGTAGTTTGTAAAATAGTGCCCGTGTTCTGGGCCACTTCCATGCCCAGGACGCGGCGGATCGATCCGGCTAAATGCTCGGTCTGCTCTCGTGGAATGTTCATCATCCAACCGGCCACGAGCATAGCCGCCAAACCTGCCCCGGCCAGTGCCCCGCCCCAGCCCTTGAGCCGTTTACGGCCGACCTTATCAATACAACGCCCCGCGGCAACGCCTACCGCAATGTTGCCCAGCATCTCGCGTTCCAGCCTTGGCCAGTCGGCAATAGCCTCAAATCCAGTCAGTGTCTGACTCTGCGCATCGTGGCGAAAGGCTTCGCGTGCAGCACGGAACCGGGCGACCTCCTGGCGGCAAACGGCACATCCGCCGATATGCGGCGCCAAGGTCAAACGCCCAGTCCAAGACAGATCGCGACTTGCCCAGAGCGCGAGTTCCCCGATGTGCGGGTGATCCCTGCGCGTGGCCTCTTCCGGCCTCTTCATGGCTTCCTCGCTTCCATATACCGCCGAAACTTGATCCGCGCATTCGCTATGTGGGAGCGCACCGTGGCCATGGAGCAGTTCATCTGCCGCGCAACTTCGGCGGCGGGAATGTCTTCCACGTCGCGCAACAGCAGCGCGGTGCGTTCGCGCTCCGTCAACGTGGCCAAAACTCCATCTAATTGCAGCTTCCGCTCGCCCCGCAGAAACGCCTGCTCCGGATTGTCGTGGGAACTCATACCGCTCAGTTCCGGAACGTCATTCACCTCTGTGAACGTAAACCGCTTGTTCCGCCTCAGAAAATCGATCGCGGTGTTACTGGCGATACGTGAAATCCAGTGCGCCGCCTTCTCCAGGTCCTTCAATTGCGATTGACGCTGCAACGCCTTGATAAACGTCTCCTGGGTCAAGTCCTGGGCGTCGTCCACATTACCCACAATTCGATAAATCAACAGAAATACCCGGCGCAGATTCTCCTGCACGAAACGCGCCTGGGCGTCGTCGGGGGCCTGCAATTGAGCATCGGAAATACGTGGCAAGTGCTCGCTCACACTTGTCTCTCCGTCTGGCAGGTGCAGGATAGTCCCCATGTCCCTCTAAACAGATGACGGGAAGTTTGCCTAAACGTGCAAAACCACGGGGACATCGGCGCTACTCTAAGTTTATATGAGACCTGTTGCCGTCATCGGCATCGGGAAAACTGCTTTTGGAGCGTTCCCCGATCGCGATCTTCGTTCGCTCGCGGTAGAGGCGGCTGGCCATGCCCTGTCCGATGCGTCTGTCCCGGCGCGAGATGTACAAGCGTTTCATTTGGGCAATTTCGCGGGTCCTTCATTCGTCCGCCAGAATCATCTGGCGCCGTACGTCGGGATGGCAGCCGGGTTGGGGAAAATTCCGTGTACGCGTTTTGAGAACGCCTGCGCTTCAAGCGGAACCGCCTTTTTTCATGGTTGGCAAAGCGTCGCATCCGGTCTTTACGACTGCGTCCTGGTGGGCGGCGTGGAAAAAATGACATCGCAAACCACCGCGCGCGTGACCGAAATCCTGGCCGGCGCCGGCGACATGGCTGGCGAAGGTTTGGCCGGCGCCACCTTCCCTGCCCTGTTCGCGATGATCGCCCGCCGTCACATGCACGAATACGGCACCACGCGCGAGCAACTGGCTTCGGTCGCCGTGAAGAACCATGCGAATGGAGCGAAAAATCCTTTGGCGCATATGCGGAAGGTGATCACCCTCGAACAGGCGCTGGCGGGCAAGCCGGTTTCAAGCCCGCTCACGGTCTACGATTGTTCGCTGATCAGCGATGGCGCAGCCGCCGTGGTTTTGGTGCCGCTTGAACACGCTCCCCGGTTCCATAGCCGGTTTGTGCGTGTGCTGGGCGTCGCGCAGACTTCCGATTGCGTTGCGCTCGATCAGAAACCTACGTTGACTGCATTCGACTCGGTGCGTGCTGCCGGCGAACAGGCTTATGCGATGGCTGGACTCGGTCCACAGAACGTCGAAGTGGCTGAGCTGCACGATTGCTTCACGATCGCCGAGATCATCGCCAGCGAGGATCTGGGATTCGTCGAGAAGGGGGATGGTGGTCCGTTTGCGGAGCAGGGTTGCACGGGCATACAGGGCCGTCTGCCGATAAACGCAAGCGGCGGCCTCAAATCGAAAGGACATCCAGTCGGCGCGACGGGCGTGGGACAGATCTGCGACATCGTGATGCAGATCCGCGGCGATGCAGGCGAGCGCCAGGTAAAGCGCAACCGCATCGGCTTAGCGCAAAATCTTGGCGGCTCCGGCGCGACCTGTGTGGTCACCATCTTGGGAGCGGCATAAGTGCAGGAAGGAATGACGCAAAACGGAATCGTGTACACGGAAACAACGGTCTACTCTCCGCCCGAGCAGTATGCCGACCAAGCGCCCTACCAGATCGCGATCATCGATCTTAACGGTGGCGGAAGGCGCACCGTCCGCATTGCCGGTGGCGACGCCGTTCATATCGCAGACCGCGTGCAGTTTGTCGAAGAAACCGGCGGCGTTCCCTATTATTCGAAGGTTGCGATTGAGCAGGCTCCGGAGCCGTCCGGCAGCAATCCGTAGACTTGAACGGTTTCGCTTGCGCCCGTCATGCGTCTATAAACCGTCATGCGGCTATACCCCAACCAGGCGCCGTTGCGGTTAAAGCCGAAGCCGGAAATACGGCCTTTGTCATCGACGAGAACCAAATTTCGAATCGGAGATGGCGACTGGAGCAGGCCCGTAAACTTCAGCGCTTTCAGGTTTGGCTCTTTCAGCAAGCGGGCGATGCGGATCTCGCCTGGGCATGGGAGGCGCTGGTCTATATGAAACGAATCCGAAAATCGAGAGCCCAGTTTCGCAGATAATTGTGTCGAGAAGACCGATTTGCGCCGGCGCCGCAGCAGATCTATGGTGGGCCGTATATCGCCTTCCATCGGCCACACGAACGAGACTGCATCGTCATCATCTACGCCGGACATCATGGTCGCGGCCGTATCGTCGAAGTCGCTCGGCCAATCCGAATACGGATCCACTACATCTGCAATCCGAACAAACGGCGCCAGCACCACCAGGCTAAATACGGCGATAGCCTGCCACTGCGAATTGGCTGGCCGTTTCGATACCGCCCAAATCCCCAGCGCCGCCCAGTAAACGAGCGCGATGGTCTGGTATCGGCTGGACGAGGCTTGTGCCAATCCAAAATCCAGTCTTCCCAGCCCCGTTTCGAGAGCGGTAGCGAAGGTGCCCAGAACCGTGATCGCGACAAAGATATCGAGCGCTTTCAAATGCGCACGCGTCCTCCATAGCCTCAGCAGCACGAATATGCCCAGCGCTGCGCCAACACCGCCCAAAATAGTTGCGAGCGTCAAACCATAGTTGACCCACGAGCCGCCCAGATAACAAAAAACATATTGGATCAGCGATATTGGCTGCCGCAATGAATCGAGCGGATGGCTATGCCCGTCTGGCGTGAACCATTGTTGGAAGTACGCCGCAAATACGCCAGCCGCCACCATCGCAAGCGCGAATAGATATCGCCAATTCACCCGCAGCAGAATCAAGATCCCGGCGAGAATGGGCCACAGCACCAATCCGTTGGCGAGCGACAAGGTTGTACACAACGCAAGCACGAGGCTCAGAATAAAGAGGCGGACAACACGATGCGGCGAAGTCCTTAACTGATATGCGCGATAGAACAAGGCGAAGCTCCAGGCGCAGGCTGAAGCCAAAAATGCGCCCAGGACGAAGCAGATCTGGAACTCCCAAACGAAGTTATGCAACTGGACCGGTGAAAAGAGGAACGCTACTATGAGCGCGAACAATGCGGGCCGCAACGCTTGCGAGACGTCCGCGATGCGCATCAACAAGAGTGCATGCAGCGCCTGCACCACGAAGATGGCAATGAACAGCGACACGTTTCTGCCCCGGAACCAATAGAAATCAGCCAGGTAGAACAGCTTTGGAATGACCAGCCGATGTTCATTGTGCTGCGCCCAAAGATCGCTTAACGAGTAAGATCCCGTTTTCGCGAGCGGCGCGAGAAACATCCAGTGATCGAGCAGCGGCAGGGCGGATGCAGTGCGCGCGACTACACACAAATCCATGCCTACGGAAAGAGTTGCGAATGCCAGTAATAAGTAGGTGATGCCGGTCGCCAGCGTCCCCGGCGAAAGTGATTTTGATCCGCTATCGAACAAAGCCTATTTTTTTGAGATCGGCTGCGGGCGCCGGCGGCGTAAACTGCAAAGCCGTAAAGGTCTGCTTGATCTGTCCATCGACAAGCGCTACGCCGAAGGGGGGATCGGTGAACGTAAAAACCTTGCGCAGTTTAGCTGTATCGAGACTAGTCGAAGCTTTGAGTCCCGTATCGTGTAGAAACGATCCGGCCCACTGTGGGTCGCTGGTGGGAATTCCTACGATCTTGGTGTCGCCCCAGTTGAGCTTGGACATAAAGCGCGAGGCGGCATCACAGTGCATGCAGACCGGATCGTAAAAGAAGAGAAATACTTTACCCTGCGCGAGCGTATTTGGCTTTCCGTCCACCACAACGGCAGGCACCTGGACATGTTGACGTTCGGCCGCATTCACGCCGAAACTGATTCCTGCGAGCATCGCAAGCGAGGCAAACGCTATAGCCGGAACGCGAAGGCTAGCTCTCGCCGATGACCAAGCCGTAGCCATAATGCCCAGCAGCAGCATAACTCCGTCTTCCGCGAAAAATGCCGGACCAATTGCGCGCTTAATGATCGGAAAACAACTGCAGTCCTGTCCAACCAAAACGCGATAGTAATAGCCGATCCAAAGCATGAAAAAGACCAGCAGGCCGCAACCGAGCAGGCCGCCCCAACGCCGGAATCGCGGAGTGAATAAGAGGAAGGCCGCAAGCAATTCGATGGTTCCCAGCGACGCGGCGCCCAAAACCCCAAGCCCGGGATGAACCTGCATCTGTTCCAGAAGTTCGCCGCTTTGAAACGGGCTGAGAACTTTCCAGCCTCCGGAAACCAGGAACAGAATGCCTAGCAAAACAGCCGCAACCGCGCCGGCTGTTCGCTTCCAAGGTGCCATTTCTTCCATAAATCGATTTTCTCTACCTTTCATAGTAGCCGCTTGCCAATCGCAGACAAATCGGGCGATTGGGTCGATTTGCCTTGCGGATTAGACGGGCAACAGTGCAAACTGTCACCTATGACCCCGCTTGTTCGATCGCTTGCCTTATTTGTGTGCGTTCCCGCCTTTGTATGCGTCCCCGCCGTTTACGGCGCCAACGTCACGGACTCTCAGGTGAACGCGATCACCAAGTCCGCCATCCTGATCGATACTCACAACGATATTCCCAGCTTCACGATCGACGGCACGGA
>DATBEF010000095.1:0-19950 GCA_036269625.1 Bryobacteraceae bacterium | reverse complement strand
GTGAGCGATGGAGCTGTAGCCGAGCAATCGTTTGACATTGGTTTGGCGAAGGGCGGCGAAGTTGCCGATCACCATCGTTAACAGCGCACATCCCCAGACCAGCGGAGTCCAGCGCTCATTCATGGCTCCAAAGGCAGTCATAAAGACGCGGAAGAATATGGCGAAAGCGGCGGCTTTGGGTCCGGCGGACATGAACGCGCTGACAGGCGCAGCTGCGCCCTGATATACGTCTGGCGCCCAGACCTGGAACGGCGCAATCGAGACTTTAAAACCAAATCCGACAAACATTAGGGCCGCCGCAAACCCGGCCAGCAGAATCGAAGGCCGCTGCGTTTGGTCGGAGAGCACCCGCTGAATCTCCTGGAGATTGGTATAACCCACCAGGCCATAAATCCAGGCGATTCCGTATAAGAGGAAAGCGGTAGCGAACGAGCCGAGCAGAAAATACTTCAAAGACGATTCGTTATTACGACGGTCGTCGCGTAGGTAATCGGCGAGCACATAGGTCGCGATGGATGAGATCTCAAGCCCGATAAACACCATGATGAGATCGTTAGCCGTGGCGAGCACGCATTGCCCGACCAATGAAAACAGCAGCAATGCATAGTATTCGCCCGACTGCGCCTTCTCACGATCGAGATAACTGAACGAAGTTAGGATGCAGAGGAAACCGACCACCAGGACCAAGCCCCGGAAGAAAGTTCCGAACGCATCCACGATAATCATGTTTTGAAAAGCTGCGCCCGCATTGGCGTAAGCGTAGATATTCGCGAGAAAAGCGGCGGCGATGCCGATCAACGCCAATTTCCCGAGATTGGCTTTCTGGCGCTCTGACGTCAGCACTTCCAGAATCATGATCAGCACGCCAAACGCGGTTAGTAAAATCTCCGGCAGAAACCGAAGATACTCTACGCCATGCGGCAAGAAGTTACCGAGCATGTAACGCCTCCGGCTGAGTGGGGGTGCGCAACTGGACGCGGAATTCGTCGCTCGCTCGAGTTTGTTCCAACAATTGAGCGTTAGCGGCCGTGATAGGGGGCATGAACGATTGGGTGTAGCTGCCGAGCCAAACCATCAGCACGATCAGCGGGACGACAGGGAGCCACTCACTGAAAGTCAGGTCTGGCAGCGTAAAGGCGCGCTGGCCGGCTTTGCCGAGAAATGTCCGCTGATACATCCAAAGCATGTAGGCAGCTGAAAGAATGACGCCGATGGCGGCGAAAACGGCCCACGGGAAATTAGTAAGCGCAGCCCCTTGCAGGACCAGATACTCGCCAATGAAATTGCAAAGTGTGGGCAGACCAATGCTGGCAAGCATCGCAATCATGAATGCGCTGGCGAGGCCTGGAGCAAGCGGCGCGACGCCGCCGAAGTCGGCGATTTCCATGGACCCGCGTCTCTGTTCCAGAGTTCCCGCGAGTAGGAAAAGCGCTCCGGTGGAGATGCCGTGCGCGATCATTTGGAACACCGCGCCATCGACTCCTTGCTGCGAAAACGTGAAGATGCCGAGAACGACGAAGCCCAGGTGGCTGACGGAGGAATAGGCAATCAGCCGCTTAATGTTGGTTTGAACCAGCGCGATCAATGCGCCGTAAATGATGCCAATGATGGCGAGAACGACGATCCAGCTAGCACAGCGATGCGCGCCAACAGGAAACAGTGGAACACAGAAACGCAGCAGGCCGTAGGCGCCCATTTTGGACATCACGGCAGCAAGGAGAAAGGTCGCGGGCGCCGGCGCTTCCACGTAAGTGATTGGCAGCCACGTGTGTAGCGGGAAGATCGGAACTTTGATAGCAAATGCCATGAAGAAGCCCAGAAATAGAATCACGGAATCGCTGGGCGAGATGGTCATGCGTCCCGAGTTGAACGCGGTGAGTATGCCTTGGTAATCGGTCGTTCCGGTGAAGCTGTATAGATAAATGATGGAACCGAGCATCAGCACGGAACCAAACATCGTGAACACGAAGAACTTCACGGCCGCATAGCCGCGCCGCGTTCCACCCCAGCTGCCTACCATCAGGTACATGGGGACCAGCGCGACTTCCCAGAAAACGTAAAAAACGAAGAGATCGAGCGCGGAGAATACGCCAATCAGCCCAAATTCAAACAGCATCAGCAGCGCGTAAAAGCCTTTATGACGCTCCTTAATTTGCGTTTGGGCTATCCAAACACCGATCGGTATCAGGAGAGTGGTCAGCAGGATCAACCAAACGTTGATACCGTCTACTCCAAGATGAAATCGGATCTGGAAGGTGGTTGAATCAATCCACGGGAGGTTCAGCACCGAAGTGAAGTGAGTCGGGTCTGCGAAGACGGGCCCGATCAGTCCGAGTGATACCAGGAACGCGGCGATACTGACCGCGATCGCGGAGAAGAACGGCAATTTTGAATCGCGCGGCGAAACAAGAACCAGAAAGAAACCTATCAATGGGAGTGCAAGCAAGACAGCAAGGACGTTCATCGTATGCCTCCGGCCAGGCCAAGGATGAATATTACGAGCAGAGAACCCGCCATGATCCAGGTGGCATAGTTGCGGATACTGCCGGATTGCAATTGCCGGAGCAGGCCGCCAATCCCACCCACCAGCCGTCCTAATCCCGTAATTCCCCCATCCACGACGCCCTCGTCAACGCCATGCCATAGCAGCACGCGTGAAACCGTCTTGATGGGCACGACGATCACGGCATTATAGATCTCATCGACGTAGTATTTGTTGTAGATCAGAGAATACAGCGGACCAGCGCTCAGACGTAATTCTTCGGCCAGGGTGGGCCGGACCACATACAGGAACAGGGCAAGCAGAATACCTACAATTCCGAACGAAGCGGAGATAATCATCGCGTTCATGTTTTCGTTTTCAGCGAGAGGCATCATGGGCGATAGCCAGTTGGGAACGCTCAAGAAGCCTCCGCCCAGCGATAGGGCCGCGAGCACGATCAGCGGCAAGGTCATCACCAGAGGCGATTCGTGCGGATGTTCGTGACCGCGATACTTGCCGAAGAACGCGAGAAAGAACGCTCTAAAGACGTAGAATGCTGTGATTCCCGCTGTGACCGCGCCAACCCAAAACATCCAGGGGGCATGGGCATATGCCGCCGACAAGATTGCATCCTTGCTGAAGAAACCGGAGAAACCGGGAAAACCGGAAATGGCGAGACTTGCAATCAGTAGAGTCCAACAGGTGATGGGCATTTTTTTCGCCAGCCCGCCCATGTGGCGCAGATCCTGCTCACCGCTTAGACCATGGATCACGCTACCTGCGCCCAGAAACAGCAAAGCTTTGAAAAAGGCATGCGTCATCACATGGAAAATACTTGCCGAATAAGCGCCTACGCCGAGGCCGAGAAACATGTAGCCGAGCTGCGAAACAGTGGAGTAGGCGAAGACTTTTTTAATATCGTTCTGCAGGATGCCGATTGTAGCCGCGAAGACGGCAGTGAACAGACCAATAAGCGCGACGACATTCATGGCAATCGGAGTGTGGTCATAGAGGAACGACAACCGGGCGATCACGTAGACGCCGGCAGTCACCATAGTCGCCGCATGGATCAGCGCCGAAACGGGTGTTGGACCGGCCATCGCGTCCGGCAGCCACACATAGAGCGGGAACTGCGCGGACTTGCCGGTTGCGCCTACGAACAGGAGCAAGGTAATTAATGTCAGAACGCCAAGACCGGCTTCAGCAGGCATACCGCTGACCGCAGCGGCCATCTGGCCAAAATCGAGCGATTTGAATACATAGATTGCCAGCAGGATGCCGAGCATGAAGCCGAAATCGCCAATGCGATTTACCACGAACGCTTTTTTCGCCGCGTCGTTGGCGTAGTTCTCGAGATAATAGAACCCGATCAAAAGATAGCTACACAGACCAACGCCCTCCCAGCCCACGAACAGCACCAGCAGGTTGGAGGACAGCACCAGAATCAGCATGAAGAACATGAATAAGTTCAGGAAGCTGAAGAATCGCGCATATCCGTTCTCATGCGCCATGTAGCCAATCGAATAAATATGGATGAGAAGCCCGACGCCGGTCACGATCAACAGCATGACCGCTGTGAGGCGATCGATTGTCAGATCGAATCCAATTTGTAGAGCTCCGCTCTTGATCCAGGTGAAGTAGTGTTCGCTGAACGGGGCCTGCAGCGGATACAGCTTTGATAGGACGAACAATACATATGCGAACGAAAGCGCGACCGAGCCGACAGTGATTACGTTGACAACCGGCTTAGCCAAACGCCGGTTGAATATGCCGCTAAGCAAAAAACCAAGTAGAGGGAAAAGCGGAATGAGCCAAAGGTTCATTAGAGTTTCAGGGAATCGACTTCGTCGATCTGGAGTGTGCCGCGGTTCTTGAAAATGGTCAGAATGATCGCGAGGCCGACAGCCGCCTCGGCAGCGGCCACCACCATAACGAAAAAGGCATAAATGTGTCCGTCAATCTGACGCAATTGATAGGAGAAAGAGATAAAGGTCAAGTTGACCGCGTTCAGCATCAGTTCGATGGACATAAACACGGTGATGACGCTCTTGCGGTAAATGAAGCCAGCGACCCCGAGCGCGAACAGCACGGCGCTCAGCATGAGATACCAGGACAGCGGCACCGGAGCAATGTGGGGCATGTTAATCCATCTCCTTTCGCGCCAGGACGACGGCGCCAAGAATCGCGATAAGAATCAGGACCGAAGTGAGTTCGAACGGCAACAGGTATTCAGTAAAGAGGACGCGGCCGATCTGCTGCGCCGTCCCTTCAAGAAAACTGCCGAATTCAACCGGTCGAAGGGACTGCAATCCGCGGATCAGGAAACCCATTACGCCCACAAACGCGAGCAGCAGCGGAAGCCCGGCAATCTGGGCAAACCAGGATTTGCCGCTGCTGTGTTCACGCCCGGCGTTGAGCAGCATGATGACGAAAACAAACAGGACCATGACTGCGCCGCCGTATACGACCATTTGCGCCATTGCAATGAACTCGGCGCCAAGCATTAAATAAAGAACCGCCAGAGAACCCATAACCCCAACTAGCGAAAGGGCGCTCGATATCGGGTGGGTCTGAAAAATCAGGTTGAAGGCGCAGGCTACGGCCACCACGGCGAAGATGATGAATAAGATTGTGTCCATGAGGCTATTTGGTCCTCCTCAAAATACCGCCACAGCCAGAGCGGTGATCAGTAGGTTAAGCAGTGCGCAGGGGAACAAGAACGTCCAAGCGAAGCGCATTAGCTGGTCATAACGGAAGCGCGGCAGAGTGCCGCGAACCCAGATGAAGACGAAGAGCAAGAAGCCAACCTTGCTTACGAACCAGAACGCCGGAACCAGAACCGGCTGCACTATCGGGAGAGCGAATAGGACAGCAAGCAATATCGCGCCGATGCCAAAAACCGCAAACGACGGCCGGTCCCACTTCCGAGCATTCAAAACCGCGTAGTAGAAGAACAGAAATGCGGCAAACAGGAAGACCAGCGTAGGAACGAAATTGGAATAAGGCGACGGGAACAGGGGATGCCAGCCTCCCAGAAAGAGCAGCGTGGCCACGCATGTAATTGTGACCATGTTGGCGTACTCAGACATGAAGAAGCAGGCGAATTTCATGCTGCTGTATTCGGTGTGAAAGCCGGCAACCAGTTCGTTCTCGGCTTCGGGCAGATCGAATGGGACGCGATTGGTCTCCGCGAAGGCCGAAATCATGAAGATCAGGAAGCCGAAGATCTGAGGGAACGGCATTTGAAAAAGGTTCCAGCGCGGGATGAAGCCCAGGTAATAGCCGGCTTGAGAATCCGCAATTGCCCGAAAGCTGAGCTGGTTGTTGAGCAACAAGGGCGCCACAATGGCGAGCGTCAACGGCAGCTCGTAGCTAATCATCTGTGCGCTGCTACGAAGTCCGCCGAGCAGAGAATATTTGTTGTTCGATGACCAACCGGCCAACGCGACGCCGTAAACACTAACCGCTGAAATCGCCAGCACGAACAGAATCCCGACATTCAAGTCGGTGATCTGCATGTAAGTCCGTACGCCGAAAACATTCACTTCCGGCCCGAAGGGAATGATTGAAATGGAAACCAAGGCAAGCGAGACGGCGATAAACGGCGCCAGCAGATAGAAGAATCGATTCACATAAGGCGGCAGCAGGTCTTCCTTCGTGAGCAGCTTGAACACGTCTGCCAGCGGCTGCATCAGCCCGTGCGGACCGACACGAAGAGGGCCTGTTCGGGATTGGATATGGCCCAGCACCTTCCGTTCAATCCATTGCAGATAAGCGAGCGTCGTCATCAGGACGGCAAAGACAATCACCAGCTTTATGAGGCTTACCAGAATGAAATTCATCGTTGTAACCGGCTGCTAGCCCGTAACAGTCCCTACCGGAGGTTCGGGTTCTGGTGTCGGTGGCTCGTTGTAGAGGGTTCCAGGCGACTCGAGTACCGAGTTCAGCATGGCGGAGAATCGTCCTAAAGTACCAGATGTGTATAACGTATTTCGAGCCGATCGGATCAATTCCGGCCGTGATTCGACGGGGACGCGGCCATTCAGAGGAACGGTGGGCACAGCGCCGCCGGTTTCAATGATGGGGAACGGAACGTCGTAGCCGCGCACGGTCTTACGAATTTCCTGGAAGACTGCCTCGGTCTTACCGGCGCCAATATCCTCACGCATCTCTTTAGCGAGCAGCGTGAAGATCTCAAGATCGGACTTGGGACCCATGGCCTTCGCCCCACGCACCAACTTCTGAACTTCGCCGGTCACGTTAGTAACGGTGCCGGTCTTTTCATAGGCGGAGGCAGCTGGCAGAAAGACGTCGGCTAACCGCGCAGTCTCCGTCAGGAACAAATCCTGAACAACCACGAACGCGTTCTGTCGAGAGATCTTCTGGCGCGCGGCCGGATTAGAACCGACGATCCATAACGCATCCAGTTCGTTCGATGCCAGCATCTGGTCGTAATTGAGACCCGGCTCGAGACCCGCTTCCGCCACGCCGTGGTATCCGGGCAGAAGGTCTGGCAGCACGCCCATATCGGATGCGCCGCGCGAATTCGAATAGTCCACCAGGCAAACGTACTTCACAGCAACGTTCAGCGAATCGCCAAAAGCAACCAGGCTCCTGATCGCGTCGCCTTTGATGGCAGCGCCGAAAATGATGACTAGTTGAGGCTCGCCAGCCAACTTCGCGCGCAGCGATTCCAGCGCATCAAACTCCTGGCCAAGAGCAGCACGTACCGTGGTCGCGTAGTTATCTTCCCGCACCGGCCCGGGCGTCACGCAGTACACATGCGCTTTATGGTGCCGCCAGTTCGCGCGCAATTGAAACGCAATTAGCGGCTGTTCCTGCGCGAGGTCGGAATCAATTACCAGAGCTGCCTTGGCATCATACAGATCCGCCATCGTCGCAAGCGCGGCGGTTTTACCGCTCAATGCATCCAGCAATGTCGCCACGTCGCCGGTCCGGTGATGATCAATATTTGAGGTGCCCAAGACTTTGCGGGCAAACTTCTGCAACAGGTAGTTCTCTTCGTTGGTCGTATGATTTGATCCGATGACCCCGAATTTGCCCTTGCGCGCTTTCAATTCGCTGAACTTTTTAGCGACAGTTGCCAACGCAACGGCCCAGGAGACGGGCTTCAGCTCTCCGTTTACACGAACCATCGGCGCCGTAACGCGATCGGGATGGCAGGTGAAGTCAAATGCGTAACGGCCCTTTATGCAAAGGAACTCGCCGTTAATCCCGGAGCGGTCGCGATTGTTGGCCCGGACGATTCCGCCATTCCGCACACCCAACGTGGTCTTGCACCCGTTCGAACAGTGCGTGCAAATTGTGCCGACATGCTCCATCTCCCACGGGCGGGTCTTGTAACGATACGTCCCGCTGGTCAGCGCGCCCACTGGACAAATATCAATGCATGCGCCACATTCGTCGCACGCCAAATGATCGCCCATGTTGGGCACAATCTCCGAGCTCGCGCCACGGTTGCCGATGCCCAGAGCATTCACGCCTAGGCCTTCGTTGCAGATTCGTACGCAGCGATAGCAGAGAATGCATCGCGGCGCATCGTAAAAGACGACGGGCGACCATTGCTTCTCATCCACGTGGAGTTTGGTTTCAACGAACCGGCTCTCGCCAGCGCCATAGCGAAATACCATGTCCTGCAACTCGCACTCGCCGCCCTTATCGCAAACCGGGCAATCCAGCGGATGATTGGTCAGCAGAAATTCGAGCGTGCCCTTGCGCGCTTTGCGCACGGTATCGGAATCGGTATGCACCACCATGCCCTCGGCAACGGGCAGCGTACAAGCGACTTGCAATTTAGGCGTTTTTTCCACCTCGACCAGGCACATGCGGCAGGCCGCCTGCAAGGTTAGCCCATCGTAATAGCAGAATGCAGGGATCTCAATGCCCGCTTGTTTGGCCGCGTTGATCAACAGCGTGCCCGGCTGGGCTTCCAGTTGATGGCCATCGATTGTGAAATGGACGGGATCAGCCATAGTTAGTTCAGTTCTTAAACAACGGCGAGTTCCGGTGTAGTAACCGGCGGCGCTGTCCTCTTCAAATACGCTTCGAATTCATCGCGGAATTTGGTGATAAAAGCCGTAGTCGGCATCGCTGCCGCGTCCCCAAGAGCGCAGAACGTCCGCCCAAACATATTGTTGGACAGTTCCTCGATCAGGGGAATATCGCCAGGCTTTCCGGCGCCATCGTGAAAGCGGGTCAAGATCTTCTTAAGCCACGTGGTGCCTTCGCGGCACGGGATGCACCAGCCGCAACTCTCATGCGCGTAGAACTTGATGGTGCGCAGCGCCACGGCCACAACATCTGTATCTTCGTCCAGGATCACAAGGCCGCCGGAGCCGGCCATGCTCTTGGCCTTGGCCAGCGAATCGAAATCCAGCGGGATATCACATTCTTCGGCCTTCAGGCACGGCGATGAGGAACCGCCCGGAATCACCAACTTCAGCCTCTTATCATTGCGCATGCCGCCGCAAACTTCATTAATCAGTCGCATCAACGGAAAGCCCAATGGGAGTTCGTAAACGCCAGGCTTATTCACGTGCCCGGATACGCAGAACATCCGCGTGCCGCCGTTTTTTGGAGTGCCGAGTGCCGCAAACGCGGGTCCTCCATCGCGAAGAATAACGGGCACCGCCGAGAACGTCTCGCAGTTGTTCAAAATGGTCGGGGACTGAAAGGCGCCAACCACGGCCGGAAATGGAGGCTTCAGCCGCGGTATGCCGCGCTTGCCTTCAAGCGATTCGAGCAGTGCAGACTCTTCCCCGCACTCGTATGCGCCAGCGCCAGTGTGTGTATAAAGGTCGAAATCCCAACCAGACCCAAGAATGTTTTTGCCTAGAAAGCCGTGCGCGTATGCTTCGGCCAGCGCGCGGTCCACAATCTCAATCAAGTACCGATATTCGCCGCGGATAAAAATGTAGCCTTTATTTGACGCCACAGTCTTACCGGCAATCAGCATGCCTTCAATTAATTGATGAGGGTCGTTTTCCATCAACAGGCGATCTTTGCAGGTACCGGGCTCGCTCTCGTCGGAGTTGCAGATGATATAGCTGGGCTTACCCGTATTACGAGGCACGAAGCTCCACTTCATGCCCGTAGGAAAACCTGCGCCGCCGCGCCCGCGCAGCGATGAAGTCTTCAACTCGTCGATGATCGCCTCCGGCGTCATCTCCAGTGCTTTGCGTATCGCTAAGTACCCATCCGTTGCAAGGTAAGCATCTATGGAGGCGGAATTCTCCATGCCGAAGCGGCGCGTGACAATCTTTACTTCGAGCGGATTCGGTTCGTTATAGAGCATGGTGTATTTTTAGGACGCCTTCTTCTCATAGGAGCCGTCGCGCAGAGCGGCTATCAGCTGATCGAAGCGTTCCGGCGTGATTCTGTGATGAAAGTCGTAGTTGATCTGAATAGCTGGCGCCCACGAACAGGCGCCTATGCATTCGACTTCTTCGAGCGTGATCAAACCATCGGATGTTGTTTGGCGATTCGCAATCTTCAGCGTCCGGCTCGCGTGTTCCATCAGTTCTTCCGCGCCTACTGCCTGGCAACTGATGTTGGTGCAGATCTGGACGTTGTATTTGCCAATCGGGTGGCGATGCAACATCGAGTAATACCCAATTACTTCATCTACCTGCAGCGATGTCACGCCACAGCGCTTCGCTACTTCGTCGATAAGTTCGCGCGAGACATAGCCCACTTCATCCTGCGCATAAAGAAGCATCGGGACTACGGCGGAACGTGTGCGGCCGGGTGGATAACTGGTTAGCAGCTTCGCAAATCTTTCCTCGAGGGCGGGTGAAAACGTCATAATTCTAACGGTCCACGTCTCCCAGCACAAAATCCATACTGCCCAGAGTGGAAATGGAATCGGCGATCAAACTGCCTTCGAGCAGCGGCGGTAACGCTTGCAGATTACCGAAGCTCGGCGTACGCATGAATACGCGATGCGGATTCGCCGTACCGTCGCTCACGACGTAATAACCGAGCTCGCCGCGGGGTGATTCGACGACCTGATACACCTCGCCCGCCGGCACTCGATAGCCTTCGGTGACGATCTTGAAGTGATAGATCAGCGACTCCATTTGAGTCTTCATCTTTTCACGATCGGGCAGCAGGATATGCGGCGCGTCGGCTTGCCAAGGCCCCGTGGGCATGCCCGCCAAAGCCTGGTTCACAATGCGAAGACTCTGTCGCATCTCCTCCATGCGCACTACGTACCGCGCATAGACATCGTTTTCGGTGCGGGTCGGCACCTCGAAATCAAACTGTTCGTAGCTCGAATGCGGACAATCTTTGCGCACATCCATGGCGAGGCCCGCGGCCCGGATCATCGGCCCGGTAACGCCCACGTCCAGCATGTCTTCAAGCGGCATGCCACCCACGCCCTTAGTGCGATTCATCCAAATGGGATTTGTGGTTAACAGATTCTCGAGTTCGACGAAGGCCTTGCCCAATCGGCTCGCCAGAGCAGAGACCGCTTTGTGCCATCCGCGGGGTGGCTCCAGCGCCAAGCCTCCCGGACGGATATAGCTGGTCATCATTCGCTGGCCAGAGAACTTTTCGAATATCTTTAAACACTCTTCCCGCTCGCGAAAGCAGTAGAAGTACACGCTCATGGCGCCGATGTCCAGCGCATGCGTGCCCAGCCAGATCAAATGGCTTGATATACGCGTAATTTCCGAAAGCATCACGCGCATCCATTGGGCCATGGGAGGAATTTCCAGTCCCAACAGCCGCTCAACTGCCAGCGAGTAACACAGATTATTCGATAAATTCGCCAGGTAATCCACGCGGTCGGTCAATGGCACGACCTGCTGGTAGTTCTTGGCTTCGCACTCTTTCTCGATACCGGTGTGTAGAAACCCGATCTCAGGGCGGGCCTTTAAGATGGTTTCCCCATCCAGTTCCAATAGAATGCGAAGGACGCCGTGGGTGGAAGGATGCTGCGGCCCCATGTTCAGCGTCATCCGCCGGGCGTTACTTACCTCAGGCGGGCGCTCGAGCCGGGTCGGATCTTCGGTTGCTAACTCGTGCTCGGCATCGAGCGAAGCAACATGAACGGTACCCTCAATCATTCCCAAATCCTTTCGCGATAAACGTTCGGACACGATGCGGATTTCACGCGTAAGCATGCGCGATCCCTCATCGTTATTCTGAGCCGAGTCCAAGAAACAGTTAAAAGCGCAAAGGGCACGGCGTCCCGCTAGGCAAGAAAGGAACTCGTCTGCCCTTTGGGCGGGGCGCCTGATTCCGGGCCCGTTTTGCGCGAGTTCCTTAGAAGTTGGTAAATCCACGGATGCACTATTCATCCGAGTAAGAATATTTGTGCCCGTGCTTCGGGTAATCCTTGCGCAGTGGAAAACCCTCCCAGTCCGTGGGCATCATAATGCGCTCCAGATTCGGATGATTCCGGAACCGCACTCCAAATAAATCGAAGACTTCGCGCTCGTACCAATTGGCCGCGCGCCAGACATAACAAACCGTATCAATTTCTTCGTTTTCGCTGACGCGCATTTTCAGCCGGAGGCGCGTGTTGCGGCGAATCGAATGCAACAAGTACACAATTTCAAATCGGGGATCGCTGGGCCACCAATCCACCGCTGTCACCGCACTCAGGCGTTCGAATTGAAAATCCGTCTTCAAAGCCTGGCAGATGGGCACCAACTGGGGCGCTGCCAAAGTAAGCGTAAGCTCGTCCAGAGCAAACTTCGCGTCAAGAATCCCCTCATTAAACTTTTCGTTTAGCGCTACGGCTGTCGAATTTTGCGGCACTCGATCAGGCAGCACGCTTTGCCTCCGTCGACGCAGGTTCAGGAGCCTCTTTGGACCAGTCGAGAACGCCTTTCTTCAAAATGTAAAAGTATCCGCAGAGTACTAACAGGATGAACAAAAGCATCTCAAAAAACGCAAAGAGTTTTAGCTCCCTGTACACCACCGCCCAGGGATATAAGAAAATCGCCTCAATGTCGAACAGGATAAATACCATCGCGACTAGGTAATATTTCACGCTGAATCGCTCACGCGCATTGCCCACCGGCTTCATACCGGACTCGTACGGACTCGATTTAACGGAATCTTTTACCCTGCGGCCTAAAAGCGCCGAAGCCCCAATCATTCCCCCCGCGACTGCAATTGCAATAAGAATCTGTATGAGTACCGGGAAATACGTATCAGCGTACGAAGTAGGCATTTGCGGGGACTAGTATTAGAGTAACAGCCGGGGACTTCGAAAATCATTCGGGAGAAGAGAGTGTCAAACCAAACCCAAACAGAAACAGCGATAGCTGAATCCGTCACGTTGGAGGTGAATGGCGAGAGCCGCCGCTTCCCCGCTCCGCAGACGATCGCGACCCTTCTGGAGTCGCTAGGCATTGCCGCGGACCGAGTCGCTGTCGAGATGAATAAGACGATTGTGCGAAAGCGTGACTGGTCCCAAACGCCCACAACGGATGGTTCGCAAATTGAAATTGTCCAGTTTGTCGGCGGCGGTTGAGCGGTCGAAAACGCACCGCGCTCAGAATTGGCCTTGACTCTGGGCGCAACTCTAGTAAAATCTGGTGAGTCGTTCGTAAATCCAGAACACAAAGCGGGCGTTATGTTAAAAACACGAAAAGCGCGTCCTGATTTGCTCCAAGGCCAGCGTACCTATACGAGCACCGAAGTGGCCAAGATCGCAGAAGTCAGTCTGCGGCAACTCCAATGGTGGGACGAACGAAAAGTAGTATCGCCCCGGCATGAAGGGCATAAACGAATTTATTTAGCCGAAGAGGTCGTCGAGATCACGGTCATCGCCGAACTGAGGCGAAAAGGATTCTCGCTGCAAAAGATTCGCCGGGTACTCCGGTTCCTACAAAGGGAGATGGGCCGGCGCCTCGCCGAAGTTCTATCGTCCGATTCCCGGCTGCATTTGCTCACGGACGGGAGGTCGATCTACCTGGAAGATCAGCAAGAGCGCATCATTGATCTGCTGAAACAAGCGCGCCAGCCCATGTTTTTGGTCTGTGTCAGCGACCAGGTGCGCCGGCTGGACGAGTCGCCCAAGAAGCCGGCCCGGAGTGAGAGCGCCATTCCGAAGCGTGCCCGCGCCGCAGTATAAGCTTACTTTTCAGTCCGTTAAATTGCGCTTTTCCCGGTCGCGGCCAACCGCAATTCCATTACCAACGTCTATACTGGAAGCAGACCCGGGAGGTTTGATGTCGTCCCAGCGGCGTTATTTTCTTTTTGTCCCCCTCTTCTTGATTTCTTGCGCGGTTCTAGGCGGTATATTTGGGCCCGGAGCCCGTGCCGCTGCTCAGAAAAACAGCGCCCCGTCCGACGAGGACCTGAAGGCCAGTATGGAGTCCTTCACAAAGGTTTACGATGTCGTGGACGAAAATTTTGCCGACAAAGTATCAGCCGATAAAGGCATCTATAAGGGCGCTATTCCCGGCATGTTGCGGACGCTCGATCCGCACTCTAATTTCTTCGACCCCAAAGACTTCGCCGCTATGCGTGAGGATCAGCAAGGCAAGTATTACGGCGTCGGCATGCAGATTGGGCCTCAGCCGAGGACGGGTAAGACCATGGTCATCCATCCTTTTGGCGGATCGCCGGCCTACAAGGCTGGTTTGCGGCCAGGCGACCTGTTAATGGAAGTGAACGACAAGCGCGTCGACACACTGAACACTACCCAAGTGGCCGATCTTTTACGCGGCCCGAAAGGCACCAATGTTCAAATCGTTGTACGGCGTGAAGGGACCGACGAACCGATCACGTTCAATGTCGTCCGCGGCGAGATCCCTCGCAATAGCGTCGAACGGGCGTTTTGGGTGAAGCCCGGGATCGCATATCTAAAGATTGAACAATTCTCCGCCGAATCCACCGCGAAAGAGGTGGAGGACAACCTGAATCGGCTCGGCGAGCAGAACATAAAAGGCCTAATACTGGATCTTCGCGATAATCCCGGCGGTCTTCTCCAGGAAGGCGTGGCTGTGGCGGGCAGATGGCTCGATCGCGGGCAGGTAGTTGTTTCCCACAAAGGCCGGGCTTACTCGGAGAAGCCGTATCTGGCGCGCGGGAGCCAGTTTGGCGAAAATTATCCGATCGTTGTTCTAGTGGACCGTATGTCGGCTTCCGCTGCCGAAATCGTGGCCGGGGCATTGCAGGATCATGACCGCGCCTGGATTCTGGGCGAGACCACGTTTGGCAAAGGCCTGGTACAAACTGTCTATCCATTAAGTGACAACACCGGCTTGGCGCTCACCACCCAGCACTACTACACGCCAAGCGGGCGCCTGATCCAGCGCGATTATTCGAACATCTCCTTCCTCGACTACTATTACGGGAAGCGCGCCGATCAAAAGGACCCGCTCGATGTCAAACAAACCGATACCGGTCGCGTTGTATACGGCGGAGGCGGCATCACGCCCGATGAAAAGTTCGATACGCCGAAGCCGGACCGTTTCGAATTGGATATCTACCGTAAGAACGGGTTCTTCAGTTTCACGGCGAGATATTTCGGCACGCATAGTACGAAGCTTGCTAAGAATTGGGCCCCCGATGAAGGCGTTTTGGATCAATTTCACGACTACCTGATGAAGAACGGTGTGGAGTTCACCGAAGCCGACTGGACGCGCGATCATACCTGGGTTCGCGACCAGTTGCGCACCGAGATGTACGTCACCGCATTCAGCTACGAAGATTCGCAGATGGTGGCCGAAGAACAGGATCCGGAAGTAGCTGCTGCCGTTTCGGCCATGTCCAAGGCCGCGGACCTGCTCGGACGCTCTAAAGAGAGAAATGAGAAGCAGCGGGCAAGCCGATAACCCTGCTTCGCTTACGCCCCAAATTACTGTCCTCGATACGGGAGGGCAGTACACTCATCTGATTGCCCGCAAGGTGCGCGAACTGGGCGTGTATGCTGAAGTACAGCCCAGTGAAACGCCAGCCACAGAGCTTTCCTCCCGTAAAGGCGTCATCATCTCCGGAGGCCCAGCAAGTGTTCGGGAGGCTGGCTCACCTGACATTGATCCGTCTGTTCTTGAGGCTGGTGTACCCGTCCTTGGCATCTGCTATGGCCACCAACTCATGGCCCGCCATTTAGGCGGAAGTGTGGAGAAGGGCGCGCAGGGCGAATATGGCTTGGCTTATCTCAAACTGACTGCGCCCGATACCCTTTGGACCGGCGTCGAAGACTCTCCCATCTGGATGAGCCATTTCGATCAAGTTGCCGTGGCTGCTCCTGGTTTCCGGGTTATTGCCACAACTGAGACCTCGGGCGTAGCGGCCATGGCCGCCTCAGACCGTAAACTCTACGGCTTACAGTTTCATCCCGAAGTTGCGCACACCAGGTTTGGAAAACGGATTCTCGAAAACTTCGTTTTTGACATCTGCGGCGCAGTGAAAGATTGGGATGTTTCGCGGCGCGTTCCCGACATTGAAGAGAATATTCGCCAAATCGCCGGCGATCGAAATATATTCTTTTTCGTGAGCGGCGGCGTGGATTCGACCGTTGCCTACATGCTCTGTTTGAAGGCATTGGGTCCGGACCGCGTCTTCGGGATTTATGTCGATAGCGGGCTCATGCGCCTGGGAGAAACCGAATTTGTGCGCGGTATCTTCGAAGAACTGGGTGCCCGGAACTTTCTTGTCGATTCGGCGGAGCACGAGTTCTTGCAAGCTTTGGCCGGCTTACAGGATCCTGAAGAAAAACGGCATGCCGTCGGCGAACAGTTCGTCAAAGTGCAGCAACGCATTCTAGCCACTGAGCATTTCCTGGACGGCCACTGGATTCTGGGTCAAGGCACTATCTACCCTGACACGATCGAGTCGGCAGGCACGGCGAAAGCCGACCTGATCAAGACTCACCACAATCGCGTGGCGGGCATACAGGCGCTTATCGATAGCGGGCGAATCATCGAGCCCCTCACCTCCTTCTATAAGGACGAGGTGCGCGAAATCGGCCGTGAACTTGGCCTTCCCGAAAGATTCTTGACTCGGCATCCCTTCCCCGGCCCCGGCCTTGCCATTCGCTGTCTCTGCGCTGAAGCCTGCGAATCGCTGGCGGAAAGCCCTGAAGGATGGCTGATTCCGATCCGTTCCGTTGGCGTGCAAGGTGACGCGCGCAGCTATCGAAAGCTGTTGGCGCTCGATGCGGAGCCCGAGACCTCCGATTTGCTCAACACGGCGCCCCGCTTGACAAATAGCCGCGCCGACATCAATCGGGTGGTTGCGCTATGTGGTTCGAAGGCGTCGCTTAGCGAATTGCGCGTGTATTCGGCGTCAGTCACCAAGGAACGTCTCGACCTTTTGCGTGAAGCGGACGCGATCGTTCGGCGGTTCTGTTTAGATAGCGGCTTCGAAGAGCGCGTGTGGCAGTTCCCCGTTGTCCTAATTCCCGTCGGAACGCCCGATTCTCCCGAATCCATCGTCCTGCGGCCCATCCATTCGGTCGATGGCATGACGGCAGATGTCGTCCTCATGGATGCGGTGGATTTGCGGCGACTCACAACTGAGCTGCTCGCTCTTCCAAAACTCGCGGCCGTCTTTTACGACCTCACCAATAAGCCGCCAGGCACTATTGAATGGGAGTAGCGCCCGAACGGTTCGCGATACGATTCCGTGAGTGAGATATTTCCTCGGCTTCTACTGGTTTGCGATGGCCGTGACCGGCGCCGCCCAAACATTTGTGAGTGTGCCGCCTTCCGATGCGCCGGAACTCGCAGCACGCGGCAAACTTTCAGTTGGCGTACAGACGATTTCCCTGATCCATCGCAATCAGGTGGACATTCTGCACTTCGATAAGGAAACGGGGAAGACGCCGCTATACGATCGGCCGCTCAAGGTAGAAGTCTGGTATCCGGCGCAGATCCCGGCCGGCGCGCGCGAAGAAACGATCTATTGGATGCCGGTACCGGGAGGTCATGGATTCCACGGTTCACCTGTGTTCGACGTTCCCGACAAAGCGTTACGAGATGCGCCTCCGATGACTGGCATGCCGGCGCCCTATCCGCTGGTTATCGTTTCGCACGGCTATCCGGGATCGCGCTATTTCCTGAGCTACTTGGCCGCCAACCTGGCATCGAAGGGCTACGTGGTTGCCGCCATTGACCATACCGATTCCGTCTTCGACGATCAGAAAGGATTTGAAAGCACGCTGCTGAATCGGTCTGCCGACCAGTTATTCACGATACAAGCGTTAGATGAACTCTCGCGCGAACCCGAATCGTTTCTACATGGGTTGGTGAACGCGGCCAATGTTGCAATCGTTGGTTACTCGATGGGCGGCTATGGCGCGTTGACCAGCGCCGGAGCTGGATACAGCGACTCTAGCCGTCTGATGAACTGGGTTCCGGGCGGCTACTTGAAGGATTGGGCGATGGATAGCCCGAAATTTCGGGCGCTGGACAGAAGCCGGATCAAAGCGATCGTGGCCATCGCGCCCTGGGGCGAACAGCCGCCGTATCAGGCCTGGGATGCGAAGGGGCTGGCCGGCATCCGCGTACCATCGCTATTCATCGCCGGAGATCACGACGATGTGGCCGACTACGCCGAAGGCGTTCGCCCGGCGTTCGAGCAAGCTGTACACTCCAACCGCTGCCTGCTCGTATATGAGAATGCCCGGCACAATGTAGGAGGCAATCCACCACCCGATCTTCCCCTGCCCTATTCGCTGCTGCAGTCGATGGACGAGCCTGTTTGGCGCAAGGACCGCATCACCTCTGTCAACCAACACTTCATCACCGCCTTTCTTGACGTCTATCTGAAAGGCGAACAGGCCGAGGCTTCCTATCTTCACGTTGCTCCAGAACGATCGGATGACGGCAAGTGGCCCGTGCCCCCCAACACCAAAGACGCGGGCGAGTTTAGTACGGGACATGATGCCCAGGGAGACGCGTTCTGGAAGGGCTTTCCCAGGCGTAGTGCGCTGGGCCTGGAAATGATCTGCCACGAAGCGCGGTAATTACGGCGGCGAAATACTTGGCTGGCTCAAGTTCGGCACGATGAGTTCAAGAGGCCGCTTCCTCGCAGTCGTGGTTTAGCAAGCGCTGGGATTGCAACGAAGCGGTGGCGACGAACTTTACGTTAGCGAATAAACAGCCCCAGCAGCAGCACAATAGCCATGCCGAGCACGGCGCTGATAATTTTCATGACGGTCCAACTCCGGAGTGTCTCGGTGACCGTCATGCCCAGGTACTCTTTGACTATCCAGAAACCCGCATCATTCACATGCGAGATGCTGGTCCCACCGCAGCAAACGGCCATTACCAGTAGTTCAGGGCTCACTCCGCCGAACTGTTTCAACATCGGCGCCAGGATGCCGGATGCGGTTACAATCGCAACGGTCGCTGAACCGAGTGCGGCACGCAATGCGGTCGCAATGATGAATGCAATCAGAAGCGGTGAGAGCGATGTCGCGGCCAGAGCATGTCCCGCGTAAGGAGCGACGCCGCTGTCCACGATCACTTGTTTCAGTGCGCCGCCTCCGGCAATGATCAGCAGCAGCGCTGCAATCGGTGACAGCGATTCGGTGGCGAGCTTAGTAACCTGCTCGCCGCTGAGCCCGCGGCGCATCCCAAAAAAATATCCGCAGGCAAGCACCGTAAGCAAGAGAGCGGTGAATGGATGCCCAATGAATTCGAAGAAGCCGCGCCCCGGCCATTTCTGCATGTCCGCGATGGTCGCGGCGAAGATGAGCAGAATAGGCAATAGAAGGATCAGAATGACTAGGCCGACCGACGGCGGCTTCCTCAAACCGGCATCCTCGGTCGTGACCTTTGCCGCAAATGAGGGGATGGATGGCGATATGCGCTTCGAGATCCAGACGCCATACCAGATACCGCTAATAATCATGGTCGGAATCGATAGCGCAATGCCGTAAAGAATGGTTCGCCCAATATCGGCGCCCAAAAGTTGCGCCGCCACAGAGGGCGCGGGATGCGGCGGAACAAGCGAGTGCACGATGGTCAAGGCCGCGGCCATCGGCAGTGCGAAGAACAGCAGCGAACGCTTAGATTCGCGCCCGAAACTCCATGTGAGAGGCGCCAAAATGATGAAGCCAACCTCGAAAAATACCGGCAAGCCTACCAGGAAACCGGCGCATAATGACGCCCAGTGAGCCCGCGCAGGACCCAATCTTCTGAGCAGCCAATCAGCGAGTTCCCGCCCTCCGCCGCAATACTCGAGAAACCGCCCAATCATCGCGCCCAACCCGACGACGACGGCAATAAAACTGAGCGAATCGCCCACACCCGCCTGCAGCGAATGCATCAGCTTCACCGGCGTCATACCCGCCGCAAGGCCGAGCGCCATGCTGCTGACCATCAACGCCAGAAAGGCGTGCATGCGCACGTAGAGGATCAGACCCAACAGCAGACCGATCGCGATGATGGTAATAAGGACTAAATACGGTCCGTGGGCCAACGGTCGAGTATATAACGACGCTACTATTGTGGTTTGATTCCCGATTTCAT
>DATBEF010000092.1:0-4130 GCA_036269625.1 Bryobacteraceae bacterium | reverse complement strand
TGGTCTTCCAAAATCTGGGCGTTGGGATGATTGAAGCGGGAGTAGACGAGATCTACGTTTTCGCCGGGCGTGCGCTGTCCGCGCCCCCCCATCAGATCGAATGCGCGTTCAGCCGCTTCGGGACTGGAGAAAACGTACGTAGAACTACGGAACACCGCGGGACGAGCCGAGCCAACCGAAAGACTTGGATCGAAGCCGCGGGTTAGAACGTCGGTCTCGGGACGGAGCTGTGCCAGTTGCTTGATTTCTGTCAAGAGCAGACCTCCGCCTAGAGTGTAGCTCCGCAGGAGCCTTCCTCGCGTAATATGAAAGAGCGAAACAAAGCGCTCCAGCCTACCGGGACAAGGCGGACGTACTTACTATCTATTCGTAATTTCTTTGCGGGTTACTGAAGCTGCGAGAACGAGCCCTTGCGGGCGCCAGGGAGGTGTTGCTTCAGGGGTCTTTCTATGAGGTTAGTCTCGCTTTGGTGGGAGTTGCCTCCCTGGCTTACTTCCAATACTAGGATATGATTTTACGGAATGCAAGAGTTTTCTATACGTTTTTCAAAATATTTTCTCGTATGCTGGTATCGACCGGTAGGGCCTATCTCGCCCGGCAACCTATTTTATGAAGCTAAGCCTCTTAGGATCTACAGGTTCCATCGGGGTTAGCACGCTCGACGTGGTTCGCCGGCACTCGGATAAGTTCCAGGTTTACGCGCTTGTCGCCGGTCGAAACGTGGATCGTTTGTGCTCCCAAATTGTGGAATTCCGTCCAGCGGTCGCCGTCGTAGCGGAAGAGGGGGCTTTAGCCGCTCTGCACGCCCGCCTCGCTGAATCCAGTTTGGCGCGGAGCCAATGGCCCGAGCTGATGTCGGGCGGTGCGGCCCGAGTCGCTGCGGCGACGGCTCCCGAAGTGGGGTTCGTAATGTCAGCGATAGTCGGCGTCGCCGGGCTTGAGGCAACCTATGCGGCCATTCGCGAGAAAAAACGAATCGGCTTGGCGAATAAGGAGGTTCTGGTCGCGAGCGGACGCTTGGTCATGCAAGCCGTGCGAGAGACTGGGACGGAACTGATTCCAGTCGATAGCGAACACAACGGTGCGCATCAGTGCTTTCGCGCCGGATTGCAGCCGGACGTAACACGGCTGCTGCTAACGGCATCGGGTGGACCGTTCCGGAACACTCCCGCGGAGGCGCTCTGGGACGTTACCCCAGCGCAGGCGTTGAACCATCCGACCTGGAAAATGGGGCGGCGGATCACGGTTGACTCCGCCACGCTCATGAATAAGGGCTTTGAAGTGATCGAAGCGTGCTGGCTATTCGATCTGCCGCCCTCTAAGGTGGACGTAGTGGTCCATCCGCAGTCGTCCATTCACGCCATGGTGGAGTACAACGATGGGAGCGTGATAGCGCAAATCTCCGCCACGGACATGAGAATGCCTATTCAATATGCCCTGACCTACCCGGAACGCCGCGAGGCACCGGTTCCGCGGCTGGATTGGACAGAGCCGCGCACCTGGAATTTCTCGGCACCCGATTTGGAAAAGTTCAGGCTGCTAAAGCTCGCCTATCATGCGCAACAGCAGGGCGGATCGGCTACTTGCACCCTGAATGCCGCCGATGAGATCGCTGTCGAGGCCTTTCTAACAGGGCGAATTCCGTTCCCCGCAATCGCGCTTACAGTAGAGGAAACGCTGGCTCGGCAGCCCAGCCGGGAACCAAATTCGATTGCAGACGTAATCTCTATAGATCAGGAATCTCGTCAGTTGGCCCGGGGGGTCGTGAATGAGTCGCGTTGGGCCGCCGCGCATGGGAAATGAAGCGCGGAGTTATGTCGCGCGTCGAATATAGTGGGGTCTTTGAGACCAGAGGAAGGTAATTAGGGCGTGGGGTTTCTGCAACCTTTATTTTGGGTCGTGATTCTGCTCGGAGTCATGATCCTCATCCATGAACTGGGTCATTTTTGGGCCTGTCTAGCGGTTGGCGTCAGGGTCGATACGTTCAGCATCGGTTTTGGACCGCGGCTGTTCGGGATGCGGCGTGGTGAAACCGATTTTCGGGTCTCGGCCATTCCGTTCGGCGGTTACGTGAAGATGGCGGGCGATCAATCGGAGTACGGCGCCTATGTACGCACTTCCGACGAGTCTGAAGAGGAGCAGCCGGCGCCCGATCCCCGATCCTTTCAGGCAAAACCGCGCTGGCAACGCGCAATCGTGATTGTTGCCGGTCCGCTGATGAACGTCGTTCTGGCGGTTGCGATTGTGGCGGGCCTCTACATGTACGCCTATCCGAAGCAACTTGACACCACTAACCCGGTGATTACCTCCGTGGCTGCCGGATCGGCGGCGGCAGCGGGCGGCTTACAGGCGGGAGACCGGATCGTTCAGCTCGACGGCAAGGACAACCCAACCTGGGATTTCGTGATGACGCAGGAGGCGCTCAACGCGGATCATCCTATTCATGGCATAGTGGAGCGCCATGGGCTACGGGTTCCTTTTACCGTCACGCCCCGCATGGATCCGAAGGCCGGCATCGGCACTGTGGGATGGAGCGGTGAGCAGAATATTCAGATTGGAGAAGTGACGCAAGACTCTCCCGCCGCTCAAGCGGGATTGAAGCCGGGTGACCTTTTCCTGAGCGTCGGCGGCAAACCAGTTGTGTCGCCGGTGACAGTTCAGCAGGCTGTTTTTCACTCTTACGGCAAACCGGTCGAGTTCCAAGTCATGCGAAACGGCCACATTCTTTCCATGACCGTCACTCCGACGCCAACCACCGATCCGAAGATGCCGTTCCATATCGGAATCGGCTTTCAGATGCCAGTGCAGATTGTGAAACTCGGGTTCGGGCCGGCGTTAGAGCAATCGCTCCGCTTCAACCGCCAGAACGCGCTGATGGTATTTCAGGTCTTGGGTGGAATCATCGAACGCCGCGTTTCTCCCAAATCGTTATCGGGACCGATTGGGATCGCGCAAATGTCGAGCCAGGCCGCGCAGGCCGGCGCCTGGAATTATCTATTCCTGATGGCGTTCCTTAGCTTGCAATTGGCTATTTTCAATCTTTTGCCGATTCCGATCCTGGACGGCGGCACGCTGCTGATGCTGATTATCGAGATGCTCTTGCAGCGCGAAGTGAGCCTGCACGTCAAAGAGACCATTTTCAAGGTCGGATTCGTATTCCTGATGATGGTCGTGGTGTTCGTGATCTATAACGACATCAGCCGCATACTGACGCAGAGTTAAGCGAACTCTGTTTCGCCTTGCCGCCAAAAATTCGCTGGAAGAACTGCTTCCAGTGCCATTGCGGCTCCTGGCATTCCGGATCGGGCGCGTACATGATTGTGTGCGAACCCCGCTGAACCGCCAGCGATTGCAGTTCCGCCCCGCTGGCCTTAACGTTCACCGTTACGAATGTTTTGCAGCCATCGACGTTCGCCACAGTCCAGGGAGAGGTTGCCTTCGCGCCCGGCCCCCAGTCCCGCAGAAAGCGCTGGTAATCATAGTTCGTGCAAGGATTCGCAACGCTGCAGCCCCAATCGCTATATGCGGCCGGATAATTGTGGGCGTTCACCTGCGCGAGGAAGCGCTTCACCGACTGCGTTTCCGAGTAGTTGTGGAACACCAGGTAGAGAATCCAGAAAATTATGAGGGCAGCCAGGCAGCTCAGGACGATCCATTTGATCTTGCGATTGCGGCGCTCCTCGCCCACCCCGTAATGCTGCAAGTAATCGCCCATGCGCTAGTGTCCTGTGTTTTACCGCATCAAATTTCTACGTACTACTTGGGCGGGTACGCTTTGTCGTATGCCGCTGTTGCCTCCGTCGTGATGTCGAGGGCCGGCTTGAAGTAAAGCGTTGTACTCGAGTCGACCACTACGTCGAGTCCGCGTTCCTCGGCGATCTTCTTTATCACATCGCTCATCTCACGACCGACGCGGGTGAGGATATCCTGACGGTCCGCGTTTACATCACTCTGTAGATCATCGTTCAAGCGCTGGAGTTGCTTCTGTTTTTCCGTGCCGTTTTGCCGGAGGTCCGCTTCCTTCTCGGGAGTAATACCGGGCGCGCGCAATTGCTGATCGATGTCCTGCAGCGCGCGCTGAAGGTTCTCAATCGCCTGCTGGCGCGGCTGATACTTGGCCTGCAAGGCGG
>DATBEF010000081.1:0-11641 GCA_036269625.1 Bryobacteraceae bacterium | reverse complement strand
ATGTTCCTTGCGGGCGAGGAGTTTGGGGACGTCCATGACATGAGCTTCACCGACGTCAACCCGAAGCAAGAGGACCCCGTGCAATGGCTACGGGCAGACTTTTCGAGCAACAGCGCGCTGCTCACGAATGTTGGGGAGTTGATTCGCCTCCGCACGTCTCACGCGGCTTTACAGCGCGATGAAGTCGAAGCCTTCTATTTCCACCCACAGTTCGACAATAACGACGCGCCACGCGTGTTTGCCTACTGCCGAACCGGTGGGCAGCACGTGGGCACCACCGGACAGGTTATCGTAGTTGCGAACATGGGCGCCGCGAATTATCCAAATTATGAAATTCCTGGGTGGCCTTGGGCCAACACTCCGCTGACGGAGGTAGGGAGTATGACCACGGGCGCGCTCGCCTTTGATGCGGGAACTGGATCGCTAAATCTTGCGCTCGGATCTTTTGCGGTCAGGGTCTTCCGGGTTTGACGAGGGTGCCTCGGGCGGAGCGTGGGGCTGCTTCCGGTCTGGCACTGGCAGTCCGCTTTTTCGCGAGGATTCGGCGGCCGCACTCGGTGAGATCGCTGCACGCGCAAGTGCGCTGTAGCAGTTCCTTGGTGGCGGCGATCTTGCGCTCCATCTCGTCCAACTCGATAATTTTGCGGCGCGCCAGCATTTGCCAACGCTCGGAAGGCGGAACACCTTCGCGGAAACCATAAAAGAGCTGCCGCGCTTCGGCAAGACTAAAGCCGCACGCTTTTGCGCGATCCAGCACGGCGAGCCGCTCCAGAACCGAGGAGTCATACTGCCTTCGTCCACCAATTCGGATGGGCTTCGGCAGTACACCGGCCCGTTCATAGAATCGGATCGCCGAAGCAGCCAAGCCGGACTCCTTTGCCACTTGCCCGATAGTCATTCACAATAATTTTACTTGACTTAAAGTTGACTTTAAGTCGGATGATCGCAACATGAAGACCAAAATGTTCCGCGGTATTGCGAGCCTTGTCGGATGCGCCTGTCTTTTAGTGGCCGAGAGCGTTCCGCCGATAGCTTGTAATCTGAAGTCCCTCACGTCCGAACAACGGAAGCAACTAGGCGAGGCCGGCAAGCATGTGATTTCCGCGATCACTACGTCGCGGGAATTGAACGATGGATACTCTTTTCGGGTCGATCCGGCGAAGGCGTCGCTAATCGATGTCGCCCAGTGGCTGGATTTGTGGCGGCGCTGCTGTCCGTTTTATGAGTTCCGGATCGACTTCCATGCAGCGGACGCCAGCATTTGGCTGTCGGTTGAGGGGCGGCCGGGCGTGAAGCAATATATTCCGATCGATGCTCCGCTATTGGCTGCAAAGCTGCCGAAGTAGGCTGCTGGCGACTTGCGGAATGATCCGATCACGGCCGGTACGCGATAGCCAAGACCAAGCTGGGCATACCATATCGCATACTGGTGTCCGATACGGTATCATCAGCACATATATGGAGAGAGCGCGCAAGATTACCATCGAAATCCCGTCTGAACTGCTGGACAGGGCTCAGCGGGCAAGCGGCACGGGCATTACCCAGACGGTACGCACGGGGTTGCAGCTCGTTGCTGCATCGCAGACCTATGCGAACCTGCGAGGACTTCGCGGTAAGGTTCGCTTCTCTCGCACTTCCGCTGACCTTAAGGTCGATCGATGATCGCAGCCGACACGAGTACGTGGATCGCGTTTTTTCAAGGTGATGCTGGGAAAGACGTCGAAACTCTCGACCGGAGTCTTGAAAACCGGCAAGTGCTGATGGCCCCTCCGGTCTTGACTGAATTGCTGAGCGACCCAAAGATTACCTCTGAAGTATCGAATAATCTATCAGAACTGCCGCTAATTGAGATCCAGCCTGGATTCTGGAACCGAGCAGGCGCACTGCGCGCGAGCATACTGGCAAAACGTCGCAAGGCTCGTTTAGGTGATTCACTGATTGCTCAGAGTTGCCTTGATGCTGCGGTACCGTTGTTGACACGCGACCGAGACTTCCGCGCATTCGCCGAAGCGGCGTCCCTCGATATTCTGTTTGACACTCTCGGGTGAAGCGACTCACCACCGGCCCGATGGCTTGCGCACCCCGTCGTTTTCCTCTCTGTCTGCCGCATCGGGGACGCATTACGGGCCACCCGAACCTATCGCTCTTGAGTTAACGCTTATGGGGCTACGCGCCCACCACGATCAAACCCGCGCCAGCAGTTCGGCATCCGGGCGGCGGACGTAGTTGGCGTCGAGAGCGGCGGGATCGCCTGGAATGCCGGCGCTGGCGTCGCGCGCGGCGCAGAGGGCGATGGCGGCGGCGAGGCTTCGTGCAGCTTCAGTGTGATGAAGTCCATTTAATGCGGATGCGAACGGTGAACCGGCGTAAATCAGAAATTCATCTACACGCGCGGGCAAATGCTCCAGCCACGCTGGTAGGGGCGCCACAATTTCCTGGGCGATTGGGTTTAAATCTGCGTCATAGATGCCGGCGAACACTTCGCCACGGCGTGCATCTAGAATTGCGGCACGGTGGGCGCCGGTACCGAATGAACTGAGCGCGCGCAAGTTGGATATGCCGAATGCGCGCTTGCCTTCCGCTTCGGCTAATCCTTTTACAGCAGCGAGGCCGACGCGCACTCCGGTAAATGAGCCAGGACCGCTGCCGGCTGCAAATGCATCGATCTGCCCCAGCGGGATTGCGCAGGAGCGAAGCAGCTCGGCGATCGCTTGAAACAGTACGTGGGCAAAGCCGTCGGGCGAGTGGAGCACGCGTTCAGCAATGGTCTGATTATCCCGGCGGAGGGCGAGACTCCCGAACTCCGAAGTCGTATCGAGGGCGAGAATCGTCACCGGGTGAGCTGGTAGACCTTGTCGATTTCGTAAGCCTTCCCATTGGCGTTGATCGCCATCAGGCGGAGGGTCAGATTGGCCGGGAAGGTTTGGATCAGGTTCATCGGGAACTGAAATGTGCCGTCAGCGCCGATGGCCAGGACGCGCGGACCTTGTCCGTCGGCCACTACTTCGCCGGACCAGACGTACTCCATGACGCGCGTGGCACGATTCGGGCGCGTAAGTTTGATGGCAAAGGGAATGCTTTTGGTGACGTCAATGACGTCGCCCGTAGGTTCGACGATTTCGAACGGTGTTTTAGCGCCATTGATTTCCACTTCCTGGACGGGAGGATCTTGCGATTCGAAATAGTAAGACTTCAGCATTCCTGCCTTGTGTCCTTCGCGCGGTACTTGCAGTACCCAATCATGCGACGCATCGGGAACGGGACGACTGAAGATTTCGCCCCGGTAATCTTTGAGCGGGAGTTCATCGCCATTGGCCGGGTTAACCCAAACCGGATTGTATTTGTGCTTCGGCAAGCTTACTTCAACGATGCCGGGCTTATCCACATAAGCGAGGTACTCAACCTCATCCAGGCCGAGGGCACGGGCGTTATCGACATCGAAATAGGGCTCGAGTTCCCAATGGCGCGTATCGGACATTACTCGAAACCAGACCTGAACGGCTTTGACATTGGCGGGGTCCTGCAAAGCCTCATAGGAGACAGAGGGATATTCGCCGTTCGTGGTGCTGGACCAAAGTTCGTGGCGAAAGGCGGCGGGATCGGTGGCCGTTACGAGATGCACTTGCGGCTGTTCGGTGAACTGGTGCTCTACTGCCCCAAGCTGAGGATTGGGAGACGCTTCTATCAGATAGTCCATCCAGCCGTCCAAGAGGAGAGGGGTGGTCGTGACGCGGGCATCGGAGGAGCGTGGGTGGCGATAGGTGTCGAAGTTTTTGAGAAGGTCTCCCAAGTCCTTCAGGAGAGCGCGTGAGTTCGGAGTATCTTCGAACCGCTCGATGCCTTGCCAATCGCAATTGATCGATCCATAGCGGGCGACGAGGTAGCGAACGAGCGCTTGACGCCCATCCCAAGCGTCGAGCGCGCCGCTTTTAACAAATGAATCGTCCGCGATGATGAGGTCCGCAGTTAGGCCACGGTCGTCGACATCTGTCAGTCGCTGATCGAGAGCGGCGAAGTACGCGAAATTGGGCTGTAAGGGACCATTAAACGGTTTAAATGGAGCACCGAAGGTCATGAGAGTAGTACGAATATGTGTGAACCCATCGTGTTTACGAGCATCCAGCCAGGTATCAAAGGCGCTCTGGTCTACTGCCATGGGCGGGGCGGTAACTCCCAGCCAGAGATGCGGTTGCTTGTTGGTAGTCCACCAGTGGCGTAGGTTAGCGACACTGACAAAACCAGGCCGGCCGCTGTCGGCGGCATTGAAAGTGGCCTCCTGATTATCCAATCGTTTAATTGGCGAGGTGATGCGATAGGTCCAAGTCCCGGCTTGCGTGGGAGAGAAGCGAACGCGAAGGGCATGTGTGCCATCCCAAAAAGCTCGAACCATGTACGTGTCCGCATGGGGGGAACGGAACTCTGCGTGCAGTAATTCGTCTTTGTATGGTGAGAGGCCAGCGGGCAGCTCACTGTCGCGGTAATCGAAGGTGAGTTCACAAAGTGAGAATGTTCTGGCCGATGAGGAACAAAGTGGAATAGAGGCCGAGAAACACGAGAACGGAGTAAGAGAGAGGAACAAGATGGGCCAAAGGCGGCCCAGGGGAAGCATAAGCCCAGGATACACGCGGTGAGCGGGAATCAGCCGTTTCGCTGGCAGACGGAGGAGAGGGCTGCTAAAAATGCTGATTTGGGCAAACATTTTTGCCTGAAATGTTCCTACGGTACTAGTAAGTGTGGTAAGCAACTGGAGATAGGGTCTCAACGTCTAAAGATATAGAAGGCTCTAAGGGTCGACTTAGTCGTCGATAAGAACAACGAGGCGGCTTATGGACATTGTGGGAGAACGAAGATATGTCGAGGTGCCGGGGGGCAAAACGCACGAACTGCCTCCATTGCTGGTGAAAACGACTCCGCGGGTAAAGCGGATGGACAAGATGATGGGCATTGCCAGCGACATCATCGACCAGGAGGACATGGTGTCCTCGGTGCCTGCCGACGACCTAGCGGGGGAGGAACTGGTGGAACGGCGCAAGATGGATTTGGCGCTGAACCTGGTCGACCAGTACATGGGCCTTCTGGAGCACTGGCATTGGGGGGATTCCGTTGTGGAGTGGATCCGCCAATGTGAGATCACGTTTGGCACTCGCCTGGAGTTGCGGAACCTGCTGCGGTGCGACTTGTGGCCGCACGCGGGACGAAGCAGTTTTGTAACGCTGCTGACGGATAAAGCGGTGAAGACTGACCGTATTGATCTCGAAAAGGCTGTAGGGCTGCGGTTGGCATTTCGGCAAATGCCGCCAATTCGGTGCTGCTCCGACCAATTCCTGTTCTATTTGAACAATTCCGTTGCGACATCGGCTTATCAGACCTGGCTGCACATGACACCGGATCCGATTGCTTCGTTCCCGCCGGAGCGCTTCGAGTTTCAGGTAGTCAATATGGCGCTCGACGAACATTAGGTCCGACGAGAGCGCAATCCGGCGCTAGAATGAGCGTGTGCGGACGCTTGTACTCCTGTTCTTGACGGCTGTCACACTGCTGGGCCAAGCCTTCAAGCTGTATCTGAAAGACGGCGGCTACCACATGGTGCGCGAATACCATGTGGTAGAAGATCGGATTCGGTACTACAGTACGGAGCGCAGTGATTGGGAGGAAATCCCCGTAGCACTCGTTGACGTCAACAAGACCGAATCCGAACGCAAGGCGATTGCCGATCTGGCTAAGTCAGACCAGAAAATGGAGAACGACGAGGCGAAACTGGATCGCGAACTGAAGCGACAGATCGCCGCAGTGCCGCAGGACGCGGGCGCCTATTACATCGAGAATGACCAGGCGAAGACACTGACGCAGGCCGACTACAAAATCGTCACGGACAAGAAGCGCCAGGTTCTGAAGTATCTTTCACCCGTGCCCCTGATTCCGGGCCGAGCTTCCGTTGTCGTGCAAGGGGCCCGCTCCCAATTTGTTGTCACCGAAAGGCGCCCTCAATTCTTCTTCCGGCTTGCGAAAGTCGAGAGTTTTGGGATCGTCAGACTAACGCCCAAGAAGGACGCGCGGATAGTTGAGAACATCAGTATTACACCGGCTATAAACCAGAACGTCGAGGAACAGAAAGAAATCCCCACGTTTCAGCAGGACGTAGCTGATCAGCTCTATAAGGTTTGGCCAGAGAAGGATCTAGAACCTGGGGAATACGCGCTGATCGAATACACGCAGGGAGAGGTGGAGCTGATGATCTGGGATTTTGCGTATTATCCGGATAACTCTTCAAAGAACTGAATCGATTCGGCGGCGCAACGGTCCCAGGTGTAGATGGCGGCTCGCCGCCGCCCAGCGACTGCCAAACGATCCCGTAAGGATGGCGAGGTCAGCAGCAGGTTCAGCGCCGCTCCAATCTCGGCAATGCTTAGAGGATCTACGAATAGGGCGCCTTCGCCGGCCACCTCGGGCAGGCATGATGTATTTGACGTGAGCACGGGAACATGCGCCGCCATAGCCTGCGCAACCGGGAACCCGAACCCTTCATAAAGTGAGGGATATGCCGCCAGTATTGCGCCACCGGTCAGCCCAGGGAGGTGTTCTTCAGCGACATAGCCCAGGTATCTGACTCCTGAAGACAGGCTCCGGAGCTGAGCAAGCGTGGCCTCGGCTCGCCAGCCATAAGGTCCGGCGACGACCAACTCGAATTCGGCTTGCACGTCTTCGGGAAGAGTTGACCACGCTGTTAGCAAGCGGTCCAGGTTCTTGCGAGGCTCAATGGTGCCTACGTATAGAACGTACGGTTTGTTTAATACGAAAGTGCTGCGGGCCGCGGCAATTTCGCGTTCGGTCACGTTGAAGTAGGCGTCCGGTACGCCGGAGTAGATGCGCCGGATCTTTTTTGGATCGATACGCAAGTACTCGATTGCGTCGCGGCGAGTGTTGTCGGAAACGGCAATGAGCGCGTCGGCGTGTTTGAGAACGCGGTCGGCAAAATCGAAATCGAGGCGGAGCGTGCCTGCCATGTGCTCGGTGGGATGGGACCAGGACGTGAGGTCGTGGACAGTTGCGCTCAGGCGGCAACGAACGGGCTTGCGGCGGATCTGGTTGGAACTGTGAAAGACAGTGGCGCCGGCGGTCACAAGGTCGATGAACCCGGGAATTTTGTTCGATGCGTGCAGCGCGGCAAGCCGCGGATAAGTTCTAGCGGGGCTAAAGATGGATTGATCGTGCAGCAACGGAGGCAATTTGCCGATGAATGGAAATGCGCGGACGGTGGCATCGCCGGCCCGTTTCCGCAAGGCTTCAATCCAGTGCCAGATATAACCCTTTACTCCGGCGCTTCGTACGAGCAGAGGAGTCGCGTCTATGGCGATTATCATTCTTACTCGAACCGGAGGGCTTCAGCCGGGGCGACCCGGGATGCGTTGCGGGAAGGGTGAAGCGTCGCGATGAAGCTGGCAGCTAGGGCGATCGCCGTTACCCAAACGCCATCTCTCCAGTGACTTTCAAACGGCACATAGCTGAGAGCGTACACCGTTTCATCCAAGCGCAGCCATTGGTAGTGTGCAAACAGAGCGCTGACGGAAAAACCCATGGCGAGCCCTAATGTGCAGCCTGCTGCACCGATGATTAGCCCTTGTAAAACGAAGATGTGTTGGATTTGTTCGCGACGAGCCCCCATGGACATGAGGATAGCGATATCACGATGCTTCTCCATTACGAGCATCACAAGCACTACCAGGATATTCAACGCCGCGACCAATTCAATCAGGCCCACGGTGATGACGCTGACCAGCTTTTCAAGCCGTAGCGCGTTAAGAAGTGCGCGGTTCTGGTCCATCCACGTCTTAGCTACTAATTTAGGGCCGGCGATCCGTTCGGCCTGATGCGCCACTTCACGGGCCTGAAAAATGTCATCGAGCCGAAGCTCAATTACATTCACAACGTCGTCCAAATCCAGAACACGCTGCGCGGCGGGCAGGGTTGTGAACGCCCAACGCGAGTCGATATCGTAGAGGCCCGATTCAAAGATGCCGATGACTCGAAAACGAAACACGCTGGGCGCCATGCCCACTGGCGTAAGGTGCCAACTGACGACCGAAACGGGACTGTGCAGGACTAAACCGGCGTCCTGAGCCAGACCGGAGCCAATGAAGATAGGATACTCGCTCCGGCGGACGGAGAGATCGGCAAGCGAGCCGGACTTCAAGTGCTGAAGCATGGGTGGAGGCGCTACGCCAGAGCCCAGCGGGACGCCTTTCAGCTCGGCGCCCATTCCGACCAACGCCCCGCGCAGGGCGACTTGGCCATAGAGCGCCGGGGTCGCGCCGGTAACATGGGGGATTTTGCGAAATTCGGAGGCAAGCCGGTCCCACTGGTCAATGCCGAACTCCGGGTTTATCTCTTCAACGCTAACGTGCGCGGTGGCGCTCAGCAAAGTGTTTTGAAAGCTGCTTTGAAATCCGTTGTTGATGGCGAGAGCGAGAATGAGCGCCATTACCCCCGCGGCTACTCCCAGCACGGAAATGGCTGTGATGACGGAGATCACAGTTTGCTTGCGCTTAGCCCGCAGATACCGAATGGCGACAATCCATTCAAAGCGGGACATATTACGTCCTACAATTGGCGCAGCCGATCGACCAAGCCGATTTCGCCCTCGGGCCGAAGTAGGGGGAACAGAATGACATCGCGAATAGATTTCGAGCCGGTGAGGATCATGGTCAAACGGTCAATGCCGATACCCTCCCCGCCGGCCGGCGGCATGCCGTAGGCTAGAGCCCTGATGTAGTCTTCATCCATGACATGAGCCTCTTCGTCACCGCCTGCCTTGCGCGCGATCTGCATTTCGAACCGCCGGCGCTGCTCCTGCGGATCGTTCAATTCCGTAAACGCATTGCCTATCTCCATGCCGGCGACAAAGATTTCGAAGCGTTCGACCAACGCGGGATCGCCGGGCTTGTTCTTTGAAAGCGGCGATATCTCGACCGGGTAATCGTAGATGAAGGTCGGCTCGAAAAGTTGCTCCTCCACATGGCGTTCGAAGATATCGGCCAGGGCGGCGCCGGGAGAACTCTCGCGCGAGTGTAGTTTCAGCCACTCGGGGTCGCTGACGTTTTCAATTGATGGCTTATCGGGACCCTGCCAGAAGACGGTCACGGCCTCGCGCATGGAGTAACTGGCGAACTTCGAAAAATCGATTGTGCGGCCCTCGTATACAACCTGCGTGGAACCAGTGGCGTCCAATGCGGCTTCACGCAGCAACTCCCGGGAAAGGTCCATCATGCCGCGGTAATCGGTATAGGCCTGATAGAACTCGAGCATGGTGAACTCCGGGTTGTGCTGGGTAGAGATGCCCTCGTTCCGGAAATTGCGATTGATCTCATAGACGCGTTCCAAACCGCCGACGACCAGACGTTTGAGGTATAGTTCCGGGGCGATGCGGAGATACAGATCCATATCGAGGGTATTGTGATGCGTGCGGAAAGGCCGCGCAGCGGCGCCTCCATGCAGCGGCTGCATCATGGGCGTCTCCACTTCGAGGAACCCATGCGATTCCAACACACGGCGTAGCGCCCGGATAATTTTCGAGCGTGTAACGAAGATGTTCTGCACTTCGGGATTTGCGATTAAGTCCAGATAGCGCTGCCGATAGCGGGTCTCGACATCTTCAAGGCCGTGCCACTTTTCGGGAAGCGGAAGTAAGATCTTCGAGAGAAAGGAGAGTTTCTCGACATGAAGGCTCAGTTCGCCGGTCCGTGTGCGAAACAGGTAGCCCGACGCGCCGATGATGTCGCCGATGTCCAAGAGCTGGAAGAGTTTGTAACTGTCTTCCGGGAGCGCGTCCTTCTTGATGTAGAGTTGCAGCTTTTGGCCCTGCTGCAGCAGGTGGAGAAAACCGGCCTTGCCCATGGGGCGAATAGTTTGGATGCGGCCGGCGACGCGAACGTGCACGGGCGTGGCAAGTTCTTCAGCGGTTTTGCCGCCGTACTCGGCCAAAATTTGCGGGATGGTGTGCGTGAATGCGAACTTATGGCCGTATGGTTCAAACCCAAGCTCGCGTATCTGCGTCAGGCGTTGATGGCGCTGGCGCAGGATATCTTCTTCCAGGCTCAATGAACGGGGTCCTTCGATGCGGGTGTCAATACTGAATTATAAAGGGCAGGCGGCCCCGGAGGTGGGCAAGAGCTGTCATGTAAATTGAGCAACCAGCGTTACTACCGATCGGGCGGGAATGTTCACCACCTGGACGGCTGGGGAAAACGGAGCTTCTCGCTTAAGCTCATAACCGGGAGTATCGGAAGTGATGTAGGGCGTTATGGACCGAACCGTCCAAGCGCGCCGACCCAATTTGAAATCAAGCTGACGCGATTGCGGCGTTGTACTCATGTTTACGTAAACCGCGACGACCTGCCGCTTTTCATCATTCTTATAGGCCGATCCCATGATGGCATCGATTGCCTGGTTTTGAATGACCATTTCCACGCGGCGCATGCCAGGCCGTACGAATCGGCTGTAGTTTCCCAGCACCCAAAGAAGCCGGGCCGGGTAGATGGACTCCGGATCGCCGGCTTTCTTCCAGTCGGTATAAATGAGGCCATCTTTAAAACTCACGCCGGAGACCGCCGTCCACCATTGCCAGGCTGAAACTCCAACGAGAGTCAGATCCAGATGAATGATGCGGGCGATATCAAGCGCGGTGTTCATGCTTAAGTCACGGCCACGGCCGCCGCGTCCTTCGCTCCCAGTCAGGACGCAGTATTCGCTCATCCAGAGCTTGCATCCGGGGTACTGCCGGATTTTTTCTCCCAACCTGGTTCTATGTTGGACAAGTTCGCCCGCGATCCGATCCGAACCATAATCGTGGTAACTGATGCGGTCCGACATGATCGCCTTCAGTGCTGGATCGCCAAGAAACGTGTCAATGTAGTTGCCGTAGGGCGCCTTCCATGTGGCCGTGGCCTTTGCGTCCAATTGCCACATGTCAGGAAGCGAACCGCTCTCGAGCGCCGCAATCTGCGTGGGCGAGTTCCGGCGCTCCAGTTCGGAGTGTAAGCTCCGCAAAATCCGCTTGATGTCGTCGTCACTGGCGCGATTGCCTTCCTGAGCGTGACCCGCCCAATCCCATTGCGGCTCATTCACCGGACTTATGTAGGCGAAGTCAATGCGCTGGCCCACGTCCGGATCTGTTCGAAAATGATCGAGGATATCGGCCAGGTAGCGAGCATACTGTCCTTCGTAACCCGGCTTGAGGTTAGTCGTGTCCTCGTTCTTGTTACAGAAGGTTAGCCCATTGCGAGTCATTCGGCCTGGCGGGCTGTTCACAAAGGCCAGGAACTGCGGCACGCCCCGTTCTTTCGCCGCCTGCAGAAACCAGCGCTCCCCAGCTTGTCGCGTCCAATCGTAGCGTCCTTCGGCCACTTCGAATGTTTCGGCTGTCCGCCAGGGATTCGTGATGGTGGGATTTAGGCCGCCACCGATGTTGAACCGCCAGCAAGAGAGGCCGATTCCGTCTACCTGTGAAAACAGCAGGTCGGCGACTCTGTTTCTATTCTCGATAGACCAAGTGCCTAATTCCTGCATGCTCCAGGCGTCGGAAGCACCAAAGTTGTCGATAACCTGGTGTTCGTGATCGAGGTCGATGATGTCCTGAATTGGCTGC
>DATBEF010000066.1:0-23296 GCA_036269625.1 Bryobacteraceae bacterium | reverse complement strand
AAAAGCCTGTCCGTATCTATCGCTATGCGGGCCATCCCGCGGTGCGAGCCTGAATCGATACAATCGCAACTGGACTGGGCGGAGGATAGGGCAATGCTGGGAAGCAACCCGAGCGCCGACTCAGTGGCCGGGATTGCCGGGGGCTTGCTGCTCCCGGTTCCCCTAACAATCCTGGCACCAAGCGATAAATCCATGGGGTGACAGAATCGCTGGCCTGTTAGTGGGACATTTTCGCTGGCCTACAACACTCCTGCGGCTGCCCGTTGACAGCGCTAGGCCGGAAGCGCCAATTCTTCATCTCGCGAATGGCGCTCTCAGCCCATTCACTCGAAGTGGTCTCGAGAACGGACACGTCCTCAGCACTTCCATCCATTGCAACAGTCAGTGCAATGCGCAATTCTGCATCTGCCGAGTCCTTGGGGTTCTCAGGAACTTTGCCCCGAGTGAGTTCCGGCCTGTCGCCTCCCGACGGCATCGTAAAATTAAGCCTTGTGGTTTGCCGCTCGTGATCCGGCATCATAGGCCGGTAATTCACTTGGACATTCGCGGAATACGGGATAGGAACGCCCTGCCGCATAGCGGGTTGGAACCGCCACATGTTAACTGCTTTGATCGCATTCTCATCCAATCCGAAACCCGCACCTCGCACAACCCTGATATTCTGCGGCACGCCATTCGGATTGATGATCAGGCTGCATGTGATCGTGGAACTGACTAACGCGCGTCGCGCCTCATCCGTGTACTGCGGTTCAGATTTAGAAACCACCTTGGGATAAATGTCCGGTCGGCTCTTTTGCGGCACGGATTGGCCCTGTTCGACTGCCGGTAGCTGCCGCTTCTGCAGCGCCGCTTCCTTGGCGTCTCTTACCCATTGATCGCCGGGTGCAATGCCGCAAATGATTTCTAACTCACTCAGTTCGTCGCTCCAATCGCTCTCGTTCGCAAACAGCACGGCCCGGCGCTTGCGAGCAGTCACGTATCCCGGTTCAATCTCGATAGCTCTGTCTAGATTCGCTTTGGCTTTATCGAACTGAGAGAGTTCTGTGTAAGCCCAGCCCAAATCGTCATGCGCGGTTGCTGAGTAGGGACTCAGTTCAACGAATTTCTGATAATCAGCCAGCGCTTGTTGGTGCTGGCCACTATAAGAATTAGAAAGCCCTCGATAGTGGTAACCTTGCGGCCAGTCCGGTTTTTCCCGAATTACTTTGCTGAAAATCTCAATGGCGGTCGAATAATTCCTCTCGTCATATGCGATGCGCCCCAGCAGAAACAGAGCCGCAGGATAGTCCGGACGCAGTCTGAGAGCCTCTTCGGCTGACGATCTCGATTCCGCATACTTGTGAATCCCGAGTTATGCGTAACCTCGACCGAGGAATTCGTCTGCCGTTTTGGGCTGCCAGTTAGGGTCCGGCCCCCCTGGACCAGATACTACGGGCGCCCGGGGAGCGAAAGGATCTTGCGCCGCCTGAATGAATTTCGGCTTCGGGGCCACATACCTCAGGCTCGATACATGATCGATGTCACTCCTCAGGAGCTGGCCGGTATCCGGATTCTCTCTAACGAGGTACACCGCAATAATTCCGTCCTTATCTATAATCGCTGCGGTCGGTATAGCACGCGGTGCGTAGATGCGCATGACATTCTGGTTATCCGTAGTTAGGGCAATCGGATAAGTGATTTTGTTCTTTTCGGCAAACCTGCGAACGACGTCGGCCGGTTCTTCCGCATCGACTCCAATAACGATCACATCCTTCTTCTCTAGCCTCTTCCAGAGGTCTTCTATCATCGGGATCTCCGCGCGGCAAGGACCGCACCAAGTCGCCCAGAAATCGAGAAGGCCCCCCAGATATTTCGCCGGAGCGTGCCTTTGATTTGATTGCCGATTGACTGCATACGGAACTCCTGGCTCTAACTGCCATTAGTGTCCTCAGCAAATCAAGAACCAGGACCGCGACCCTGAATTGACCCGGCGCCGGTTTATCAGCCTGTGCTTCGTTATCCGGAACATTAGCCCGATGTGAGCCGGTTACAAATTGGATAGAGCGATACGGCAGCGGTTTTTGAGCTGGTTTCAAACTTCCTCTCATTCCCATTTCACACTCTGGCACCACTCGTCAGGGGTGCCCGGGCTCGCTAAATCTAAAATCTCTGCGCCGGTCAAGGCGTAAGAAAGGCGAATCAAGAACTTACAGGAAAAAACCTATTGCAAAGGATTAGGGCACGTGCCATATTCGATCAGGTGGTCTAAAGGGACCAAAAGTGGAGAGAAGTGGCGGACGAACCCAATCCCGGGCCAAATCAGGCGCTCCCGGCAACCCCGGTCGAGCCCCCGCGCGGGGTCCTGTCCACTCGTGTCGACGAGAAAGGCCGCCTAAAATTGCCCGCCGCCATCGCCCAATACCTGGCCGACTCGGGCGAAAAGAAAGTTTTTGTGACCACGCTCGACATGTCCACAGTTCGAATCTATCCAATTTCGTCCTGGCGGCAAACCGAAGCGATGTTGGAGCAGCCGGGCGAGGATACCCAGACGCGCAGCGACGTGGCGTTTGTGGCGTATCACTATGGAGCGGATGCCGAGGTCGATCCGCAGAGCCGCGTGTTGGTGCCCACCAACTTGCGGCGCGAGCTGAGCTTAGAAAACGAACAGGTTTATCTCCGCTGTTTCAAACAGCGGATCGATGTGATTCCCGGTCCGGCCTACGAACAGATGCTGGCCGAAGCCAAGAGTTCGCTGGCCGAAAAGGTCAAGGCGCTCGAAAAACAGGGGCTCCGATAAGGATGTATGGAGCCATGGCATTATCCCGTGTTGCTACGGGAGTCGCTAGAGTATCTCGCGATTCGGCCCAACGGCGTGTATGTCGATATGACCGCCGGACTCGGGGGCCATACTGGCGCAATTGCCGCGCAACTTGGGGAGGGCGGTCTGGTTATTGCGTGCGATCGCGATCCCGAGTCGCTGGAGTTGGCCAAGGCCAATACGGCGGCTTATGCGGAGCGAATTCGCTTCTACCAGGGCGTGTTTTCAAAACTGCCAGAAGCGCTGAAGGAAAACGGCGTGACGGCTGTAGACGGTTTGTTGGCGGATTTAGGCGTGAGCCGCTATCAGTTGAGCACGGCCGAGCGCGGCTTCTCGCTGATGGAAGATGGCGATCTCGATATGAGAATGGATCGCACTCAAGGCATCACCGCCGCGGAGCTTGTGAATGAACTGCCTGAAAAGGCACTCGCCGATCTGATTTTTCAGCTCGGTGAAGAAAGGAGGTCGCGAAGAATCTCCAGAGCAATCGTTCGCGCGCGGCCCATTCTGACGACCGGCCGTTTGGCCCGGGTTATCGAACAGGCCGTGCCGCGAACGGGGAGAATTCATCCGGCGACGCAGACGTTTATGGCGCTGCGGCTCAGGGTGAACGACGAGTTTGAAGAATTGGAGCGGTTGCTCGAAATCGCTCCGAAGTGGATCCGGCCGGACGGGCGGTTCGTGGTCCTTACGTTTATGTCGGCGGAAGACCGGCGAGTGAAACACGCATTTCAGGCGCTGGCGCGGCAAGGGCGGGCGGCGATTCTGACCAAACATGTGGTCAAGCCAAGCGAGCAGGAAGTTGCTGAGAATCCGCCGTCGCGTAGTGCGAAGCTGCGGGCGCTAGCTCTGACGTGAAGTGGCGTGACTGAAGTATCAATTGAAGGCAGCAACTCGGGAGTGAAGTGAAGTAAGGAAGCATATCCGGCGAGCCGAAGGGCTTCGCAGGAAGGAAAGGAAGCGCGCGGCGTACAGCTGGTGCGTATAAGGGAAATCAAAAAGTAAATGGCATCAATAGCAACCATCGTAAATCGTTTCGTCGGCCTGGGAGAACTGGCCGAAACAGTACGGCCAGCCGTCTGGACGCGGGCCGGTTCCAGTCGCTTGCGCCCAATCGCGAATGAGGACGTCTACCTCTTCGTTAAACGCATCGACAATAGCGCAATCGTGCGTGCAATAGACCCAGTCGCGCGGCGCACGCGCACACGCACGGTTGTAACGGGTTTCGCCGCGGCGATGCTGGTCATCGCTGGCCTCGTGCCCGCAGCCTACAACATCATGGCCGGGTTCTCGGTCCAGAATCTCGAAAAAGAGAACGGTAAACTGCGCCAGGACGTGGTGGTCTTGGAAGTCCAGGAGGCTGAACTGCTGAGCCCTGCCCGTCTCGAGAAGCTAGCCAAATCGCTTCAGCTTTCTGAGCCGGTCGCATCACAGGTGCAATACCTGGATGGTCAGGCCACGCACGACGCCAAGCTGGTCGTTCCAGATTCCCACTAACAAGGAAGCGGGCGCCAACCCGGCCGAGTCGCAACCAAGAGGAAGCGATCTCGCCACGGGCCGCTAGCGCTCCGACCCCGCCATACCCGTGAGAAAGGCATGCAAACACCGTTTGTCGCCCCGCTTTTCAAATCCATCAACCGGCTGATCACACTGGGACTCATCCTGACCGGGTGGTCCGTCCTCATCGTTTTCAGGCTGGTCCAGTTTCAAGTCCTCGCGCACGACGATTTGGCCAAGAAAGGCCAACACCAACAGCAACAGCTAGAAGTCATCGAGGCGCCGCGGGGCGCTATTTTCGATCGCGCCGGAAATTATCTGGCCATCAGCTCAACATCGCAGTTTGCCGTGGTCGATCCCAAGCGAATTCCCGATAAAGCTACGGCCTCCGCCCTTCTCGCTCGCGTACTTAATCTGGATGCGGCGAAGCTACAGACCGCCATGGAGACGGTCGCCTCTCGAAAACGGCACAATGGCTATTTGGTAGTCGATGCCAAAGTTACGGATGAGCAGGCGAACGAATTACGCGCACTCAGCCTGGATTGGCTCGAAATTCGCCAAGGCAGCCTCCGCACCTATCCCAATCACGATCTGGCCGCGCATGTAATCGGCGAGGTAGATGCAGAGGGTCATGGCGCTGCGGGCATCGAATTGAAGCTCGACAAGGAACTTACCGGTACGCCCGGTCTCCGGCGCGTCAACATCGACGTCAGGCGTGAGGGCTACGCGGCTGAAATCACCAGGCAGCCCGTAGTCGGGAAGAATGTAGAGCTCACCATCGATAGCGAAATGCAGCAGGTGGCGCAGGAAGCAATCCAGCACGCCGTTACCGCCAACCATGCCGATCACGGCAGCATTGTGGCTATTGATCCGCACAACGGCGAAATTCTCGCTCTGGCGAATTACCCTTCCTACGATCCCAATGAACGCTTACTGGCGGGTGAAAAGCCGCATGGCCGCGAGGACCTCGCCGTGGTCGCGCCCTATGAACCCGGGTCCGTCTTTAAAGTAATCACGGTTTCGGCCGCGCTGGAGACGACAAAGCTAACGCCGAACACAATGATCAAGTGCGCGGGCGGTGTCCTCACGCTGTTCGGTCGCACGATTCACGATGCCGAAGGAGGTCATGGCGACCTTTCCGTGGCCGACGTGCTGGCAAAATCGAGCAACGTAGGCGCTATTCGAATCGGTATGGAGGTGGGCGCGCCCAACATGTATGAATATGTCCGCCGGTTCGGCGTCGGCAAGCGCACCGGAATCGAACTGCCCGCGGAAGCGCCCGGGATGCTGCGGCCTTTGCGCCGATGGCAAGCCACTTCGCTCGCCTCAGTCGCTTTCGGGCACGAGATCAGCGTCACCACTGTACAACTAGCGCGCATCGGGAGCGTCATCGCCAATGGCGGATTTCTGATTCACCCGCACGTTATAGCCTGGAAGCAGGCTCCGGGAGAACCGAAGGAAGTGCCGCAATTCCCGCCTCCGCAGCAGGTTCTGAAACCGGAGACTGTCATGACTATGCGGCAACTGATGCGCCGTGTGGTCTTGCCCGGCGGCACTGCTCAACATCTTCACCTCATCGGCTACACGCTGGCCGGTAAGACGGGCACTGCCCAGATTTTCGACTTCGCCCATCACGTCTACACCCATCATTACAACGCGTCCTTCATGGGCTTCGCGCCAATGAATAATCCTTCGGTGCTGGTGGTGGTTACGGTCTCAGGCACAACCGGCGGCCCAGCTGCTTTCGGCGCCAGTGCTTCCGGTCCCGCATTCGAAGCCGTCGCAACCGCCGCGCTTCGGCTGCGCGAAGTACCGCGCGATGTGCCCCAAGAAGTTGAAGATTTGGAACAGAAGCAGTTGGCCGAGCGCGCCAAGCTGAAACGTAAGCACGCCGAACCAATTGACGCCGACACACTGGCATCGGCGGATGTGGTCACGCCGCCCACCGAACAGGAAATGCGCGAAGCGATGGGAGAAGATGCGGTAACCGAGGCGCCTTTAGACGGACCCAAGACGCCCAATTTCGTCGGCAAAACCGTCAAAGAAGTTGTGGAGTTGGCAGCCGGCCGGGGAATTGACGTAGACCTGTTGGGCGATGGCGTCGCGCGTGCCCAGAGTCTTCCGCCAGGCAGCGCCATGGTTCCGGGTGAGCGCATCAGCGTGAGGTTCAGCCGGTGACGATGAACCTTGCAAGCGTGCTCGATGGCGTCCCGTTCACCGCGCATGCGTCCGGTCAGGAGTTGCCGAGCGAGACTCTTCACCCCGAGCTCCTTCGGACGGAAGTTCAAGGCTTGGCTTACGACAGCCGCAAAGTAGATCCTGGGTTCGTATTCTTCGCTTTCGCCGGAGCCAAGGCCGACGGCGCCCAGTTTGCACAAACGGCTTTGCAGAAGGGAGCAGTGGCTGTCGTTTCTGATCGCCCCGCGCCGGCCGGCTTCCAGGGGCTGTGGCTACAAACGCCACACGGCCGCAAAGCACTGGCGGTCGCCTCAAAAAATTTCTACGGGCGCCCGGACGAGCGCATCTTTTTAACCGGAGTCACAGGGACTAACGGTAAAACCACGTCTACATCGCTGATTGATGCCATCCTGCGCGCATCCGGCAAGGTAACGGCCCTGGTCGGCACCATCGAATACCGTTTGGCCGGCCAAGTCCTGCCCGCGATCAACACAACCCCGGAATCGCTCGACCTGTTCCGAATGTTTCATGAGCTCGAACAGGCCAGCGGAACGCACGCGACGCTCGAGGCGTCATCGCATGCGCTCGATCTAGGCCGCATCTATAGCATGGATTTCCATACCGCGGCCTTCACCAATTTCACACGCGACCACCTGGACTATCACCAGACGATGGACGCGTATTTCAATGCAAAACGTCTGTTGTTCCACCCGCGTAGCGGTCCTCCCCCACGTTACGCGGTGTTGAATGCGGACGATGAATGGGGCCTGCGGTTGGACCCGCCGCCGGAAAGCGAAGTGCTTTGGTACGGCATATCGCAAGTTCCACAGGACCATGGCGGCCAATGGGTGCGCGCATCTACAGTGGAATCGTCTTTCGAAGGTCTCCGCTTCATGGTGGAATCCGGCGACCGGCGCTTCCCGGTTGTTTCGCCGCTGGTTGGGCACATCAATGTGTACAACATTCTGCTGGCCTGCGCGGTCGCATTTACATACCAGATCAGTGACGAAGACATTCAGAAGGGATTGATGGATTTGCAACGAGTTCCGGGGAGATTCGAACGGGTAGAAGAAGGCCAGCCGTTCATGGTCGTAGTGGATTACGCGCACACCGATGACGCCTTGCGCAACATCATCGCCGTCGCGCGCAATATGAAACCCAAACGCGTGATTACGCTATTTGGCTGCGGCGGAGACCGCGATCGGTCCAAGCGCCCTTTGATGGGCATGGCTGCCGCCGAGTTGAGCGATTACGTTGTGTTGACGTCCGACAATCCGCGCAGTGAAGATCCGCTCGCGATCATGAACGACGCCCTCGTTGGGCTTCGCCGCTACGACACCAACTATGTGGCCGAGCCCGACCGCGAACGCGCCATCAAGAAAGCCATTGAAACGGCCAGCCCAGGCGATGTTGTGATCCTCGCCGGCAAAGGCCACGAGACCTATCAGATCTTGCGAGATGGACCGATCCCATTTGATGACCGGGAAGTTGCCAGGCGCGTCTTGCGCTCATTTGGCTACGGAAAGCAGACTCGATAAGAACTATAGAAGCCAATGCAGCTCTCACTGGCAGAGGTTCAGGCGGCGACCGGCGCGTTGGTTGCCGGAACAAAGCCCGACCTGTGCTTCCGCGGCTGGAGCATCGATTCCCGCACCACTGAGCCCGGCGACCTCTTCTTCGCAATCAAAGGTGACCGGCTCGATGGCCATGCCTTCGTAGCTAACGCGTTTGACCGTGGAGCCACGGCAGCAGTCATCAGCGATCCGCTTTCTATCCAAATCGGACCCTGTCTGGTAGTGCCGGATACGCTCGTCGCCTTGCAGTCACTGGCACACGTCGCGCGCCGTAATTGGGGCGGAGTCATTGTGGGAGTCACGGGAAGCGCTGGCAAGACCACCACGAAAGATCTCATCGCCTCTGTCTTATCTACACGTTTTCGCACCGCCAAAACCGTTGGCAATTTCAATAACCAGTTCGGCCTTCCGCTTTCGCTACTGCGCATTTCGGAGGACGCCGAAATCGCCGTCATCGAGTTCGGTATGAACCATGCCGGCGAAATCCGTGATCTTGCCTCTCTCGCCGAACCGAACCATGCCGTAGTCACCAACGTCGGCTATGCGCATATTGAAGCGTTCGAAACCATTGACGGAATCGCACTGGCAAAACGCGAACTGGTCGAGGCGCTCCCCCAGAGTGGCACAGCGATCCTGAATGCGGACGATCCTCGCGTCCTGGCCTTTCGCGACATACATTCGGGTCCAGTGATCACATATGGGTTCTCTGATGCCGCCGATATCCGTGCCACCCGCATTGAACATCGGGTCGAGGGCGCCGCATTCACACTAGAGGGAGTTCGCTTTGAAACTTCCCTGCCCGGCCGGCACGGAATTTCTAACATCCTGGCTGCGCTTGCCGTGGCCAGCCTGTTTGATCTGAATTTCGAAGACCTGGTATCGGCCATCGCCGCATTCAAGCCCGGCAAAATGCGCGGCGAACGCTGCGTCTGGCAAGGCGTCACCATTCTGAACGATAGTTACAACTCCAATCCCGAAGCCGTGCATGGCATGGTGGACGTGCTTCGGGACGAACCCGCGCAGCGCCGCATAGCCGTGCTGGGGGAGATGCTCGAACTTGGCCGTTATGCCGAGACACTGCATCGCGACGTAGGTCGTTATGTCGTAGGTGCGGGAATTGATGTGCTCATTGGGATACGCGGTGGGAGCCGCTCCATGGTTACTGAGGCGGTTGACGCAGCCAAAAGAGAAGGCAATATCAATCACGCCGCGTTCTTTTTCGATGAGCCCGAAGCCGCCGGAGCCTTCCTGCACGGCTTCGTTCAACCCGGCGACGCCATCTTATTTAAAGGATCTCGCGGCACACAAGTGGAGAAGGCGCTCGCGACAATGAAAGCTGGTATCAACCGCGCGGAATAGCGCGCAACCAAGAAATACTGTACAGGGAAATGCTCTACTGGCTACTCTTTCAAGTTCTCCACAATTACATTCCGGCTTTCCGCGTCTTCGGATACATCACAACGCGCATCGCCATGGCTAACCTGACCGCGCTCGCCCTGGGACTGGTGCTGGGTCCGTCGATGATCCGGAAGTTGCGGCAGATGAGTTTCGGGCAACACATACGTGAGGAAGGCCCCCAGTCGCATTTCAAAAAAGCCGGAACACCCACCATGGGCGGCCTACTAATCGTAATCTCTATCGTCCTGCCCACTCTGCTCTGGGCAAATCTCAATAACCAGTACATATGGATGGCTCTGCTGGGCTTGGTAGCGTTCGGGCTGATCGGTTTTATGGACGATTACGCCAAAGTCTCCAAGAAGAAGAACCTTGGCCTGACCGCGCGCCAGAAATTTTGGGCCCAGGTGGGGTGCGGCATGGTGGTCGGTTTTCTACTACTGCTGCTGCACGCAAGCCAGGCGTATTCAACTGCCGTCAACATTCCGTTCTTTAAGCAGTTCAAGCCGAACCTGGTCATCGAACCACTTACCAAGAACTTCTGGACGTATCCGCTGGCTTTCGTCCCGTTCTACATCTTCATCGTCTTCATCATGGTGGGATCGTCGAATGCGGTCAATCTAACTGATGGCCTGGATGGCCTCGCCATTGGACTGATGGTCATCGCATCCGGGGCGATGACGGCGCTCTGCTATGTATCAAGCAACGTAAAATTCGCCGACTACCTCGATCTGGCACACCTGCCGCGTTCCCAGGAACTCACGATTTTCTGCGCCTCTATGGTCGGGGCAAGCCTCGCCTTTCTTTGGTATAACTGCCACCCTGCTGAAGTGTTCATGGGAGACGTGGGCTCGCTCGCGCTTGGCGGCGGCCTGGGCATTGTCGCGGTACTGATTAAGCAGGAAGTGCTGCTCATCTTCATCGGCGGCGTTTTCGTAATTGAGACCTTGTCGGTCATTCTCCAGGTGGGTAGCTACAAATTACGAGGCGGTAAGCGCATCTTCAAAATGGCGCCTATTCATCACCATTTCGAAGCGCTGGGCTGGCCGGAATCGAAGGTCATCGTCCGCTTCTGGATCGCTGGATTGGTCATGGCGCTGTTTGCGCTCACCACGTTGAAATTGAGGTGATGCGAAAACCAGTGCTACGCGGTAAAGACGTGCTCGTAATCGGCACCAAGCGCTCCGGCATCGCCGCCATACGCTTACTTGTAGGCGAAGGCGCCCGCGTGCGCGCGATGGACGCCCACCCGCCAATCGACGAAGAGAGGGTCCTCTTAGATCAGTTAGGCGTTCCGGTCGTGCTTCAGGCAGATGAAAACGTCGGGGAACCTGCCGCGATCGTGATTTCTCCGGCTGTTCCGTCAGACTTGCCCATGCTTCAGTCAGCGCGTGCGCGCGGAATCCCTGTCCTCGGCGAAGTCGAGCTGGCTTCACGCTACTTGAAAGGGCCGGTGATCGGAATCACTGGTTCGAACGGCAAAACGACCACCACCGCACTAACCGGCCACCTATTAAAGGAGTGCGGGATCGAGTGCCAGGTGGGCGGAAATATCGGAACTGCCGTGACGACCCTGATCAACACGTCCTCCGAACATCGTTGGAATGTCCTCGAACTGTCCAGTTTCCAATTGGAGACCATTTCGCAGTTCCGCGCGCGCATCGGCGCTTGTCTGAACCTTACGCCCGATCACCTGGACCGCCATCACACCATGGAAAATTACGTGAACGCCAAAGCCAGACTGTTCGAGACACAGCGGCCGGGCGATCACGCCGTTTTGAACTATGACGACCCCGGCTGCCGCGGATTGGCCGCCCGCACGCCTGCCGATGTGTTCTGGTTTAGCGCGACTCAGCCAGTTTCCCGCGGCGTTTCGCTTCAAGGCCAGGAAGTTTGTTGGGAAGGCACCCCGTTCATGGAACGAAGCGCCATCCGTTTGCGCGGTATGCATAACGTGGAGAACGCCATGGCCGCCGCTTCAATGGCTCACCTCGCCGGAGCATCGCTGGCACGCATCGGACCGGCAATCACCTCGTTCCCCGGCGTCGAACATCGTATCGAATTTGTCCGCAATTTCCGCGGAGTCGAGTACTACAACGATTCCAAAGCCACCAATGTGGATGCGACTCTAAAAGCTATCGAGGCGTTCCCGGGACCCCTTTGGATCATTCTCGGAGGCAAAGATAAGGGCAGCCCGTACACCCCGTTGCGCGAACCGCTGCGTGAGAAGGCAAAAACCGCGTTACTGATTGGCGCTGCCGCGCCTCTCATCGAAAGAGACCTTGCTGGATCTGTCCCGCTCGTGAATTGTGGAACCCTCGCCGAAGCGGTTGGCGTTACCGCCGAGAACGCGAGAGAAGGCGATACGGTGCTACTGGCTCCGGCTTGCGCCAGTTTCGATCAGTTTGAGAATTTCGAACACCGTGGGCGACTCTTTAAACATTTAGTACTTGAATTGGTTTAAGGAATGAAGGATTTGATTTAAGGTAGATTATGGCGCAGCGCCTCAAGACCGATTGGATACTGTTTCTCACCACCTTGGGGCTGGTGTGCTTTGGCTTGGTGATGGTCTACAGCGCTTCCTCCATGCTGGCGGAGTTGAAATATCACCGCGCCAGCACGTTCTTCTTCCTGCGGCAACTCGGTTGGGCCGTAGTCTCGGTGCTGGTTCTGCTCTATTGCACCAAGCGGGACTATCGCCGTTGGAATAATGCCAAGATCGCCTTCGCTGGCCTCGGCCTGGTATTGCTGCTCTTGCTGGTTGTCTACATCACCGATACCGCGAACCATCGTTGGCTGCGCATGGGACCTTTCGGCGTGCAGCCTTCGGAACTCGCTAAACCCGTACTGTCGCTATTTCTTGCTTATTTCTTGTCACACCGCTTGGGCGCGATCAACGACAAACACACGCTGCGGCCAATCGCCGTTGCCATGTGTGTGATGGCCGTAGCGGTCGCGGTCGCGGACCTCGGAACCGCGGTAGTCCTGGTAACGACCACCATCTGCGTCATGTTTGTTGCGGGTCTCGAATACCGGTACATCGGCGTTTGCGCCATCCTGGGCCTCGTGCTGGGGCTTGGATTCATCGCCATGAAGCCCTACCGGCTGGCGCGTGCGATTGAGTTCGTCGACAGAGATCACAAACTGCTCAACAAGATCGACCCGAACGGTCGCATCCTGGGCTACGCGCATGAGACTGCATCGACTAGCGATCCCGGCTATCAACAGCGCCAGGCGAAGATTGCCGTCGGCTCCGGGGGTGTGCTCGGCGTCGGGCTTATGGAGAGCCGCCAGAAAATGCTCTTCCTGCCGGAAGCGGAGACCGACTTTATCTATGGCGTAGTGGGCGAAGAGACGGGATTGTTCGGATCTGTCCTCCTGTTGGCGGGTTTCATCGTCGTGCTCTGGCGGGGCATGCGCACCTATGTTCATGCAGCCGACGATTTCGGGCGATACCTTGCCCTAAGCGTTACCGTCTGCGTCGTGATTCAGGCGCTTCTCAACATCAGCGTGGTGTTGGGACTCATGCCGAACAAAGGCATTCCGCTGCCCTTCATCAGCTATGGCGGCAGTTCGCTGCTGGCCACTCTAATCCTAATGGGCATGCTGCTCAGCGTGAGTGAGCATGCCGCGTAAGAGAGCGTGTTCCGAGCCGCAACCGCGAGGGAGCGGTGTGTTTTCAACCGAGCCGCAGGTTCCCGGAGCCCCCCATTGACGCACACCTTCGTCATGGCCGGCGGCGGAACGGGCGGCCACGTATTCCCGGCCCTCGCAGTCGCGCGCGTTTTGCGCGATCGCGGACAACAGCCACTGTTTATCGGAACCCGCGCCGGCATGGAATCGCGCCTGGTACCGGAAGCCGGCTTCGAAATTGACTTCATAGAGATTGGCGGATTCAATCGGGTCGGCGCAGTGCAAAAGCTACGCACCGCACTCAAGATTCCCGGCGCTGTCGCTGCCTCGCGCAGCATGCTGAAACGCCTGCGAACAGCCGCCGTCTTCAGCATGGGTGGTTATGTGGCCGGTCCTGTCATGCTGGCCGCGATCACCTTGGGAATACCGCTGGTGATCATGGAACCCAATGCAATCCCTGGCATCGCCAATCGCAAAGTGAGCCGCCGAGTCTATCGAGCGCTGCTCGGTTTCGAAGCCGCGCGGCGCTGGTTTCCTGCGGACCGGAGCGAAGTGACAGGACTTCCAGTACGCCCCGAGTTCTTCCAGGTGACCGCGCCAAAGAATGACAAATTCACCGTCCTGATTACGGGCGGCAGCCGAGGAGCTCGCACACTGAACCGCGCGTCCCGAGAGAGTTGGCCCTTACTGCGCGAAAGCGGCTTGCCCATCCGGCTGATCCATCAAACCGGCGCAAACGAACACGAGGCTTTGGCCAAAGAATTCTCGAATACCGGCGTCGACGGAAAAGTGGTGCCATTCATCGCCAATATGGTCGAAGCCTATACGCAAGCGGATTTGGTTATCGCGCGCGCAGGTGCCGGCGCAGTGAACGAAATTGCCGCCGCAGGCATGCCATCCGTACTCGTTCCACTGCCTTTTGCCGCGGACGACCATCAACGCTTGAATGCCGAGGCGCTCGTGAATGCCGGCGCCGCCCGCATGATTCTGGATAAAGAAATGAACGGCGAACGATTGTTTCGCGAAGTAAACGAATTGCGCGGCCAGCCTGATACTCTGCAGCAAATGCGCACGCGCGTCCGGCAATTTGCGAAGCCCGGTGCGGCAGAGCGCGCCGCCGATGTTTTGCTCGAAGCAGCCGAAAGAGCATTGACACGCCAAGCGAAAGCCGGAACAATACGATAAAGAAATGTTTTTCAAGCCCCAACACGTGCACTTCGTCGGAATCGGGGGCATGGGCATGAGCGGAATCGCCGAAGTTCTGCTCAGCCTCGGTTATGAAGTCTCGGGTTCGGACGCGCGGCTCACTCCCATTACCAAGCGGTTGGAATCGCTCGGTGCAACTGTCCACGAGGGCCACGCGGCGGAAAATGTTCAAGGCGCGAAAGCCATTGTTGTCACCTCGGCGCTCGATGCCAGCAATCCCGAAGTGGCCGAAGCCAAGAAACTTCAAATTCCCGTGATCCCGCGCGGCGAATTGTTGGCCGAACTCATGCGGCTGAAATTCGGCATCGCAATCGCCGGCAGCCACGGAAAAACGACCACTACCAGCATGGTGGCTTGCATCCTGAACACAGCAGGACTTGATCCAACCGTCGTTGTTGGCGGACGCGTCGCCGCGATGGGCGGCTCAAACGCGCGAGTTGGGAAAAGTTCGCTGCTCGTGGTCGAGTCTGACGAAAGCGACGGATCGTTCCTCAAACTGGCCCCGATCCTCGCAGTCGTGACCAACATCGATCGCGAGCACCTCGACCACTATCCTTCGCTCGACGAAATCCGCGATGCTTTCACCGATTTTGTGAACCGCGTCCCGTTCTATGGAGCGGCGGTGTTGTGCATGGAAGACGAAAACATCCAGCACATCTTCCCTTCAATCCGCCGCCGGACCATCACCTATGGCCGCACTGCGCAGGTGGACCTCGAGATTCAGGACGTCGCCCTCGCTCCATCCGCCAGCATTTTTCGCGTGCGCCGGCTTGACGAAGACCTGGGTACGTTTTCGCTTAGCGTGCCCGGCGTGCACAACGTCTTGAACGCCACAGCCGCCATCGGCGTAGGTCTCGAGTTGGATGTGCCGATCGAACAGATCCGCCAGGGCCTGGCTTCATTCTCGGGAGTTGACCGCCGCTTCTCCGTGCGTGGCTTCGAGCACGGCATCACCGTTGTCGATGATTATGGCCACCATCCAACCGAGGTGAAAGCGACCCTCGCGGCCGCAAAGCTCTCCGACTATCGCCGGATTCTGGTTCTCTTCCAGCCGCACCGTTTTTCTCGCACCAAGTTCTTGATCGACGACTTCGGCACCGCGTTTCATCAGGCGGATTCCGTCTACGTCCTGGATATTTATGGCGCGTCGGAGCCAGTGCTCGAGGGTGTGACCGCGATGGCGCTCGTTGAGAAGATGCGCTCTTACGGCCATCGCTCGGCTCATTACGCCGGCAGCATGGAAAACGGCATCGCAGCGGCCGTGGACGAAGCGCGCGAAGGTGACCTCATCATCACCCTCGGCGCTGGAAGCGTCTCCCAGGCGGCCGACCGGATTCTCGACAAGCTGCGGGAGGCTGCCTAAATGCCCCGTAGAAGCGCAGTGGAAGAACCGGAGCGCGACAGCTTTTTCTCTGGCGTTCGCTGGGGCCGATTCACGCTATGGCTGATTGCCGGTGTCCTCACTATGGTGAGCACGCTTTTTGCGTGGCATCGGACTGAAGAATTTTTGATTAAGGATGACCGCTTTCGAATAGCGGAGGCGGAGGAGTTGACCGGGCAAAGCCCAAATCTTATCGTGGAGGGAATCCAATATGCGTCGCCTTCCCAAGTCCGTCATGTCTTCGCACCGGACTTTGGTCGCAGTCTCTACTTGGTTCCGATACAGGAACGCCGCAAGCAGCTCCTGGCTATCGATTGGGTGGAGGAGGCGGCCCTTTCGAAGATATGGCCGGACACGCTGAGGGTCCGGATCTGGGAGCGTGTGCCCGTCGCATTCGTGCATCTGGCCCCAAATCGTAAGGATGGTATGTCGCGGTTCGCCTTGATTGACAAAGATGGATACATTTTGCGGCCGCGCGTGGCAGCGCAGTTCACTCTTCCAGTCATCACAGGCATCCGTGAAACGGAACCGCTGGAAAACCGGCGTGCGCGCGTCCGGCGTGTGTTGGCAATGCTCACCGCGATCGGCCCGCTGTGGGAACAGATTTCAGAAATTAATGCCTCCGACCCCAATAACTTGATTGTGGCCGAGCATGTAGACAATCGCGTGGTGAACTTAATGCTTGGCGAAGAGAACTATCAGTCGCGGCTGCGTCACTTTCTGGCGAATTACGCCGAGATCGAGACCAAGCAAGGCGGCAAGAATGCGACAACCCTCGATCTTCGCATCGACGGAGTCATTACCGCAGTAGGCGAGAAACAGTAGGAGATAAACAGGGTGGCCAGTAAGACAAAGCTTGCAGTCGGGTTGGACCTCGGCAGCACGAGCACCCGCGCAGTCATCTGCGCTTTAAACGAAGACACGATCACCTATATAGGGCACGGCGAGGCGCCGGTCCACGCATGGAACAAAGGCCGTTTGAACGACCAGACGGCGCTCACACAAAGCATCGCGTTCGCGATGAACGAAGCCGAAACGCGCGCGCATGCTTCTTCGGACTCCGCCGTGATTGGCGTCGGCGGCAACGTGGCCGGCGTAAACAGCCGCGGTGTCTATGAATTTGGCCGCAAACGCGAAATCGAGCCGGACGATCTTCGCTATGCCGTCGAATTGGCTGCCCGGGTGCGCCTCGAAGATGACCGGCAAATTCTCCAGGTTTGCCCGCAGGACTTCACCATTGACGGGCGTGCCGGCTATCGCAATCCCCAAAAACTCACGTGCGCGCGTCTTGAAGCTAATGTGCACGTCATCACAGCCTCGGCGCAGGAGCACGAGGGCCTTATCTCGGCTATGCACCAGGCGCATCTGGCCGTCGAGGAGACCGTGTTCGAAGGCGTCGCGGCCGCCTATGCTGCCGTTCTTCCCGAAGATCGCGCCCGCGGAGTCGCTGTCATCGATATCGGCGCACAATCGACTCACCTCGCCGTCTACGATGGCGATGCATTGCTGCTGGCGACGGCGCTGCCGGTTGGGGGCGACCATTTTACGCGGGACGTTTCCTACCTATTGAAGGTCAACTATGAGGACGCCGAAAACTTAAAACGCGAATATGGCTGCGCGTTGACCGGTCTCAGCTCGGACCACAGCCTTATTGAAATTCCTTCCCGCGAAGGCCGCGGCATGCGTGAAGCGCCACGCAGCAAGCTGAACGAGATCCTCGAAGCCCGCGCCGAAGAAATATTCGAAGGCGCATACGCCGAGATCCTGCGAGTGGGCATGGAGCAGCAGTTGCTAGAAGGCGTCGTGCTGACCGGTGGCGGAGCGCTCCTGCCCGGCATGTGCGACCTCGCGGAGCGCATTATGAATTGCCAGGTTCAAAAGGGTCTGGCGACCGGAATCGAAAACTGGCCTGATGAGCTGGACACGCCCGTATGGGCCACGGCCGCGGGTCTGGCGATGTATTCAGGCCGTTTGAAATTGAAGCGCGAATGGAAGCGCGCTGCCACGGGTTTGGTCGGACTGGTTTTGAAATAGGGGGCGGAAGCAGATATGGACGATTTGAAGTTCTTGATTGAAGACGAAGTGCAGCTTGGCACGAAAATCAAAGTGGTTGGCGTCGGCGGCGGCGGATCGAATGCCGTCGCGCGCATGATGCGGGAAGGCGTCGCGGGCGTCGAATTCTACATCCTGAACACAGATAAGCAGGCCTTGGGCGCCTCACCCGTGGCCAATAAATTGGCGATCGGAAAGAAATTGACCAACGGCCTCGGCGCTGGCGCCGATCCCGCAATGGGTCATCAGGCGGCCCTCGAAGACACCGAGGCCATCATTGACATTTTGCAAGGCGCGGACATGGTGTTCGTGACGGCCGGTCTTGGCGGCGGCACCGGTACCGGCGCAGCCCCGGTGGTTGCCTCGCTCGCGAAGGAATTGAGCGCGCTCACCGTCGGCGTAGTAACCAAACCGTTCTCATTTGAAGGCCCACGCCGTATGAAACAGGCCGAGCGTGGCCTCGCGCAGCTTGCTGGCAGCTGCGACACTCTCATCAGCATTCCAAATGAGAAGCTGCTCGGTCTGGTCCCCAAAAGCACCAGCTTTGTCGACGCATTTCGGATGGCGGACGACGTTCTGCGCCAAGCGGTGCAGGGCATCGCCGATATCATCACCACGCCGGGCATGATCAACCGTGACTTCTCCGATATCAGGACCATCATGCAGGGCATGGGCTACGCGATGATGGGAACAGCCACAGCCGTGGGCGACAACGCTCCCGTCGATGCGGCGCGCAAGGCCATCAATAGTCCGCTCATGGAAGAGGGCGGCGTGCTCGGCGCGCGTGGCGTTTTGATCAACATCACCGCATCCAGCCACCTTTCGCTCCACGACGTGAACGAAGCCTGCAACTTGATACGTGCGGCCACCCAGAATGACGACGTCCAGATCAATTTCGGCATCGTGCTCAATGAAACGATGGGCAATGAGGTGAAAATCACGGTAATCGCCACCGGCTTCCAGCGCGACACGCTCCCGGAAATCGATCGCCGCAATCCGAACTTCCCGTTTACCAGCCCTACCGTCATCCCCGCATTTGCGCCGCCGACGCCCATTGAACCCGACCCGGAACCAATAGTCATGATGGCTCCCGAGCCTGCGCCCGCACCGCCACCGGCGCAGGAAGAGATGCCTATGGACGACTACGAGATGCCCGCGATCCTCCGCAAGCAGCGGCGGATGGTGCAGTAAGTTCGATTCATTCGGCGCCGCTCCATAAACGGGCTCGCTTGCTGTAATCGGGAAGAGGAGTTTGCCGCTCCTCTTCCCGGTTACAGCGAAGACGGAGTGGACCTAACCGTCATTCGCTGGATGCTTTCGCTCACTCCCGCGGAACGTCTGAATTTTTTGGAGGAACGCATTGCGGACATTTTAGCGGTTCGTGCTCTGAATGCAAGAACGTAAACTGCTTGAAACTTTGCGAAAGCTGGAAGAGGGCAAGTGTCAGTTCATCGTAGTCGGCGGTGGCTGCTGTTCTGAACGGGGGCCGCTACGCCGCCATTCATCTCTGATAAATAACCGCCGCCGACATGTGATTCGCGAGCGAAGGCTTCCCGACCGCCTTCACATACAACACGACGCCCTGCTTTGGGAGAATGCCCGAATATCGGCGAAGGTCGAGGCTGTAGTTTCCATTCCTGCTGGGAATGACTGCAACTTCAGTAAGCGGCCGGATCTCTTCACCCGTGCTGCCATCAACCGAATAGAAAATCGTATAGTGATCGACAGTACGCTCCGATCCCGGCGCAGTAAAGCTAATGCTCCAGTTCAAAACATAATCATTTACCGAGACGTTCAGCGAGCTGACGCAATTATCGATACCGGTCTCGATTTCGGTTCCTTCTTCGTAGTCGTCCCAGGTGCCCACCATCAGGAAGGGAAGCTGGAATTGCGGGTTGAAATATTTGTTGGCCTCCGAAAACGTGTCCATCCAGTTATTGCCGCAACGCTGCGAGGTGGTGCGCGGATAGTTCGGCGTGCTCACGGGCGCAGGCACAGGCGCTCCGTTGGCCCATGAAGGACTCCAACTCGCCATCCGATCGTCAAACCCCTTCCAGGCGCCGGCGAAATAGGTCTTGCGCAGCCCGTTGCCCCCAATCACTCCGCTTGAAAGCATAGAAGCTGCCTCGCTTAACTGGCTATCGAGATAAGCTTGCGTACCCCAGTTGTCCTGCACATCGGCTGTCGTCGGCGTAGCCCCGCCGCTCGGCTCAACCCATGAAAAATCCCCGTCTGCCTGTTCGTGACTTGGGTTACTCTCGTAGATCATGTAAGGATTCACCCCATGGTTCACGAAATTCGTCCTCACTCCATCCCACAACGAACTCCAGCAGGCGGTTCCTCCGTGACACGTATAGTTCCCCGTCAGATGGCACTGGATAGGGTTCCCATTGGCGTCGTTGCCATCGCATTGTGAGAAATTGATCGCGTTCTCTGCAATGAAATACATCACCACGGGCTGGCCGTTCCAGCGAAGATAATTCGGTTTGGTAAACCAATCAGCCATTAGTACACCGGAATCGGCAATAATCTTGTTCTGGATACACTGCGGCTGATATGCATCCGCAACGTTGCATTGCGTGAATTTGTAAGCCGATTCGTCATACATCAAGGCGAGTTTCAGGTCTGGATGCAGCGCCTCCGCGGAGTTGGCAAACTTCTTGTAACTCTCGTCGTTGGTGATCACAATAGTGGCGCACGGACCATTGAAGGGTTGATTGTTTACGTATGAACCTGTGCCGGTTTTGCAGGTGTTGGAATCGCCGGACCAGTCGCCCACAATGCCGTCAAACCCCCGCTGCCAAAGATCTTCCGCGACTGCATCCGTCTTGTTCTGGTTGTTGCTGTCGTACCCGATCACCAGATGGCTCGACCAGAAAGCGCGAGGCTGATTATCGATGGGGCAGGTCTGATTTACGAAAAATGTCTGGCCGTCCACCGTCACCATGGGCTTCGATACTGACGCATCTTCCCCGAAGCACCACCAGAACTGCGTCTCTGCCAGGATCAGCGTTGAGTTTCCGGGATAAAGCAATGAGTGCACGTCACCCCACGGCGTCCCTCGGCCTTTCGAAATATTCCAAGCGCCCGAAACTGGCGGATCGTGCGGTTGCGTCAGCGGAACTGTCGGCCCCGGCGGCGACGAGCGATCCCAAAATCCCGCAAATGAATCCTCGCAAAACGGGCCGCTTTCAAATCCGTAGCCGGCCTTGGAACAGCCGGCCGTGTTGTTCGTTGTTTGGGCAGTGTGTGTAGTGGTTTGATCAACCGGGCTGCCGCTCTGCGCTCCAACCGCCGTCGGAAACAGCAGGGCAGCGCAGGAGAACGTAATGAATTCGCGATGAAACAGAAACATGGTCGCATCCTCTTCGCCTGGTCTTGGGTGGCGCGCTCAACGCCGCGACCGTTTTGCGCGACTTCCCTAGAAAACGTAGATCAGACGCAGCCATGCTGGGGGCGTTTCCTCGGGTCATTACCTGACCCATTTCTTCTATATTCGCCCGCCGCCAATGAGCAACACTGCCTTCAACGCGAAGTCGCTTTGACGACAAAGTTGAATAGCTTTTCAGCAGACTTTGCGTTTTGAGCTTGGCCCAACAAAGCCGGCAGAATCTGCGGTCCTATTAGCAAATTGATTATCAGATCGGGATCAACTGTGGCGGGTAACTCACCTGCGGCAATTGCCTCCAGCACTACCTTACAGCCCTCCGCGCGCCGCGGCAAAAAGACATTCTCGTAAAACGCTTTCCGCAAAGCGGGATTGTCTTGAATCGCCAACATGAGCCGAAGAAATACGCGGCCGTCCTCGCTCTTTAAAAACTCAGCTATCCGTATCGTGTAGTTTCGCAATCGTGCCAGCGGACTGCCGCGCCCTCCGTATGGCACAAGTTCGCGAGTAGTTTCAAGGTAAGCGTCAAGCAGGATCGCCTGCTTGTTTTTCCACCAGCGATACAGTGTTGCCGTGCTGACGCCCGCCTCTTTCGCGATCTGTTGACTGGCAACGCCGTCAAATCCGTGTTCCTTCAATAAGCGAAACGCCGCCTTCAGAATGGCCTTCCGCGTTTTCTCGCTCCGAGGACGGCCCATTCTCCGCCGTGACGGTCCGGGAGTCGCACTTGTATTCTGCTTCAACCCGTCATTTTCCATTCGAAAAGCAATCACCCAGGCGCCTTAGCTTATTATCTGTCGTCCGTTGTTACAATAGAAACGAAAATGTTCGTTTCGTAAGTTCGGACAACAGCGTATCGCAACAGATCATGAAGACTAACCGAAAAATATGAGCGCCGCCCTCGCTCGCCCCAATCCGGCCTCGGCATGGAAGCCAAAAGCAAATCCTTGGCTGATCGCATTTGTCGTGTCGCTCGCCGCGTTTATGGAAGTGCTTGACACCAGCATCGCGAACGTTGCACTCCCGCATATTGCTGGGGATATGGGTGCAAGCAGCGACGAAAGCACCTGGGTTCTGACTTCCTACCTGGTCTCAAATGCGATCGTTCTGCCCATCACAGGCTGGCTCGTGTCGCTGCTGGGACGAAAGCGGTTCTTTCTCATCTGTATCTCTCTGTTCACCGTGAGTTCACTGTTCTGCGGCGTCGCGCCGACGCTGGCCATTCTATTGTTGTCCCGTGTGATTCAGGGCGCTGGAGGGGGTGGTCTTCAACCGATGGCGCAGGCGATTCTTGCCGACACGTTTCCGCCAGAAAAAAGGGGTCTGGCCTTCTCCGTCTATGGAGTGACCGCGGTAGTTGCTCCTTCTATCGGACCGACTCTCGGCGGCTGGATCACAGATAACTACACCTGGCGCTGGATCTTTCTCATGAACCTCCCCGTCGGTCTCTTGGCCTTTCTCCTGGTGGTTACCTTTGTTGAGGACCCTCCCTTCCTCACACGGACAACTCTCCAGAAGAGGATCGATTATATCGGCTTCGGACTTCTAGCCGTCGGAATTGCCTTCCTGCAGATCGTACTCGACAAAGGACAGGAGGACGACTGGTTTGGATCCAACTTCATTCTCACGCTCTCGATTATTTCCGTCATCTGTCTTGTGGGCCTTGTCATATGGGAGTTGTTTGTCAAAGAACCTATTCTTGACGTTCGGTTGTTTAAGAACGTCAATTTCGCAACCTCTTGCCTGATGATGTTCATGGTCGGAGCGGCCTCTTTTTCGACTACCGTCTTGATGCCTCAGTTTCTACAGAGCCTTTTGGGATACTCGGCCCAAAGCGCCGGCATGGTCCTTTCCGCGGCCGCGATCATTCTACTGATCGAACTTCCGCTAGTCGGGCAATTGACAAGTAGAATTCAGGCACGTTACTTAATGGCCTTCGGTTGGGCGACGCTGACCGTTGCGATGTTCTTGTCCACGCGCCGAGTGGATCTCCAAATCAGCTTCGTGTCGGCCACCTGGTTACGTATTGCGCAGTATGTGCCGATGGGATTTATCTTCATTCCGGCAACAATGGTCGCGTATCTCGGATTGCCGCAAGAGAAAAGTAACGCTGTCGCTGGCTTGATCAACTTTGTGCGCAACATGGGCAGTAGTGTCGGCACTTCGGCCGTTACGACGATATTGGCGCGGCGTGC
>DATBEF010000061.1:0-19957 GCA_036269625.1 Bryobacteraceae bacterium | reverse complement strand
GCCCGATGCCGAGTACTATGCGATCAAGATCTACTACCGAACATTGAAGACCGATATTGAGATCCTGGTTCGGGCGCTCGACTGGGCCATTCACGAGCGCATGGACGTGATCAATCTGAGCCTTGGTACCCGGAATGCTCTGCATGCCGAGCGGTTCGCTCCGATTCTTGATCGGGCGGCCAAGCAAGGGACGCTTATTGTCTCCGCCGCCGAAACAGAATCGGCCGTGCTGTTGCCGGGGAGTATGCCTGGCGTGCTCGGAGTTGCTCTGGATTGGACTTGTTCCCGTGACACCTTCCGATATACTCTGTCTCCGAGCGGTCCGCGGTGGCTTGCATCGGGCTACCCGCGGACTCTGGAAGGCGTGCCACCCAATCGAAATTTGTATGGCGTAAGTTTCTCGGTCGCGAACATGACCGGTTTCGTTGCACGCGCACTGCAAGGTCTTGAAGACACTTCAATCAACAATGTCGCGCGGCTTTTGCGCGAAGAGGCTAGCCGCCTGCGCGCGGTACGGGAACGGTCACGTACACTTTGAGGATTGCATCGCTCGGTTTGGTCGGAACCGCACCTGGACGGTAAGCGGGTGAATCGTCCCGATAGGGAAACTGGCGTGGATAAGCGCGAATTCCGCCGTAGATATACCCGGCAAGCATGCGCTTCCCCCGAAACTGTTCCGCGTCCAGGATCTTTGTGCCGGACCGTACTTCTTGTAAACCGGGTAAAGGGAAGAAGGCCGCTTCAGCGCCCATCGCTCCGGGCAGCCGATTCGAAGGTTGTACAAATTCCGCTGTCTGCCGCCCATGCCGCACTAATGTGCTGATCTGATCGACCCACTGTAAGCCGTCGTAGTAGGTGTCCTTAGTTTTATCTCCGACCAGCGGAGCAGCTTCGAATTGGCCTTTCTGGTAATTCCAAACCCAACGGCTAATTCCACCAAAGAAAGTCGTATACATAGCGCTCGACGCGCGGTCGTATAAAAGTAACTTGGCGCAAGCATAGGCGCTCATCTTTTGCTCGTACCCGTCATCTACCCAAGGCGACGAAGCGGGCCCAAAGTAAATAGGCCGTGAGAAGTTAAGCTGGTCCTTAGTGAAGACACCGCCGTAGGCTGCCCCACCTAAGCTCTTCCCATCTGGAAGAATTGTGTAACTTGTATTTAAGTCCCGCCGCAGAAATTCCGGATTGGAAAAACGATCCAACAAAGCTACCGTCAGCCCCGACGACGTTCGTGATATCGATAGTCGGCGTATCTCCCCTAAGTACTTCTGAGATGCTTTTGTCGAATTATGCTCATTGCCGCCCTCGAAATCGGCGTAAGTGCCCATGAACACATGCCCCATCACAAGATAGAAGCCGTCCTCGAGTTTGATAAGGTCCCCTCCGGACGATTGGACCAATTCCGATTGCGTGAATGAGATCGAATCATGGAAGGATTTGGCATTCATAACCCCCTCAATGAGCGCGGGGAGTGAAACCGCAGACAAGATCGGGTAAGTAACCCACTCGTGTTCGGAGTTCTCTCCATAACCGCCAGCTATATAGAGGGTATCGCCGACCTGGCAGTGCAAGATATTACTCGCCATCCACTGATCCCGCACAGGCGCAAGGCTATCGGGCAGCCCCGCAACCGGGGCGCTATAGATTTTGTGCGGCGCAGGTCCGGCCGTATCGATCACCCAGATCTTTTGGTTGGCTTGCGGTCTCGCGAAGTCGGTGTCTCGCCCGCCGGTCTGGTGATATCCATTGGTTCGGCCGCCAATGATCACCCATTTTCCATTCCACGAAGCGGAAACAAACGACTGCAACGCGGGCATCCCTGGAAAATCGATATTGGCGCTCTCCGACGCCTCAATCAGGACCGGCGCCGTGCCGCGGTCGCCATCGTCGGAGTGCAGTGGGGCCACACAAAGCACTCCAAGCGCGAGAAAACCAAACCATAAACAGTGTCCCCGTAAGAATGCGCGCACTTACGAAACCTCCAATGAAAAGGGTGTAGTCGGAAGAAGATTCAGGCTGTGGTAGTTCCGGGGACCAAACGGACTGGGAGGTCTGAACTAACTTCCGAGATTAGCACGAAGCACGGCAACACCGATTTCTGAGGGGCCGTTCAAGTAGGGAGGTAACTTGCTGACTCGACTGCTGTGTTGAGATCACCTGCCGGGAGGGATTCAACTGAGAGATGGCTCGCTTATGCGGCCTTTCAAGTGGGGGAGATGGCTCGCTTATGCGGCCATCTCCGATACCATTCCGCTGCCGCCTTCGTCTTCATAGTCGCCGCTGGCGCGCTGATGATCCACAATCTCCTGGCATTTCACGCAATAGGCCGCCCAGGGGAGGGCCTTCAGCCGTTTTTCCGGGATCTCTTCGTCGCAACGAAGGCAGATTCCGAAGCTCTCGTCTTCGACGCGCGCGAGCGCTGATTGCACGCTCTTCAGCAAGGTCGATTCGCGGTCAAGGTTACGGATAGCCACCTCTCGATTGAGTTGTTGCTGCAGCCGGTCAAAATCTTCGGCCGCATTTTCAATCCGAATCTCGTCCCGATCAGCCGTATTCGACATCAGTTCGCCGCGCTTGGTTTCCAGCGTCCGCTTGAAGTCTTCTAAATTTTTTGTTGTCATTTCTTCTTCTCCAGAATCCGCACCGCCAAAAAATTGGATGCGGAGCAATTCCCTTCGATTCTAGTTGCTTGTGACTAGGATGTCGGCCCAGAACCGGGCCTTTGTCGTTTTCAGTCTCATGTGATGCACGGAATCCCAGCGAAGTTTCATTCGCCGGTCCCAAAAATCCTTAAAACCGCAATCTGAATACTATACACGGAATACCGGACGGATACAGCCGTCGTTTTTAGTTTTGAAGTTCTGGTACGCCTCCGGCGCCTCGTCTAGAGATACACGATGCGTAATCGTGTCCGAAAGATCCAGCTTTCCGTTCGCGACATATTCGAGCAGGCGCGGCGCGTATTTTTGCCCGTGCATCTGCCCGGTTCTCAACTGCAGAGCCTTGTTCATCAGCGGGCCCATCGGGAATTTGTCCACAAATCCGCTGTATACGCCGATGACCGAAAGGGTCCCGCCCTTCCGGCAAGATCGGATCATTTGGCGCAGTACGGCCGGGCGGTCATTCTCCATCCGGGCAAACTGCTTTGACTTGTCGTACAAATAGTCGATGCCGTTGCTATGCGCCTCCATTCCTACCACGTCGATGCAGGCATCCGGGCCTCGACCGCCGGTCATTTCCTGCAATCCTTCATAAACGTCGCCGGCGTCGTAGTTGAAAACGTGCCATGCGCCGCTATTTTCCTTCGCCATCACCAACCGCTCTTTGATACGGTCGATCGCGATCACCCGTTTCGCGCCCAACAGGTATGCCGCCCGGATTGCCATCTGCCCAACGGCGCCGCACCCCCAGACAGCAACCGTATCGTCTGGTTGAATATTGCAAAGATCCGCGGCCATGAAGCCTGTTGGCATGGCGTCGGATACAAAAAGGGCCTTTTCGTCGGGTATCGAATCGGGAATTACAAAACACCCGTTGTCGGCGAACGGCACCCGTACGTACTCCGCGTGGCAGCCTGCGTACCCGCCGAATCCATGGGAGTACCCGAAAATTCCCGCGCCGGAATGTCCAAACGTCTTCTCGAGCATCCAGGCATTCGGATTGGTGTTATCGCAAAGGGACCATTGATCTGTCTCGCAATAGTTGCAGCTTCCACAGGCGATGACAGATACGACCACCACCCGGTCGCCACGCCGTAGCCTCTTCACATCCGGCCCCACGTCGATTATTTCGCCCATGAACTCGTGGCCAATAATGTCGCCCTTCTCCATGGTCGAGATGAAGCCATTCAGTAAGTGCAGATCCGAACCGCAAGCCGTCGACAGTTTTACCCTTACAATCGCGTCCTTCGGGTTCAATATAGACGGGTCCGCAACCTGCTCGACGGATAGCCTGTTTGTGCCGTTCCAACAAAGCGCCTTCATGCCGATGCACCTACACTCTTCTGCCGGGCCGGCTCGCGGTTCAACGGCGCCATGATCTTGTGTGCCGTCTCCACAAATACCGATCGTTTTCCGCTCGGTTGTCCCCTGGTTGTCGCAATCTCGCCGGTCTCAAACAGTTGTTTAAAGTTGCGCAGATTCTGCGCCACATGCCGGTTCAGGAGCATGCTGCTAATACTTCGCAGTACCGGAAGAACCGGCGTGACCCACTGCTCCAGCCGCACCTCTGTATATCCATTCAGTGACGCCGGCCCAAACCGCACAATGCCCTCACCCTTTACGAGGGGTGACCCTACTAAGTTCCAGCCGATCAGTTCGCCCGGAGTATCCTGCGTTATCTCTGAGATAACCTCGAGTGCCGGCCGATTGCCGTATTGAAATTTCCAAAGGGAAACATTCGGGCTCATCTCTCGAACGCTCGTCACGAAGGACACAAAGTGCGGAGCATTCTTCACATTTCGCCAGAACGCATAGATCTCATGCGGGTTTCCCTTTACCGTGATCGTAGAGTCCCCGACCACTTTTGCGGGGGATGCGGCGATTGCGGGGCTTTCAGTTCTTTTCTGCGGATTCCCTTGTCGGATCTGTCCAAAACCCTGCCGCAGGAAGTGTGCTCCGGCGGCGCCGCAGGCGATTCCAACGACGCCCCTTCTCCGGAAGGCGTAGGCCGTCAGGGCTATGCCCCCAACAGAATACAGCAGACGCTTCAATTCGGGGGAGGGCGTTTCGCGCATGTTGTCGTTCATATTCGTCTCCGGATCGGCTCGATCATGCGTGGGATGCCGTACGTCTCGCCGCGTTTCGCCGGACAAAATGCGGGTGTCTTCTCGGCATTTGCGAGCCTATGCAGCGCAAACGGCCGAAGCCCGTTTTTGCGCTAGTTCTCAGCCGCGCAGATCGGCATTAGAGTCAAGTCAAGGGAAGTAGACGAAATGTGTGACTACTCACTTTATGTATTCAAAAGCCGACTTGCACAAGACGGCGAAGAATTAACCGTACATCGATTCCCGACCGGCAGTCTTGGTTTCGCTTCAACGTCCGATGTCGCGGCGCAGACTAAGCGCCAGGAGCAACAGGCCAGCTGGTGGGCGGCGTTTAAGAATTGGATGGTGCCGCGCAGATCCTGTGAGATACCTGCTGTTTGCGTTCCTCCAGGCGCCCGGCTGCTGCTTGCGGAGATCCCCCGCAGCCTCCAGAATCGCCTCGGAGTTGGCGGCATGGAACCAGTAGAGTTTACCCAACGCTCCAGCCAGCTGTATACCTACCGGGATTCTGTTCGATTTCGAAATGGCGTGCAGGTCCTGCTGCAGGATTTGGCCGAGGGTACCCGGGCAACCGTGCTTTCGATCGAATACGAAGAGTTGACGTTCGAGGCGGAAGTCAATGCAGCCGCCGATGAAATAAGTCGAACATCATAGCGTGGCACAGCGCTGCCAGCGAGGGGTCGTATCGATAGCCCTCGTCGCGCAGGAAAGCGTGGGCCCCGTTTGCCTCAAACCATTGGAAGTTGGCGCCCGCTTCGTCCAGGCGCCGCTTGATTTGGTTGCGACCCTCTAAGGGCACGTGTGGGTCTTGCCGGCCCCAGATGTGCAACAATTCGCCTCGAATTTCAACCGCCCGGGCAAGCGAGTCGTCCTTTTTTCCCTTACCGAGCGTGCCGCTGTGTATGTCGGTCGCGTAGAAACAGGCTGCTGCGAGGACTTCAGGATTCATTGCCGCCCGAAACGCCAGGTGTCCGCCCAGACAGATCCCGGCTACACCGATTTTTCCCGTGCATCCGTCGTACTGTTCGAGCCACCCGATGAGCGCCTTCGCGTCCGCATCATAGGAAGACAACTCCTTTCCGTACTTGTCGGCGTTCCCGCGGTCCGAACCCGCCTGATCGTACGCAAGGACGGTTCCGGGAGCTTCCAGTTCGTGGTAGACCTCCGGCACGGCCACCACATAGCCATGTCCTGCAAGCATGGCGGCAAACCGGTGAATCGGACCAGTTTTTTGGAAGATCTCCGAAAACAGAATCACCCCGGGGAACCTTTCGGTTGCCACGGGGTGAAATAAGTAGGTCCGCATGGGACCCGTCGGAGTTACTATGTCGGCTACGCCGTCATCTTTGATCGTCACGGGGACGAACTTAGCACAGTTGTCAACGCACTGCCGCTTGAGCCTTGGGGGCTACCGGCCGGTGATTGACGCCGTTTGCACGGGCTGCCTTGGCTTTATGTGTTGCCGTACCCGCTCCGTTGCGAGCGGCGCCGTTTTGCGCGGATGCCGCTGCCGCAACCGGGGCTGTATTCCCGTTTCGCGGATTGTTGCTTCCGTTCTGGGTCAGTTTCCCCAGCACCACCGAACGCTTGGCTCCCGTGGCCATGGGAACGTTCGATGGGCGGGAATGAGCCGTCTCGTAGGCCATCACCGCGAAGGCAATCGCTTCCTTGGCGTCGACGTCCAAACCAACCTCGGTGGTTTCCATCACAGGAATGGGATTCATGGCCTTCGATAGGAAACGCATCAGAGTTGGATTGTGCGTACCGCCGCCAGAGACGAAAATTTCGTCCACCCGCATCTCGGGCAGAATAAAATTTCGCACTCCTAGCGCGATGCTCTCGGCCGTCAGGGCCGTCGCCGTGGCGATCAAGTCTTCGGTGCTCAGCTCGGTATCGAGCAGCTTAGTGACGTATTCGGCGCCATACTGCTCACGTCCCGCTGTTTTGGGCGGTTTCTGCCGGAAATACTTGTCACGGAGCAGCTTGGCTAACAGTTTAGGATCAACCTCGCCCGATGCAGCCATCGCGCCGTCGCGGTCGAACGTCTGCTGTCCAAGCGTAATGCGGCTCACCAGCTGGTCGATCACCATATTGCCCGGACCGGTATCGAATGCGATCACTCGATCGGTGCTGGTGTTCGGAGGAATGGCCGTCAGATTGGCGATCCCGCCAATGTTCACCGCCACGCGTCCCCGCCCACGGTGCCGCATCAGCATATAGTCCAGATAGGGTACTAGAGGCGCGCCTTTTCCGCCAGCCGCCACATCGCCTTCGCGGAAATTCGAGATTACGTTGATGCCGGTTCGCTCGCTGATAACGCTCGATTCCCCTATTTGAAAGGTGTTTGCAACTTTTTTCCCGAGGTATTGCGATCCTTGTCCCTCGTGGAAAATAGTTTGTCCGTGGCAACCGATTAGCTTAATGGTATTAAGCGGAATATCGGCTCGCTCCGCTGTCTCTTCCAAAGCCTCGGCGTATAATTCGCCGAGAAGGAAGTTTAGCCGCGAGATCTCACCCGTGTGTGCGTTGGCGTTTGATACCGCCATCAGCGCTTCACGGATTTTCTTGGGGTATGGGACCGAATGACTCGTCAAGACGTTAATTTTCGCCTTGAAGCCCGAACCGGTGATGTCGATGATCGCTACATCAATACCGTCGAGCGAAGTCCCGCTCATGATTCCTGCTATTCTCATCTGTTTAGCAACTCTTGCTGCAATTCCTGCAAAACCTGCAAGGCTTCGATCGGACGTAACTCATTGATATTTAAAGCCCTAATCCGACCGGCGAGACCCGGATTAACGGGCTCGAAAAGTTCAATCTGCAACGGCGCGGTAGCGTCGCCGGGACTTAACTCCTGGCTAACGGAGCGTTCCCTCTTTTCATGATGCAATAAAACCGACCTCGCCCGCTCGATTACTTTTAAAGGAAGTCCCGCCAACCGGGCTACTTCCAGCCCATAACTTCGATCCGCAGCACCCGGTTCAACCTTTCTTATGAATAAGATCTGGTCGCCTGACTCTTTTACGGCGACGTGTAAATTTCTTACGCCACTACGTTGAACTGCGAGTTCTGTCAGCTCGTGATAGTGTGTGGCGAACAGTGTCTTGGCCCGGATCCGGTCGTGAACATACTCCACCACCGACCAGGCCAGAGCCAGTCCGTCATATGTCGAGGTTCCACGACCAATCTCGTCCAGCACCAGAAAACTCCGTTCAGTGGCAGTATTCAGGATCGCCGCCGTCTCTGTCATCTCCACCATAAAGGTGGACCGCCCGCGCGCCAGGTTATCGGCGGCGCCAATTCGCGTAAACACCCGGTCTACAATGGGCAGCAGCGCCGCATCGGCGGGTACAAACGATCCCATCTGCGCCAGAATCAAAATCAGGGCCGCCTGTCGGAGGTAAGTGGACTTACCGCCCATGTTGGGTCCGGTAATCAGCCCTATATATTCATTCGACGAGTGGAGATATAGATCGTTGGGAACAAACCGAATCGCGTCCCGCTCCGCCAGCTTCTCAATGACTGGATGCCGCCCCGCCTCAATCCTCATCTCTCCGGAATCAGAGAAGCGAGGCCGGCGGTACCGGTTATCCACCGCCACTTGGGCTAGCGCCGCACAAACGTCTAATCGTGAGATGATCGCGGCGGTCGTTTTGATTCGAAAAGCATGCGACGCGGCGAACGTTCGAACTTCCTGAAAAAGCTCGCGCTCTAACGCTAAAATCTTATCCTCGGCGGCGAGAACCTTGGCCTCCAATTCTTTCAGTTCAGGCGTAGTAAACCGTTCCGCGTTTGCGAGTGTCTGCTTCCTCTCGTAAGTCGTGGGCGCGAGATGTAGATTAGCCCGGGAAATCTCGATGTAGTAGCCGAATACATTGTTAAATCGGACCTTCAAAGATTGGATGCCGGTTGCGGTGCGTTCGCGCTGTTCAATAGCGGCAATGTATTGGCGGCTGTTCTTACTGATGTCGCGCAACTCATCGAGCTCGGAATTATAACCATCCCGGATCGTTCCACCCTCGGTGAGATTCAATGGAGGTTCTTCAGAGATAGCCTTTAGAATGCGGTCGCGGCAGTCTTCCAGCAGGTCGATCTCCCGCCGGAGTTCCTCCGCTTGTAATTCAGAGACCAGCTTGGCGATTTCAGGCAACTGCGCGAGCGACTTTCCCAACGCCAACATCTCACGTGGGGTTGCGGTGCCGAGGGTCACCTTTGCCAGAAGACGCTCCAGGTCCATTACGCTGCTCAGGGCTTTGCGCAAATCGGCCCGCAGGACCACTCGTCCGCTTAACTCAGCGACTGCATCCAGCCTGGCTTCAATCTCCGGAAGATTTGAGGATGGCTGCAATAATCGCTGCCGCAACAGACGCCCGCCCATTCCGGTGCAGGTCTTGTCCAGGACATGAATCAATGTGGCATCCCGCCGTTCGCCCGCAAACAGCGGCTCTACTAGTTCGAGGTTCCGGACCGTCGTGGCATCCAGAACCATGTAGTCCTGGCGCTCGTAATAGGCCGGTCGGTCAACGTGATCCAGTGCTGCACGTTGCGTGTCGCGCAAATAGTGAACGACAGCACCGGCTGCCGCCGCCGCCAGCGGCTTGTCTCCCAGGCCGCAGCCATCTAGCGATAAAAGCCGGAATGTCTCGAGCACCTGCCGGCCCGCATAGTCGCCGCCAAATACCCAGCTATCGAGCGGAGTCTCCAGACAACTTGCGCCAGTCGGGTAGCCTTCAGGATGCAGCACTTCGCGAACGTTCAAGCTTTCCAGTGCCGCTGTCAATTCTGTGGTCTCTATTTCGGTTGTTCGAAACTCGCCCGTCGATACATCCACGTAAGCCAGCCCGCTCCGCTGGCCCTTGCTGATCGCCGCCGCGAGAAAATTGTTCTCATGCGACGTCAGAAGGTTGGAATCCGTCGCGGTGCCCGGCGTAACTACACGTGTAATCTCGCGGCGGACAAGTTTCTTGCCCGGGCCCGCTTCCTCCATCTGCTCGCACAACGCGACTCGATAGCCGCGCTGAATCAGCCTGGCTATGTATCCGCTGGCCGCATGATAAGGGACGCCGCACATCGGTATGCCGTTCCGCGCCGTTAACGTGATCTCGAGCTCCTTTGAAACGCGAATGGCATCTTCAAAAAAGAGTTCGTAGAAATCGCCGAGCCGAAACAGAAGCACCGCGCCGGGAACCTGCTGCTTGGCGGCTTGATATTGCCGCATCAGCGGCGTCGATGCTTCGGCGCTCACCTACGCGTACAACCCCCGGCGCCGGATCGCTGAGGCAACGCGGTCCACCGCCAGCATGTAAGCGGCAAGCCGGTTATTCACTTCATGCTTCTGTGCGTACCCGACCACATCGTTGAAGCTGGTGACCATGATCTCTTCCAATCGCTCGTTCACCTGTTTCTCGCTCCAGAAATAGCCTTGGCGATCCTGCACCCACTCGAAATATGAAACTGTGACACCGCCGGCATTCGCCAGAATGTCTGGAATCACGAAGACCTTCTTTTCGGCCAGAATGGAGTCCGCTACATAGGTGGTGGGTCCGTTGGCGCCTTCACATAAAATTTTGGCCCGGATACGATCCACGTTGGCGGAAGTGATGACGTTTTCCCGTGCGGCCGGGATCAGTACGTCGCAATCGAGCAGCAGCGCTTCTTCTTTGTCGATGCCTTCCGCTTCGGGAAAGCCGGCCACCGACCCTGTCTCACGCCGATATTTGGTGAGCGCCTCTACGTTCAATCCGTGCCGGTTGTAAACGGCGGCATCCCACTCGGCGATACAGATAACCTTGAAGCCAGCCTCGCTCATCAGGCGCGCCGCCATTCCGCCAACGTTGCCAAACCCTTGAATCACCACGCGCGTGTTTTCAATGTTTAGGCCAAAACGCTTCAGCGCTTCATTAGTGACAAACATGCAGCCACGACCGGTTGCTTCCGGTCGTCCCAATGAACCGCCCAATTCCAGCGGTTTTCCTGTAACCACCGCGGTAACGGTATGGCGCTTGTGCATGGAATAGGTGTCCATGATCCATGCCATGGTCTGATCGTTGGTGTTGACGTCCGGCGCCGGCACGTCACGCTCCGGCCCAATGAATTCGCAGATTTCGGCTGTATAGCGCCGCGTGATGCGCTCCAGTTCTCCTTCACTCAGCAGAGACGGCTCGCAAATGACTCCCCCTTTTCCCCCGCCAAACGGGATATTCACAACGGCGCATTTCCAAGTCATCCAGGCGGCGAGCGCCCGCACCTCATCGAGAGAAACGTCCGGCGCGAAACGGATACCGCCCTTTGCGGGACCTCTGGCGATTGAGTGTTGCACCCGGTATCCGGTAAACACCTCAATCCGACCGTCATCCAACACAACAGGGATGTTCACGGTCAGTTCCATCGCGGGCGTGCGCAATACCTTACGCATCCCGTCATCTAGTTTCAACAACTCAGCCGCTTCATCAAAACGGTGAGCAGCGGATTGCCAGGGATTGATCTCCTGGCCGGCGGCGGACGGGGTCGCTTCGATAATCATTTCGTGTCTTTCCTCCGGGAATCCTGCGGGGCGAAATTGCCTTCCTCGAAAAGCGTGGCCCTTGGCGGCTCTAAAATCGTCTGTAGAGCGTGCCGGAGCCGAACACAGCGCTGTGCTTGCTTCATCAAGATTCCAGGTCTACCAATACACTGTCATGACGCTACGACTTCTGGCAAGTTTCTACCCGTTACTTACGATTTCGGTACTTTGGGCACAGGACTCGCCGCCAAGTCCGCAGGAGGAACAAGTCACAGCAAGGAGCATTCTCAAAGAGATTTATGCCTCCCCAAACTCGACAAAGCGGGAATTGGTTGTCAACTCGCTGGGCATCGCCACGCACGATCGAGGGTCGGTCGATATGTTGACCAGCTCACTCAAGAACGACAAAGATCCGAAGGTGCGCACTCTTGCGGCGGCCGCCATGTCAGAAGGCAAATGCCGGGACTGTATCTCCGTGTTGAAACAAGTTCTGGATGACAAAGATATTGTGGTGGCCTTTGCTGCCGGCAAGGCGCTTTGGGATTTGGGCGACCGGAGCGGTCTACCGCTTTTTGAGGAGGTGCTCTCCGGGCAGCGGAAGGATTCCGAAGGGATCATCCATGGCGCCCTGCTCGATGCACATCGGACTATGCACGATCCATCAGCGTTGGCGTTATTGGGCGTAAATGAAGTTGCCGGTACGTTTCTGGGGCCCGCCGGCACCGCTCTCTCATTCGTTGAACAGGGGCGGAAAATCAGCGGTGGGACAGCCGGGCGGGTTTTAGCCGCTACTCTCGTCGGTCAGGACAAGTCGCCCAGTTCTCAGAAGTTGCTGGAAGATATGCTATCGGATAAAGACGGCAACGTAGTGGCGGCCTCATGTAAGGCTTTGGCGCTACGGGGAAGCCCAGGCAGTTTGACGATGATCGCCGGCCTGATGGACGATTCCAGAGACATAGTGCGCGCGATGAGCTCCGCCGCCGTCATTCGGTTGACAGAACCGCGCCCGGCCAGGCGAGTTGTCGCGAGCCCGAAACGATAGCCGAACATTCCATAGCTCTGAACGTATGTATAAAAGAGAAGACGAAACACGTCCCTAATAGGAGACCCGCAATGACTCCCGAAGAAAAAAATATGCTCAGCGATCTGGCGGCCAAAATCGCTCAGACGCCAGCACCGCCCCGAGATCCTGAGGCCGAAGACTTCATTCGTAAGAACGTCGGCTCGCGCCCGGACGCACTGTACATCATGACGCAGACCGTCCTGATCCAGAACATGGCGCTCCATCAAGCCCAGCAACAGATACAAGATTTGCAGCAACGAGCCGGGCAACCGGCCCCGGCATCTTCGAGTGGCCAAAGCTTTCTCGGCGGTCAAGCTGCTCCGCCCAGGCAATCCGCCCCGCCACCTTCCTATCAACAACAGCAGACCTATTCGGCGCCCCCTCCTCCGCAACCGCAATATGCTCCTGCGCCTCAACCGCAGTCCGCTGGCTCCAGCTTCTTACAAAACGCCGCTCAGACCGCGGCCGGAGTGGCGGCAGGAACTTTGGCTGTTCAAGGGATTGAGAGCTTGTTCCACGGCGGCGGCCATCTCTTCGGAGGCGGCGGCTATGGATATGGGGGTGGATATGGCGGCGGTTACGGCGGCCCGGGCTTTTTCGGCGGCGGTGGCGCTCCAGTAGAAGAAAACGTCGTCAACAACTACTACGACAATTCAGGTGGTGCCGGAGGGGGCGATTACCGCGATGATGATCGCGTTGACGATAACTACGATTCGTCGCAGGACGATTCCAACTCCGCCGACAATTCCGTAGATGATTCCAGTTACGACGACAACTCCGGCGGCGATGGCGGCGGCGGAGACAATTTCGTCTGAGTTATCGAGAGCTGTTCGGGCTCGATCATAGGGGTTGAGCCCGAAATCAAGTTACTTGGCCAAATTCAGCGTCTGCAGCAAAGTGCCGCGCTCAGCCTGTATTTTGTCCTGGAGCATCATGATCGCGTAGATCAGTTGCTCGGGACGGGGAGGGCATCCGGGAACGTAAACATCAACGGGAATCACCTGGTTCACCGGCACTAACGCGTAGTTGCTAAATACTCCGGTGGATGTGGCGCAAGCACCCATGGAGATCACCCACTTTGGTTCCGGCATTTGCCGATACAGTTGACGGATAACCGGGGCCATCTTGTTTGAAACGCGGCCGGCGATGATCATGAGGTCAGATTGCCGGGGCGAGCCACGAAATACCTCGGCTCCAAACCGGGATATATCGAAGCGCGACGCGCTCATAGACATCATTTCGATAGCGCAGCAGGCCAACCCGAAGGTCATCGGCCAGATAGAATTCTTACGCGCCCAATTCAGCGCGTTGTCGAGCGTTGTCGTGATGATGCTTTCTTTGAAGTTCTCCGACAGGTCCTGATCCATTCGCGCAAAAAGATCAGGCGGCTGGCTAATTTCAAACTTCTCGGGCTGGTCCACTCCTCAATTATCCCATGCAAACCGGGTAATAGAGGTACTGCCATCTAAAATGGAGTACGATGTACGTTGCCCCGGCCACATACGAGCCATCCGCCAATTACCAAGACGCATTGACCAGAACGGCTTCGGAACGCGGAATCGATCGCGAGTACTGGGACATATTCGGTCGCCGCCACGAGGTCTCGCCTCACGTGCAAAAGGGCATTGTGGAGGCGCTTGGAATCGACGCGTCCAGCCACGAGAAGCTGGAGACTGGGCGCCGCGAGCGATTTCGCGAACATGCCGCGACGGTGCTACCACCGACGATCGTTGTTGGCGCTGGTAATCGGAGAGTCCCGGTGACTCTTCAAGCCAGTGGAACTGGTTCGCTCTGTTATCAGATCGCGTTGGAAGAGGGCGGACAGATTGCTGGTTCAGTCGAGGTTTCTCAACTACCCGTAAAGCGCGACCTATCGCTTGATCACGAGCGCTGGTGCGTTTACGACCTGAGTCTGCCGGCGGAATTGCCCCTCGGCTATCACTTTCTGCAGATCTCTCTTAACGGCCGCCTTTGTGGTACAGCGCACCTGATCTTGTGTCCGGAGAGGGCTTACCTGCCAGCGCGGCTGGAATCCGGAGGCCGGACGGCCGGACTGAATATAACGTTGTATGGGCTCCGCAGCGAACGCAACTGGGGCTGCGGCGACTTCACGGATTTGCGGGTGTTGATCGATTGGGCCGCGCGTGAACTCGGTGTAAGCTTTATTGGCCTGAATCCGCTTCATGCCCTGCATAACCGTTTTCCGTACAATACTAGCCCTTACCTTCCGCTCTCCATCTTCTACAAGAATTTCATTTACGTTGACCTTGAGAGTGTGCCGGAGTTCGGATCTTCGGCTTTAGCCCAGAGTTTGGCGCGCTCGCCGCGTTTGCGGGAGAGCGTGCGCTGCTTACGCGAATCTGAGTTTGTCGAATACGAAAAAGTTGACGCGTTGAAGCGCCGATTTTTAAAGGTCCTGTTTCGTTCCCTTCCGGCCAGCCCGGAGCGGGTACAAGCTTTTCGGGAATATTGTGAACGCGAAGGAGAAATGCTGGACAAGTTCGCACTTTACTGCGCGCTGGACGAAATTCTTCACAAACAAGACCGGAATCGCTGGACCTGGCGGGATTGGCCGGAGGAGTTTCATTCGCCCGATACTGACGCTTGCCGTGTCTTCGAGAGTCGCCATCGCCGCACCATCGAGTTCTATAAGTATGTACAGTTCGTTCTGGACGAACAATTGGCAGCCGTCGCGGAGTATGCCAAGGATCGTGGTTTGACGTCGGGGCTCTACCACGACATGGCCTTGGCTACCGATCAATTTGGGTCGGACCTGTGGGCGTACCGCGAATTCTATGTAAGCGGCTGCCGAGTCGGCGCCCCACCGGACGATTTTTCGCCCAAAGGTCAGGATTGGGCATTCCCGCCACCGAATGCGGAGGCGCACTGGCGGGATGGCTATCGGCTGTTCCGTGAAAGCGTCCGCAAGATCATCCAGCACGGCGGGGCGCTCCGTATCGACCACGTGATGCGACTCTTCCGTCTGTTTTGGATACCCGACGGGGTAGAGGCCAAGGATGGCATTTACGTCCGCGACCACGCGACCGATCTGATGCACATCCTGGCGCTAGAAAGTGTCCGAAGCGAGAACATCGTGGTAGGCGAGGACCTCGGGACCGTTACGGACGAGATACGCGACATGCTTTCGCGATTCGGCATTCTGAGTTATCGGCTTTTCTACTTCGAGAAGCACAAGGATGGGTCGTTCAAACGGAGTGGGGAGTATCCGCGTCAGGCGCTAGTGGCATCCACCACTCACGATCTGCCGACCGTAGCCGGGTTTTGGAGTTACCGGGATATCGAGGCGCGGCGAGCTGCTGGTTTGGCTGACGAGCAAGGCTGGCGCACGCAGATGGCAGAGCGCCGCGCCGAAAAGCAGCGGATGCTCGACAAATTGCATCAGGAAGACTTGCTTCCGGCCAACTACTCTCGCGATGCCGATGATGTTCCGGAAGTGGACGGCCCGCTGCATAACGCGATTATCGGCTTCCTAGCCCAGGTGCCTTCCATGATTTTGCTCTTGAATCAAGAAGACCTGACGAAAGAGACGGAACAGCAAAACCTTCCCGGCAGCACGGCGCAATATCCCAATTGGAGGCGCAAAATGAAGTTGACCTTGGAGGAATTACACGGCCCCACAGCTGGAGATTACGCCGCCATGTTCCATCATCAACTTGACCGGACGGGCCGCAAGACTTCTAAGGAGTCTTAGTGTAAACGAGGCGGATAAGTTCGGGTAGGGATGCTTTTTCTCGTGTGCCTCTGCCGGTGAGCGGAATGTGCGGGAGGAGGCGCAGGCTCGGAAACCGATTCTGTCTTCGCTATTGGCTCCGCTTGAGGAATATTGGGATTCGAGTATGCGACGTGCCGCATGAAAGTGTGTCCGTTGGTCTGAACGGTCAGATCGGCTTGCACATTTCCGGTCTCGCGAGGCAACAGTAATATCCCGTTGGGTTCAAAACTATCGTTAAGATCGATACTCTCGGAGCCGAGACCATCCTGGATTCGGATTTTGGCGGAACGAGCGCCGAAAATGTTCGATTTCCAAATCAAAGCGAGACCGGCGGCTTTGGGCTTGAGAGTGAATGAAAGGGTGATTGGAGGAGGAGGGGCCGGCCGCGGATATTCGTGCCAGAGCGCGTAAACCAGCACAACCAGGATTCCCAGCAAGCACGCCAGAACTCCCAGGCGCTGGGTCTGCCAGCCGTGAACGAGCTCGACCAGCGCCTCGCGCGGGGGAGTTGGGGCGGCAATCGCCACGGATACGGAGACTGGGGGAGGGGTCGCGGCTACAACTACAGCCCTTGTTGCCGCAACCGGGGCTTCCCGGATTGGCAGTTGCACCCTCAGCAGGGGCTCAGCGTTTTCCAACGCTTTCGCTTTGCGAGCAAAAATGGCTCCCTCGGCCTGGAGCGGTGTGCGGGGTTTCAAAATCGCGGCGACGTTACCGGGCTTGCCGAAGTACCGTTCGTTGAACTCGATTTCACGAGTTAGGAGACTGAGTTCGCTTCGCGTGTGGGAGCAGCACCATCCGACCGGCTCCAAACCTGCGAGGGCTCGATCTCGCTGCGGGGTGGACAGCACTTCGGGGATGAGCGACTCGTCCGCGGGGGCCAGTATGAAGCGCGGACCGAGCAGATGGCTGCACGGGATGGGGCGCCAAGCTTCAATGCGGAGCGCGTCCGGAGTCCGCTTGCCGAACAAAACCATCCCGATCTCGATCCCGCCGTGAGGCGCCGCCGAATAGGCCCCGAGCACCTGTTCGCAGAGTTCGTTCAACAGCCCCGGCGCGAACTGCGGGGGCGAAAAACGGTCGAGAGACTGCTCGGCGCGGACGGCTTCAACCTGCATGTTGATCTGGTGCGTTTGCCTGCATTCTGTTAGCTGTTGAGAATACGGGAGAGAAAACTAAAAAAGAGGCTGGTTTTGAGCGTTCTCAATAGTTTACGGGGTTTTTACCAAACGAACTCAGTGCATTTTTACACAATTAAGTCGAGATTGTCCGATACCAAACCTCACGTACCAGACCGGTGGTACAGGCGCGGGATTTCACAAGTATGTCGGACACATCGCGATTGCTACACTAGATGATTGATCCCTCATTGAGGTGTCCAGTAGTGGTGCGGGTCACGCCGCCGAGAGGCTTCCTGGGCCGTTCCGCCGATCCCGATCGATTTTATAGTCCGAAGGAGTTGTTAACTCTTGATGAAGTATATTTTTACCTCAGAATCAGTGACGGAAGGGCATCCGGACAAGGTTGCCGACCAGGTTTCCGATGCCGTTCTCGATGCCGTTCTGACCGACGATCCGACCGGGCGCGTAGCCTGCGAGACGCTGGTGACCACTGGAATTTGTGTGGTTGCGGGCGAGATCACGACGAGAACCTACGTCGACGTTCCGAAGCTGATTCGTGAGGTGATTCACGACATCGGGTACACCGATGCGGCGTTTGGATTCGATTCGAAGACCTGCGGCGTGCTGAATACAATTCAATCGCAGTCGCCTGACATCGCCATGGGCGTGGATACTGGCGGCGCGGGCGACCAGGGTCTGATGTTCGGCTACGCGTGCGACGAAACGCCCGAGCTAATGCCGCTCCCAATCATGATGGCTCACAAGCTTGTGCGGCGCTTGAGCGAGAGCCGCAAATCGAAGGAGCTCGCTTATCTGCGCCCCGACGGCAAGAGCCAGGTGAGCGTGGAATACGCGGACGGCAAGCCAAAACGTATCGATGCGGTGGTTATATCGACCCAGCACGATGACGACGTCTCAACAGAGCAAATCCGGCAAGACGTAAAGAGGTACATCATCGACGCGGTGATTCCGTCGAATATGGTCGATTCGCACACCAAGTACCACATCAATCCAACGGGACGGTTTGTGATCGGCGGCCCTCATGGGGATACTGGCCTAACCGGCCGCAAGATTATCGTTGATACTTACGGTGGAATGGGCCGTCACGGAGGCGGCGCGTTTTCCGGCAAAGATCCGACAAAGGTGGACCGTTCGGCTTGCTACATGGCGCGTTACGTAGCCAAGAATCTGGTAGCGGCCGGGCTGGCGACCAAGGCGGAAGTGCAACTCGCTTACGCGATCGGGGTTGCCGAGCCGGTCTCGATCATGGTGAACACGTTCGGCACCGGCAAAGTTGAAGATCAGCGCCTGGCCGAACTGATTCGTGAAAACTTTTTGCTTACCCCAGCGGGAATGATTCAGCACCTGAACCTGCGGCGCCCGATTTATCGGAAAACCGCGGCGTTTGGCCACTTCGGACGTACTGAAGAGACCTTCAGCTGGGAAGCCACGAACAAGGTCGAGGCTTTGCGCGCCGGTGCGCAATTGGCGACCGCCGTCTAAGCTTAAGTAATCCGCTTGTCGAAGGATACGGTAAGTCAGTGTCAACAGTTGAAGATTGCAAGCGTTCTCTCGAAATCGAGATTCCTGTGGAGGAAGTCGAGCAGGCCAGAGAACGGGTTACAGATTCGATCAAGCAGCGGGCTCGCATCCCTGGATTCCGTCCCGGCAAGGCGCCGACAAGCCTGATCCGCTCGCGATTTGAAAGCGAGATTCGCAGCGAAGTGTTGGATGTGTTGTTGCCCAAGGCGTTTCGCGACCGCATTCAAAAAGATGAATTGAAAGTGGTCGGGCAGCCGGACATCACCGAGCTGAAGTTCGAGCCGGGAGAGCCGATCAAGTTCAAGGCGGATTTCGAAGTAGCTCCCGAATTTGAACTGGGCGAATATCGTGGATTGCCGGTCAACTACGAAGAGCCGGTGGTGACCGATGAAGAGATCGACAAGCGGCTGGAATCGATGCGTGAATCGAAGGCCGATTTCGTCAACCTTGACCCGCGCCCTATTGAGAATGGCGATGATGTATTGGTGCATTTGAAGTCGGTAGAGGGCTTGGCTGAGCCGATCGATCAGGACGGATTGCAAGTGGTTGTTGGCGCCGAAGACACGCTGCCGGAATTCACGGCGAACCTGTTAGGCGCGACGCCGGAAGAAGTGAAGGAGTTCGACGTTAAATATCCGGATGAGTATGGGCAGGAGCGGCTCGCCGGAAAAACGGTGCGGTTTCAATTGACGCCTAAGGTCATTCGTAAGAAAGAGCTTCCCGCCTTGGACGACGAGTTTGCGCGGGACCTGGGCGATTATCAAACCATGACCGAGTTGCGGGAGGCGGTAAAGAAATCGATCTTTCGCGAGAAGCAGTTTGGCGCCCAACAAAAGGCCAAGGAACAGCTGATCGATAAGCTGGTCGACTCCCACACGTTTCCGATTCCGGAGGCGTATGTGGATCGACAGATCGAGAATCAGGTGCGGGCCCAATTGCGGGAACTGGCCGGGAAGGGTATCGACCCGAACACGATTAAGCTCGACTGGGAGAAGGTCAAGGAGAGCCAGCGGGACAAGGCGCTGCGCAATGTAAAGGCGTCGCTGCTGCTGGAGAAGGTTTCGGAACGCGAGTCGATCAACGCGACCAAGGATGAAGTGGACCGCGAACTCCAGCGCATTGCCCGGCAGGAACGGGAAGCAGTTGCGCTGACGCGCGCACGGCTGGACAAAGACGGAACGCTGGGGCGGATTGCGGACCACATCCGGACGGAAAAGACGCTTCAATTCCT
>DATBEF010000025.1:0-16184 GCA_036269625.1 Bryobacteraceae bacterium | reverse complement strand
TTGGCTTCCGTTAGCGCAACTATGGGCGGTTCAACGGCTCAGGTGATCGGGGCCGGTCTGCCGTCGGGCTCGTACGGCGTGTACCAGGTGCAAATGATTGTGCCGACATCGCTGTCCGCCAATAATGCGACCCAAGTTTATATTGCGCAGAATGCGTTTGTCAGCAATATCGCCACCATCCCGGTGGGCACTCCGGTAGCGGCGGGCGCTGTCGGCGGTGGAGGATCTCCTGGCGCCGGACTCGCAAATGCGCAGATTCTGGTGAATCCGATAAACCTGGTGTTTGCTGGTCAGAACACCGCGAGCATGACGCAGGCGGTTACCATCACGAATCCGCAAGGTTCGGCGCTCGGGATAACCGGCGTACAAGTGACGGGATCGAACGCCTCAAGTTTTCAGGCGATGAACACTTGCGGAAACTCACTTCCAGCCGGATCGAGTTGCACGGTCTCAATCACTTACACAGCGGGGGCAACAGGAATTCAGACCGCTTCTCTCGCCATCTTCAGCGCCGCCAGCGTTTCGCCGCAAATCGTCCCCATGACAGGTGTCAATGTGGCGCACTACGAAATCGTAAACAAGTTGAGCGGCAAGGTTCTGGATGTTACAGGCGGTTCGGCTTCCAACGGCGCTTTGATTCAGCAGTGGAGATTACTCGATGGGGGTAACCAGAAATGGTCTTTGGCGCCAGCTGGGGACGGCAGTTATGCCATCGTGAACGAGCAAAGCGGTAAGGTGCTTGACGTAACTGGGGTTTCGATCGCGGCCGGCGCGAGGATTCAGCAATGGGATTACCTGGGCGGCGATAACCAGAAATGGACGCTGCAGGCGACCGGTAACGGCTATTACGCCATTGTCAGCGTGTTGAGCGGACAAGTGCTGGATGTAAGGAACATGTCCACCTTAGATGGCGCAAGGATTCAGCAATGGGATTACCTGGGCGGCGATAACCAAAAATGGCTTTTTGCGCCCGATCAGTTTTACGAAATTGTGAACGTAAACAGCGGAAGAGTCCTGGACGTGACGAACGCATCAACTTCGAATGGGACGGTTATTCAGCAGTGGGATTATTTGTCCGGCGGCAACCAGAAGTGGACTCTTGTCCCGGTAGGCGGCGGCGCCTACAGCATCATGAATTTCAACAGCGGCAAGGTTCTGGACGTAACTGGGGGGTCGATCGCGGCCGGCGCGAGGATTCAGCAATGGGATTACCTGGGCGGCGACAACCAGAAATGGACGCTGCAGCCGGCAGGCAACGGTTCTTACGCGATTGAGAACGTGCAGAGTGGAGATGTGCTCGATGTCACCAGCGCGTCCCTTTCGGACGGAGCGAGGCTTCAACAATGGCCGTACCTCGGCGGCGCAAACCAGCAGTGGCAGCTCGTGCCGGTTCAGTATTACGAGATCGTCAACTTAAACAGCGGCAAAGTACTCGACGTAACCAGCCAGTCCACCTCCGCGGGCGCGCTGATCCAGCAATACGATTATCTGGGCGGCGCAAACCAGCAGTGGGCGCTTTCTCCCGCGGGCGGCGTTTATTACTGGATCATAAACCGCAACAGCGGAATGCTTCTGGATGCCACCGGTGGATCGAATGCCGCAGGAACCTTGATCGAGCAAAATAATTCTCTTGGAGCCGATTACCAGAAATGGGCTCTGGCTCCCTCTGGGAATGGTTATTACTCTATCGTCAATAAAGCTACCGGGCGGGTTTTGGACGTGAGGGGCGTTTCCACGTCAAACACCGCGCCGATCCAGCAATACGATTACCTGGGCGGCGCAAACCAGCAGTGGCAATTGATTCCTGTGGGACTTCCCACCCAGTAACGGAACCGCCGGCCGAAGCGAATCGCGCCTGGTGAACATTCCGCGGAGGTCCATTCTGTCGGTGAGCCTCATTATTGCCGGGAGAAAGCCTTCTGATATTCTGGGGATTCTTGTAAACAGGCCCTCAAAGCCGGGTCGTGTTTCCTAAGCACCTCCCCTCATGTACATCAAGAAACAACGCCTTCTCACACCCGGTCCAACACCACTCCTGCCCTCGGCTCTTCACGCCATGATGGGCGCCGATATTCATCATCGGACAGAAGACTTCCGCGCTCTGTACAAGCAGGTTTTATCGGATCTGAAGGAGGTGCTTGGTACTCAAAACGATGTGCTCGTGCTGGTCGCGTCCGGTTCGGGAGGCTTGGAAGCAGCGACACAAAATTTCTTTTCCCCGGGCGATGAAGTGTTGGTTTGTTCGGCCGGGAAGTTTGGCGAGCGGTGGGTGGAAATCATGACGGCCTGGGGTATGAAAGCCACCGTCCTGACAGCGCCGTACGGCGATGTGGTGCGGCCCGAAACCCTGGAACAGGCTCTCGCGAAAAATAAGAATTTCAGGGGAGTGTTCGTACAGGCATCCGAGACCTCAACCGGAGCACAGCACGACGTGAAATCCATGGGGCTGGCGGTTAAGAAGACCGACGCGATTTTCGTGGTGGACGCCATCACGGGGATCGGCACCATGCCTCTCGAAATCGACGCTTGGGGCCTCGACGTGGTCATTGGCGGTTCACAGAAGGCATTCATGATCCCACCGGGGCTGGCTTTTCTTGCGATCGGCCCGAAGGCTTGGGCGTTTGCGGATGCGGCCAAGGCGCCTCGGTTTTATTTCGATCTGAAGAGGGAGAGAAAGAGTGCCGCGAACGGCGAGTCCGCGTGGACTCCCAACACAGCGCTGCTGCTGGCCTTTGCCGAGGCGTTGAAATACATCAAATCGATCGGCATGGACAAGCTAGTAGCGAATGCGCAGTTACTTGCGAAGGCAACCCGCCAAGCCGTGCAGGAACTCGGGCTACAACTTTTCGCGTCGTCGCCGGGGTCGTCGGTAACCGCCGTTCGCCCTCCCGCCGGCATGGATTCCGGGTTGATTGTTAAGGAGTTTCGAAATCGGTTCAACGCCATCATCACAAACGGACAAGGATCCATGAAAGGCCAGATCTTCCGCCTGGCGCACCTTGGCTATTTCGATTTTCACGATCTGTTCGCGGTTATAGCTGAATTGGAGTTGATTCTGGCCGCGAACGGTCATGCTGTACGCTTCGGCTCTGGCGTGGCGGCGGCGCAGAGGGTTTATGCGGAAGCCGCGCTGCCGAAACCGGTTCAGACGGAACGCGAGCTGGCACTGACTTAAATTTGTTCAGCGATGAAGATACTTGTTGCAGAGCCGCTGGCGCCGGCGGCCTTGGAATTATTGCGCGCGCAGTCCGATTGGAACATAGTAGTAGCGGATCCGAAAACCTATGAAGCGCATTTGAGCGACTGCGACGCGTTGCTGGTACGCAGCGCTGTCAAGGTCACCCGAGACGTGCTCGCGCGAGCTCCCAAACTGCGCGCGATCGGGCGCGCTGGAGTGGGGGTCGACAATGTCGATCTGCCGGCGGCGACTGGCGCCGGAGTGCTAGTGATGAATACGCCCGGCGGCAACGCGGTGTCGGTGGCGGAGCATACGCTGGCTCTCATGCTGTCAATGGCGCGCTCCGTTCCGCAGGCCAGCAGCTCCACCAAATCGGGGAAATGGGAAAAGAAGAAATTCCTCGGAAATGAACTGCGCGGCAAGACTCTTGGAGTAGTCGGGCTGGGCAGCATCGGGCGCGAGGTCGTCAAGCGCGCGAAGCCGTTCGAGATGCGGATTGTCGGGCACGATCCCTATGTGAGTTCTCAATCGGCCCAAGACGCGGGCATCGAATTGGTCAGTCTCGCCGAATTGTATAGGCAGAGCGATTACATTACCGTCCACGTGTCGCTGACGGCAGAGACGGACCATATGCTGAACGCCGACGCGTTTTCGCAAATGAAGGCCGGTGTTCGAATCGTGAACTGCGCGCGGGGCGAGCTGATCGATACAGACGCCCTGCAGCACGCGATCGAAAGCGGCCACATTGCCGGCGCGGCGCTGGATGTGTTCGAGAAAGAGCCCCCCGTGGAAACGCCTTTGCTCCAGCTCGAAAGCGTTGTCGCTACGCCTCACATCGCCGGCTCAACCGAAGAAGCGCAGGAGATCGTTGGGACCAGAATCGTCGAACAATTGATTGAGTACCTGAAGGGCGGCGTCGCGCTGAACGCCGTAAACATGCCGGCGATGACCGCGGAGCAATACCGCGCGCTCGGACCATACGTGGACCTAACGGAGAAGCTAGGCTTATTTCTGAGCCACATCACGACGGGTAATCCGCACACCATTCGTTTCGTCTATTTCGGCCGTTTGGCGGACAACAACACCCAACTGTTGCGGAATGCCGGCCTGGCGGGAATCCTGAGCCGTTCGATGGAGCATCGGGCAAATGTGGTGAACTCCATGCAGATTGCGACGCAGCGTGGGTTTCGGGTCATCGAGCAGCGCGAGCCGGGACATGCGCACATGGATTCCATCCGCATCGAAATTGAATCCGATGCCGGTTCGGTGTCCGCGGCCGGCGCAGTGGTTCTCAACAAACCTCGCATGCTGCAGGTAGAAGGAATTTCGTGCGAGGCGACGCTCGACGGGAATTTAATGTATTCCAAAAACGAGGACGTGCCCGGAGTGATTGGCTTCATTGGTACGGTTCTGGGAAAGAACGGAACCAATATTGCCAACTTTGCGCTGGGGCGCGGAGATTCCGGTTCGCACCCAGCCGCTGGCACGCCTCTGATGGCGATCGCTATTATCGAGACGGATGAGCCCGTGCCCGACTCGGTTATTTCTCAACTGTTCGAGAACCGCGCCATTAAGTTCGTGCGACGCGTTAAACTGAACCGCGATTAGCTTACGTTCGGAAGAACCACTCCCTTGCGGTCGTGGCTCGGAAACGCGCTCCAGCGTTTTCCAATAGCCCAACACCGTAGACCGCACGTTAGCATAAAGTTGTGTTTACGCTGAAAACCGCCAGTCTGCTGCTCGCATTTGCAGGTCTTGCCCGTGCTGAAATCCACTCGCTGACCCTCCAGCAAGCACTTGAGATTGCGGCCCGGCAAAACCCCGACGTCGCTCTGGCCCGGCTCGATCAGCAGAGGGCCGAAGAAGGAATCAAGGTGGCGCAGGATCCCTTCCATCCACACGTATATGCGGGAAGCGGTCTTGCGTATACCTACGGTTATCCCAACAGCATCGAAGGAAACGCTCCCAGCCTTTTCCAGTTGAGGACCGAAGAGGCGCTTTACAACAGGCCAAAGAGTTATCAGATAGCCGCGGCCCGCGAGGCGGCGCGCGGCTCAAGTTATGGCGCACAGGCTAAAGCGGATGAGGTTGCCTATCAAGCCGCGGATCTGTTCTTGACCGCCAGTCAAACGGAACACGAGAGCGATACGATTTCGGGCCAGTTGCCGAGCCTGCAGAAGGTTGTAGAAGCAACAGAAGCAGCGGTGAGTGAGGGCAGTCAGTTGCCGCTTGAACTGAAACGGGCGCAAGTAAACTTGGCCATATCGCAAGAGCGGGTCGGCTCCGACCGGCTCGACCAGGACTATTACGAAATGATGCTGGCGGTAGCGCTGGGGTTCCCCGCAACCGATCGGGTGAAGCCGCTTGATTCCGATCTGCCCAGTGCGGTAGCGCCTCCTTCAGAGCAGGAGGCCGCCGATCTGGCGCTGCGAAACAACCGCGAGTTGCGCCAGATGCAATCGAACGTGCTCGCCAAACAAATGGACCTGCGGTCCTACAAAGCGGCGCGCCTGCCTCAAATCGATCTTGTCGCGCAGTACGCGCTCTTCGCAAAATACAATTACACGCAGTATTTCGGCAACAAATTCCAGTCTAATAATTTCCAACTCGGCGCATCGATAACGATTCCCTTGCTTATCGGCCCGGCGTCGCACGGGATGGCGGAACAGGCCTATACCGATATGGCGAAACTGCGGATACAAATGGATCAGGTGCGGAACCGGATCCTGACCGATACCCGCCGCAGCTATGAGCAATGGCAAAAAGCGGAGAATATTCGCAATCTGTACCGCATGCAACTCGATCTGGCGCGCGAAGAACTGACGGTTCTTTTGGCTGAAAACGGCGAGGGACGCATTCCCATGAGTCAAGTGGAACAAGGGCGGCTGGAAGAGGGCAACAAGTGGATTGCGCTATACGACGCAGAGGCGCAAGTCACTCGCGCGAAGCTTGCTATTCTGCGCCAGATGGGGACGTTGATGGCTACGGTACGGGAGGCCGGAGCAGGAACCAGCAAACCATAATGTCTACCGCACCTCAACTCATTCCGTCCGAGACGCCCGCGCAAGATTCGCCCGCCATAGAAATTCGCGATTTGCACAAGATCTACAGCGGATTTCACGCCGTCGATGGCTTGACGGTAACGGTTCCACAGAAGCGCTTTTTCGGTTTCCTCGGACCCAATGGCGCGGGAAAGACAACCACAATCAAGATGCTCATGGGCCTCGCTCAGCCGGACGGAGGATCTGTGCGGGTGCTCGGGATGGGCATGCCCGAACAATCTTTAGAGATCCGGAAGGAAATTGGGCTGGTTCCGGACGACTCGCTTCTGTTCGACTATCTCACCGGGGCCGAGTATCTGGAGTTTGTGGCGCGCTTATACGGCCTTCCGCGAGCACTGGCGCGGGAGCGAAGCGGCGAGCTACTCGATCTATTTCAGCTCAGTGAAAACAGGAAGAAGCTGATCGGCGAGTATTCCAAGGGGATGCGCAAGCGGGTAGCTATGGCCGCGGCGCTGATTCACCGTCCGCGGCTGTATCTGATGGATGAGCCGTTCGAAGGTGTGGACGCCGTGGGCGCCAGGCTGATGAAGGACATTCTGCTGGAGCAGGTGCGCCGGGGCGCGACTGTGTTCCTGACGTCTCATGTGCTCGAAGTAGTGGAACGGCTATGTGACGAAGTGGCCATAATCAATCGGGGCAAAGTGGTCGCGGAAGGCACGGTGGCCGAGTTGCGCCAGCAAGCGGCGGCGGGCGTGACGACGCTGGAGGACATCTTTGTGAACATCGTCGGAGCCGAACGATACACAGATAAGCTCGATTGGCTGTAACGAACGATGTGGAAACAGATACTCGCTATTTTCTGGGCGCAGTTCCGGATCACCCGCAATCATCTTCCGCGCACGAACGCCGGCAGCATAGCTCTTTCGCTTCTTTCACTGCTGTGGTACGGGCTCTACATTGGATTAGCAATTGTGGCCGCTGTTCGGCTTCCAAGCATGCCGATCTCAGAGTTGCGCACCCTGCTTCCCATTGGCCTGCTTGGCGTGTTCCTGTTCTGGCAGATTTTCCCGCTGTTCACGTTGAGCAGCGGCTGGTCGCTTCAGTTGAACAAAATCCGCGCGTATCCGGTTCGCGATTCAGCTCTATTTGGAATCGAGGTTCTTCTCCGTCTGACCAGCGCTCCGGAAATGATCATCGTGCTAGGCGGAGCGTTCGCCGGACTGATTCGCCACCCGCTTGTCCCATTTTGGGCGCCTTTCCTCTTATTTCTATATATCCCGTTCAACATGTTTCTGCAGCTCGCTATTCGCGACATGGTGCTCTTCGCATTTCAGAGGAACCGGTTCCGCGAGCTGTTTGCAGTTGTAGTGATCTGCCTCGCCATTCTGCCTCAATTTTTGGTCCGGACTCCGATGGGTCACAGGATGCGGCCGTACTTCTTCGCAGCCGCGCAAGGCAGACCGACGCCATGGCACGCGGTCGGCTCACTGAGTTTGGGTTCTCTTTCACCACTGCACATTGCGGTGATTGCGATCTGGATTTGCGCGGCTTACGGATTTGCGCGGTGGCAATTTCAAAGAGGGCTTCGCGCGGACGACAGCTTTCGTCCGGCAAGCGCCGCTAAGGAGCCCAGTCGGGCGGGCAAACCGCTGCGAACGCGCCTGACCGAGTGGCCGGGGCAGTTCTTTAGAGATCCGCTTGGAGCATTGCTGCAAAAGGAACTGCAGTCGCTGGTTCGCATGCCGCGATTTCGCGTGCTGTTCGGGATGGCCTGCGTGTTCAGCGTCATAGTATTCTTTCCATTGGATTTTCAGCAGGGATCTCGGCACACCGCCGGATTTATACGCAATAACTTTTTGCCGATTGTGAATCTTTATGGATTGCTCCTGCTCAGCGACGCGCTGCTGCTCAACATCTTTGGCATGGATCGGCGCGCGGCTCAGATTTATTTCGTCGTTCCCGTCCCTTTGAAAGTTGCCGTGCGGGCGAAAAACGCCGCGGCGGTAATTTTCATAGCAATGCAGACCGGCGCCGTTTTGCTTCTGGCCACAGTTTTTCGAGTATATGTCAACCCTCTGAGTGTTACGACTGGAATCGCGGCTTCGGCCGTGGTGACGGTCTATCTCATCGCGGTTGGCAATCTTACCTCTGTGCGAATGGCTCGTCCGGTAGATCCCGCACAAACTTTTAAGAAGCAGGCGGGAGCGAAAATGCAACTTTGGTTATTGGCATGCGGCGTGGGGATGTATGTGCTGGTCGGTTTTGCCTTCCTCGCCCAGTGGGCCCTGCGGAGCGACGCAGCGCTGTTGGGAATCCTGCTGCTGGAGTTCGTTATCGGACTTATCGTCTACAAGATTGCAACGGATTCCGCGATTGAACATGGCCTGCGCGGCCGTGAGCAACTGGTCGAAACTTTATCGAAAGGGGTATCGCCGATCAGCGCCGGCTAATCGCGCGCCCACTATCAGGCGAGCAGCTTGTGCACTTCGCGTTCGATCGCATCGCGAACCGTCTCTTGCGCGGCATCGTCGTGATATTGCTGCCGGGGCCAGAAGAAGCCGCGTAACCCGTCCTTCCGGCGGCGGGGGACCACGTGTACATGCAAGTGCGGAACTGTCTGGCTGACGCGATTATTGATTGCGATAAACGTACCTTCCGCATCTACCGCGCTCTCAACGGCGCGCGCGATCAGTTGAGTTGCATCCATTAGAGGAGCGTTCAGCCTTGACGGGATATCAAGAAAGGTGACGTAATGCTCCCGAGGGCACAGCAGAACGTGACCTGGAAAGAGAGGATTGTTATCGAGGAACGCTATTAGCTCACTGTTTTCATACACGATAGAAGCTGGTTGAATCCCGTCCGCTATCTTGCAGAAGACACAGGAAGAGGTCTCCACAACTAATAGAGGACTACTTCCCCGGGCTGCTCGTTTCCTGCTTTGTTTCGATCACTACCCAAGCGCCATCGTGCAGTTTGGCGAGCGAAACGGTATACAAGCCGTCGAGTATCTGAACCGCGACTCTTCCCAATCGCGTAGCCGTGTTCTGTGGCAGCATTCTGCTCTTGACCGTGCAAGCGGTGGTTGCATTGCAGTGCAGACTGGCCATGGCGACTTCCGGAGCCTCCAGATGCCCGCTGATTACCGTGCTGATTATGTCTTCCGGTTTGACACCCTTAAGATCCGATATCTTCCAGCCATCGCCTGTTTTCGTGACCGTAACCGGCCCCACGAACCAGGCCATCACGGGCACGCCTTCCATCGCCATGGTTCGCTCTTCTTCCACGAACACCTGCGCTGAATCGAGTGGCGCGCCCGGCATGATGTGGCTCTGAAGCAAACTCAAGTGAGCGAGTCCGCGATAGCCGGCGAGAAATTCCTCGCCGGTCATTTGACTCCGTAATGTGGGCGCCAGATTCCGGTAAGCGTCCTCTAGCGGCCCTAGCCCCTCGCCGACAGTCCCGAATTCCTTCAGGTGGGCTTGATCCGACGCATCATCCACAATTTGATACCACGCGCGAACGGCATCTTCCGGGTTGCCGGGCGCGGTCTGGCCGCTTGAAGTGAAGCAAGCGGCGCCGAAAACCAGCAGGGCCGTCTCGAACCTGATTCCACCGAGTCTATTGCGATAGCGGCGCCTGTTCAATGAGTCCCACCCTGTTGACCTCCACCTGAAGATCACCGTTCCGATCGATCTCGAAAGCCGGGGCGAATCTCGCGCCCCAGGTGATCTCGTCAAACCTGTACGAGTATCGGGCATGTACTGTTTGTCCGAAGGTATCATCAAATGCCTTCAGCATTATCAAAACTTCCGCTTGTAATTGTTCCAAATCACCGGCTGTCTTGCCGGAAAACGGGCTATTCGCGTCAATTGGATGAACAACCGTCCAGGTTAACGGAAGAAAAAGGACCTGATTTCGTTCCAGCTCCAGTTGCACGTATTTGCGCTGTAGTTTCCCACCATTCAAATCGACGGTCATCAACAGCACGCGCGCCTCTACATCGATAAGGTTGTTTGAGCGCCGGTTCACGACGCGAAATTGCAGGCTGGTTCCCGCGCTATAAGGCGTAACCAGCATCGATTCGCTAAAGCCAAAACGGGCGGAAGGCCGCGAGAATCGTCCGAAAAGGAGACCAGTGGCGATGGCAAATGCCATTAAACCGACGAAAGCTTCGACAACGGCGACAGCATTCGCCGACGCGTTATTCGGGTACATGTTGCCGTAACCGACCGTTGTCAAGGTGTGAGCGCTGAAAAAGAACAAATTCAAGAAACTGCCGGCCGCGGTGGAGGCATGGGAGTTCTTGATGTGCTCGGTCCCGATCAGCGAATAGACGCCGGCAAATGCCGTGATAACGATTACGAACATCGTTGCGACCAACAGTAGAAAAAGCGGCCACGACGCATTGATTAGAAAAAGATAAGGATTCACGTCTCGCCAGGTCAGGCCGGTCCGTCGCACGTTGAACTTACCGTCTTTGTTAATCGCGCGTTTGAGAACGCCGGCGTACTGCTGAGTGAGTCCGGGGTCGTAGGTCGGTTTGCCTATAACCGGCGATGGCGATTGCAATTGGCTCATAAGCATCTTCCTCGTTCGTTACCTCTTCGAATGCTTGGCGCGAAATTCCATCCACCCAAGAAAGCCGAAACCGGCGGCGATGATGAAACGGACTCCAATTAGCCAAGGCTTATCGCCGATCACAATATGCTCGATTGCGAGTAGACCGAATCCGATTGCGATTGCGCAGTACCACCAACCCATCCATCGAAAGCCACCGTGCCGCATCCCCAGAACTGTATTATCGTACTCGCCGTTTCATTCGATTAGGGACCATTATTGCGGGAATCGGGCTGCTACGCTGGCCTTGGAATATCTTATGTCGCGCACGGAATCAACTATGCTCCCACTCGGGACCATGCTGCCCGCTTTCGAATTGCCGGATCTCGTGACGGGCAGAACCATTACCCTTAGCGAGTTTTTGGGAAGCAAGGCGTTGCTCGTCATGTTTATCTGCCGACATTGTCCATACGTGAAGCACGTGCAGAATGAGCTGGCGCGCCTTGGGAACGATTACACGAACCGATCCGCGGCCATATTGGCGATTTCTTCAAATGATGCCGCTGGCTACCCCGAGGATGCGCCCGATAAATTGCGCGAGATGGCGACCGAACTTGGTTTTAACTTTCCCTTTTGCTACGACGAGACCCAGGATGTCGCGCGAGCCTTCACGGCTGCCTGCACGCCGGATTTCTTTTTGTTCGATAAGAATCGACGGCTCGCCTACCGGGGCCAACTCGACAGCAGCCGCCCGGGGAACAAAATTCCGGTCACCGGCGGAGATCTACGCTCAGCGATCGAGGCGCTCTTGAACGACGGGCGCGTCGACGCGAAACAGATTCCCAGCATCGGCTGCAACATCAAATGGCGTAATCGTTAGACGAAGTAAGGAAAAGCTACTGGCGCGGGCGGAAGTCGAACACAATGATGTGCTCGCTTTGGGTAGGTTTACCGTCCAGCGTGGCCGGTTTAAATTTCCAGCCCCTCGCGGCGACAATTCCGGCTGCGATTAAAGTCGAATTGGCGTTGCCCGCTTCAGCCAAAAATTGCGCGGTCTTAACCCTTCCCCTTTCGTCGATTCGGACAAGAATCTGGATTTGCGCCTGCGACGATATACTTGCCGGCCAGGCGGCGTCAACTTTGGGCAGCACGCGAAAAAGCGGCTCGGGCGGCGAGTAAACCGACTGAACGCGGGGGGCCGCGGCCGGCTTCGCCATTGGCGGGACTCGAATCGCCGCGGGGTCCAGGTCAAGAAACGCGGGCAAAGTTGCGGGCGGTGTCGAAACAGAGGTTTCGACAGACGGGGGCATCACCCTCGAACTCGTCACCGGGGGCGGCGCGTTGACCGCCGCTTTTTGATCCGTCGTACGCTCGTGTGCGAGGGTCAAATCCGAAGAAGCAGGAACTGAAGGAACTTCGATTGGTGAAATCGTAATTGGAGTTTCAGTGCTAGATGTTCGCGATAAGACCGGTCTGAATACCGCAGGGCCGGGCAACGCAGAAACCATGTTTGTGCCATCCAGAACACGCAGGCTCGCATTTACAAAACTCTGGGCGCTCTGAACCTCCAGACGGAAGTTCACGTCGTTGGACAAGGGTTTGTAGGAAACCAGGCCATTCGCTAACTGTCCGGCGTCCAACTGAATATTGCGGTTCTCCGCCCCGTCCTGAATGTGCAGAACCGCGCCGGCGGCCGCCGCGACAATCGGATTTTGGCGATCCCAACTTATCAGCAGCCGGTCGCCCTGACTTTCTACGTGGAGCGCCAACCTGACCTTCGGCGGGATGACAAGGCGTACTTGCGGCTGCAAGGTCTCCTGTGTAACACCAAACAGCAGGACGATCGCAAATGTGGCGGCAGCGGCCACGAGAAATACAACAGTTGAACAAATCCACGGTACACTTCCGTTTCGTGTGAAAGCTCGCGGACTTCGGGCAAGAGAAGTTATCTGGGCCCGTTCTATACTTCGATCGGCAATACTCAAAGCCCGAACTGACATTTCGGTGTATTATTTCGACTTACCTGAAGATAGTTCCGTATCTTAAATAATTTTGGCCGGTAACTGCGCTAGGTAAAACGTGCGTTTCTCCGTCTAATTTACGCTGAGGAAAGTACCGGCACGCGATGCTTTCTTGTGCCGACCGCCTTACTTTGGCGGCATCTCTCGCGTTCCGAGATCAACACGCCACGTGCCCGGGGTCTGTTCAGTAACGACAACTCTGACATTCGCCGATTTCCCATTGTTATAAGAGGCTGCGTAGTCGCACAGGTAGCGGTTCCCTCCGTCGGTACTGCAGCCATGCAGCTTCCAGCCAGTAGGGTTGCCATATTCCGCAAATTCGCGTTTCACGTTCCTGGACCAAACCTGCTGGCTGCCTTCTCTCTTGCGAGCCGGCGTGAATTCATTCCAGGCCGCATCCAGATTGCCGGAGTTCCGTTCCGATAACCATCGTTCCGCTTCCGCGCGCGCAGCCTGTTCGCCCTGGTCGTTGGGTTCTGGAGCAGGATTTGACGCGTGACGCATAACCAGCCATAGAATGATCGCCAGTACGATTAAAACGGCCGCGCCGATCACTATTCCGCGGCCTCTCCCATCAGCATTGGCGCCGGCTTCATGAACCTCTACCGGCGTGACCAGAGGAGCGGAGCTGATTGGAGCCGCAGGCGCGGGAATCGGAACGTTGATTGCCGCCGAGTCGGAAGGTTCTGCTTTCCGGTTGACGCGATCGCGGCCGTGTTGCAGGACGAAATCAGCCAGTTTCCTGACAGCCTTATCGAATTGCCCGCCAAATCCGTCCAGCCACTGAATGTTGCCGAGGAAATATAGCAGTTCCGGCGGCGGTTCGACATCCTCTAAACGGAACGTGACAATCGGGAGTTTTTGCCTGTCCGCCAGTTCCGCTTCCCGGGCAACCTGCCGGGCGTTCTTTGAGTTTGAAGAGAGCAGCAGAACGAAGGCCTTCGAGTCTTGCAGGCCCGCAACAATGGCAGCCGCCCATTCTTGTCCGATGGTGATATCGCGAGGCGCCATCCAGCAAGAGATGTTTTCGCCTTCGAGAGCCGCGCAGATGCGCTCAGCAGCCTGCTTATCCTCGTTCTTATAACTGATGAAAACGTCTCTTGCCACTACGCCTCCCAGCGTCCGCTTTGAACTGCTTTTCAGTATCGCCGAAATAGGCAAGAAGATTTTAGCTAATCTCGAATTGGGCGCCTTCTGGCGCAACTCAAGATGCTGCCGTTTTCGTTTGCCGATCCGAATCTTGTGTTCCTGATATTAGTTCTCGGAGCATTGGGCGTGTATTGGGAGATGCACGCGCCGGGATTGGTTCTACCAGGACTGCTTGGCCTGCTGCTATTGTGCGCAGCCGCTTACGGCTTATATCAGGACACGCCGACCTGGTATGGACTGGTGCTGCTGGCCTTCGCGCTTGTGCTTTTGGGTGTTGAGCTCAAGTTTTACACGCACATGGTTTCAGGACTAACCGGGGCGATTCTGCTTGCGTGGGGAGCAATAGTCCTTATACAAGGACCGCGCCGTATCACGCCCGCTTTCGCCGTGGCTGTCGCCGTTGCCCTGGGCGCCATCGCCGCTTTTCTTGGAGTATTAGCAAATCGCGCCCGTAAAACGAAGCGCCTGACTGGGTTGGAGACACTGGTGGGAGAAGTGGGGATTTCGCGGACAGAGATCAATCTCGACGGAATGATATTTGTGCAGGGCGCATACTGGAAGGCTCATAGCGATTCCGCTATTCCCGCGGGCAAACCGGTCCGCATAGAGCGGGTGGACGAACTCGTACTTTACGTGAAGGAGACTTAAACCTTGACTTTCGATCAGCTCTTTTCCGGCGTGATTGCGATCGTTATTATCATTCTGTTCTTCTATCTGATCTCCTCAATCAAGATTCTGGCTGAATATGAGCGTGGGGTAATTTTTCGGCTCGGGCGCGCGCTGCGCGAGCCTAAAGGCCCCGGCATTATTCTGGTGTTCGCGCCCGTGGACCGGATAGTCCGCACGTCCCTTCGCATCGACGCTATGGAGGTGCCGCCACAGGACCTCGTTACACGCGACAACGTGACCGTGAAGGTCAATGCCGTTATCTACTTTCGAGTCGTCGATCCAATCAAGGCGATCATAGAAGTGACGAATTACTTATTCGCGACGAGCCAGCTTGCCCAGACTACGCTGCGCAGCATCCTCGGAGAAGTTGAACTCGACGAACTGTTAAGCCAGCGGGAAAAAATCAATGTTCGATTGCAATCTGTTCTCGATGAGCATACCGGTCCGTGGGGTGTAAAAGTCACCATGGTCGAAGTGAAGCAGGTGGATTTGCCGGACCAGATGATTCGGGCGATTGCGCGTCAAGCTGAAGCCGAGCGGGAGCGGCGCGCGAAGGTCATTCACGCCGAAGGTGAATACATGGCCGCTGAAAAACTGAGCATGGCGGCACAGCAGATCCAAAAGCAGCCGCTTGCGATTCAATTGCGCTATTTGCAAACCTTGGTCGAGATCGGAGCCGAGAAAAACACGACGGTCATTTTCCCGGTACCGATTGACATGTTCACGTCTTTGGGCAAGCTAATAGAGAATGTGGCGGCCCGAGAAGGGGCTACAACTCCATAACCCGTTAATTTAAGAGCTTGTGAGGACTAGCGTTTGCAGCCCGGCGCTATCATCATCGCCCTCGGTCGCTTACCCGCGTTGAAGGTCGCCACATTCTGCTTTTGCTGTGCCAGCACCGGCACACAGAAATCGAGTCGCACCGAATCCGGCAGGAATTGCTCGTTATACGGCGCCAGTGTTCTTCCTGATAGGAATGGCGCGTTAGGATCGGCCACCGGATGCGGCACATTTGGAGGATACTGCGTCCCGAACACCTGCGGCTGCTTAGTCGACTGCAGGTACCGGTCCAGCGTCGCCCTGCGATCCATTTTGCTGAGTCGTTCCCCTTGATTACGGCCTCGCTAGTCGTAATTCAGGTGATCGTGACCAGCTCTCAGCGCCGCCAGCTGAATCGATCCCGGCACAGTACCCGCCGCGCTCAGCACCAAGGACTGCTTCTATGCCTCCAAAAGAGTTGCCAGCCACTGCAATCCGGCCGGGTTGAACGTAGTTTTGCGATCGCAACCAAGCAAACGCGGCCATCTCGTCGTTCAGATGATCCGTTTCAAGAAGCCGAACCATTATGGCTGAAGCAGCTGAAATCCCATTTTTGTTATAGGCGGACGCGATTTGATCCTGTATGTAAGGGCCAGCCGAACTGCTTAGCCCTTGTCCTCGCCTGTGCGGCATGAAGAAGATCCAGCGATGGCGTCTAAAAAGTGGGCCAAGTGTATCGCTCATTTCGTGAGGATCCTTTCCGCTGCCGTGGTTGTAGAGAAGAGCGGGGAACCGGTCCCGAGCCGATTGGCTTGTAAAGCACGTACAGACCGGGCACATAGGCAACAT
>DATBEF010000010.1:0-4710 GCA_036269625.1 Bryobacteraceae bacterium | reverse complement strand
TGTTCGTATATCTTCCTGTTATTGAACTGGAGGAGCAGCACCTGCGCGAAATCTTCCCCGACTATGCTTCCTATGCGCAAAGGATTCACCGGCTCTTGCCCTTGAAGAAATGGCCCGGTCGGGATCGCCGATTCTCATGGGCTCTCTATCGGCGCAACGAAGAGTACAAGGCGCTGATAGGGTTTCTGATCGCGCTTGGCTGGTTAATTACTAAGAGCGTGTGGCTCGACCTGAAGGCCGGCTGATCTGTGGAGCGCACAGGGCGATTGTTGCCCGTTGTGGGCAAGTCGATATGATACTCTGCGCTTCATGAGAGCCGGATGTTTCACCGCGTTGTTGTCGCAATTTCCGCTTGAAAAAGTATTAGACAAGCTCAAGGGCTTAGACATCACCACTGTCGAACTCGGAACGGGCAATTATCCCGGCGATCCGCATTGCAAGTTGTCGATGCTGGACAACGCGCACGAGATCAAAGAGTTCAAAAAGAGGCTCGATGACCGTGGCGTCTCCATTAGCGCCTTAAGCTGCCACGGCAATCCGCTTCATCCTGACGCTGAAGTCGCAAAAGGCTTCGCCGATATCAACAAACGAACGATTGAGTTGGCCTCGAAATTAGGCGTGCCGGTCGTCATCGATTTTTCAGGTTGCCCCGGCGATAGCGAAACAGCCAAATATCCGAACTGGGTTACGTGCCCGTGGCCGACCGAATATCTGGACCTGCTCGATTGGCAGTGGGAAAAGAAAGTTGCGCCGTACTGGATCGAGCGCGGTAAATTCGCCAAGGATCACGGCGTTCGCGTCGCCATTGAGATGCATCCCGGCTTCGTCGTATACAGCCCCGAAACCATGCTTAAATTACGCTCCATAGCGGGCGATAGCGTCGGCTGCAACTACGATCCGAGTCACATGTTCTGGCAAGGAATTGATCCGATTAAGGCCATCCGCGTTCTGGGCGATGCCATCTTCCACGTGCATGCGAAAGACACCCAGATCTACGACTACAATCTTCCGAAAACCGGCGTCCTGGACACCAAAAAATATACCGACGAAAAGAACCGCGGCTGGATTTTCCGCACCTGCGGTTACGGTCATCCCTACGGCTGGTGGAAGGAATTCGTTTCCACGTTGCGCATGTATGACTACGATTACGTTCTGTCGATCGAACACGAAGATTCCCTGATGTCGCCCGACGAAGGTCTGACAAAGGCCGCGGAATTTCTCAACCAGATCCTCATTCGCGAGAAGGCGGCCGCAGCCTGGTGGGTTTGAGTCACATGGGTTTGAGTCACATGGGTTTGACCCACGCTGAAACTGAACCGCGACCGTAAGCGTTTTTTAGACGCTTCGCACCCGCGCTCCAACGGTACAATCAAAGAAAATTCAATCCAGAGTTCGATTGCGATCAGCAGGAGAATCATGAACATTGGCATCTTAACGGGCGGCGGCGATGTGCCCGGCCTCAATTCGGTCATAAAAAATGTGGTCTATCGGGGCACGCACGACGGCCATGAGATCACCGGACTCAGGCGCGGCTGGGAGTCATTAACTCATATGAATTTCGACGATCCTACCAGCGTTAAGCGATACGTACTTCCTCTTACTCGTGAGAACACGCGAACCGTGGATCGAACCGGCGGCACCTTTCTGCACACCAGCCGCACGAATCCTTCACGAATGCCGAAGGTGCCCGACTTTCTGAACCCAGCCGATTTCCCAACCAATCAGACCACCAAAAACGGCGTCACCTCAACCACGTACGACATGAGCAAGCGCGTATTGTCGAATCTGGAGCACTTGAAAATCGATTACCTGGTCGCCATCGGCGGAGACGACACCTTGAGTTACGCCGCCATGCTCGACAAACTCGGTATGAAGGTCGTCTGTATTCCCAAGACGATGGATAACGATGTCCGAAACACGGAGTATTGCATCGGATTTTCCACTGCCATCAGCCGTGCAAGCGACGCAATACAGCGGCAAAGGACAACTGTTGGTTCCCATGAGCGCGTCGGCATCTTCCGCGTATTCGGACGCGACGCCGGATATACCGCCCTTTACACGGCGTATGTGACTTCTATCCGCTGTGCCATTCCGGAATATAAGTTCAATCTCGAAAAGATGATCGATCTTCTTCTGACTGACAAGCGCAACAACCCGAGCAACTACTGCCTGGTCGTGCTCTCCGAAGGCGCTCAATGGGAGGGCTACACCGTCCGCGAGTACGGCGAGCCCGATGCTTTTGGCCATCGCAAGAAAGCGAATGTTGCAGAGGACTTCAGCGACGAAGTGAAGAAGAAGAGCGGCGATGAGACCGTAGTGAGCGACCTTACCTACGATCTTCGCAGCGGTGCGCCGGACTTCATCGACAACATGGTGGCTGCGACTTTCGGCACCATGGCCTACGACTGCATCACCACGAACCGCCACGGCCGGATGGCTGCCGTTTCCGCGGGAAAATTCACTATGAATCCGATTCCCGATCCACATCTCGGCCCCCGCCACGTGGATGTCGAACATATGTACAACGCGGATCGCTACCGGCCCAATTACGCCAACAAGGAAGGCCTGCCGCTGTTCCTGACGCAGGCGTAGTCACCGCATCAATGCCGGAAGAGAGCAAATCCGAGGGGCTTTCCCTTTCCGAGGTCGTCGAAGCGCAAGGCCACCTGATCGATTCGCACATCATGGAGCAAATCTTCGACGCCGTTGTCGAGTTCGGCGGCCGCTTCCAGGTCGAGCAGTTCTCTATCGGCCGCACCAACAGCGACCCGTCGTCCTTGCGTCTGCGAATTGAAGCCGCTTCGCAAGACCAGATGGAAAAGATGTTGACGCAGTTGGTGGCGCTCGGGTGCTCGCCCGTTGACTCTGGCGACGCGGAAACGAAAACCGCCGAATGCGATCGTTGCGCTCCCGAAGATTTCTATTCCACTACGAACCAACGAACCCTGGTGAGGCACGCCGGGCAGTGGCTGGAAACTCGTGGCCAGCGTATGGACGCGATGATCGTCCTTCGCGATGGCCAAGCCGAGTGCCGCCGTCTGCGCGACATCAAGGCCGGCGATGAAGTCGTGGTCGGCATGAAAGGCATACGCGTGGTTCCGGAATCGAAGGAACGCGACCGGCTCGCCTTTGCCTTCATGAGCAATGAAATCTCCTCGGAACGTCAGGTCGAAATGGCCGTGGTGCAAACCGTGGCGCTCATGCGCCATGCCCGTGAGGAAGGGAAGAAGATCGTCGCCGTCGCCGGACCCGTTGTCGTGCATACCGGAGGCGGAGTCGCGCTCTCCGAACTCATCCGCGCCGGGTGGATTGATGCTTTGCTCGCCGGCAATGCTCTCGCTGTTCACGATATCGAATCGGCCCTGCTCGGGACATCGTTGGGCGTGCGCGTGGTGGACGGCCGGCAGGAGCAGCACGGGCATCGCAATCACATGCGGGCGATCAACGCGATCTACCGCGCCGGCAGCATCGCCAAAGCGGTCGAAGACGGCAAGTTAACCAAAGGAGTGATGTACGAATGCGTGCGCGCCGGCATCCCGTTCGTGCTCGCCGGAAGTCTGCGTGATGACGGACCCTTGCCCGATTGCATCACCGATATGAACGAAGCCCAGGACGCCTATGCCGCTCAACTGCGCGGTGCGGGCGTCGTGTTGTGTTTGAGCTCCATGCTGCACTCGATCGCGGTCGGAAATATGCTGCCCGCCTGGGTGCGAGTGGTTTGCGTGGACATCAATCCGGCCGTGCCAACCAAAGTGAGCGATCGCGGCACCGGGCACGCGGTGGGCGTGGTAACCGACGTCGGTCTGTTTCTCGAACTGCTCGCCCGCAAATTATTACGTAATGAAAAAGCAAGTTGAATACACCGACGATCATGCCCGCTCTGGCGTGGACGCGCCGTTGCCCGACATCGAAACATGGCCCAACCAATACCCGGGTTATGAGATCGAAATCTCAATGCCGGAGTTTACGTCGGTTTGCCCCAAAACAGGCCTGCCGGATCACGGCATTCTGCGCCTTTCCTACACGCCCGACAAACGTTGTTTGGAATTGAAGTCTCTGAAAATGTACACGCTCGCCTACCGCAACTTGGGCATATTCCAGGAAAATATAGTCAACCGCGTCCTAGCCGACGTCGTTCGCTCGTGCGATCCGGTGAAGGCCACCGTCACGGGCGATTTCACCCCTCGCGGCGGCATCTCCACCAGGGTTACCGCCACTTATCAAAAGCGCAAAGGCGCTAAGTAACGTTAAGCTGGTAAGCGGACCCATGGTTCGAATTGTCGTCATAGCTGTGCTCATCGGTACTGGTCTCCTTGCCGAAGATGCCTCCGTCGCGCGTGCGACGTCGACCCGATCTGTCCCGGAGTATCAGACGGGGCAGGCCGCCAGACTCGTGCTCGGGCAGAGTTCCTTCACCTCGCGTGAAGGACGAATCAGTGCCACCAGCCTGGTCTACGCCGGCGGTAATCTATTTGCGACCGAACAAGTCAGTTCTCAGCAATACAGAGTTCACGTTTTCAACGTTGCGAGTCTCCCCTTGCCCAAGGCCGAAGTTTCCGCCGCTCGCGAGGATGCTTGTCCAGTTTGCGGATTTATGCCCTCGCTTGATGTGGATGAGCAAGCCCCACCCGATTCGCCAGCCATCGCTGAACGCGATGACGCGCGAGTCGTTGCCGATATCCCGAACCGCCGCGTCTTGATTTGGCACAG
>DATBEF010000239.1:0-97037 GCA_036269625.1 Bryobacteraceae bacterium | reverse complement strand
ATTAAGGCCGCTTGGGACCCAGTTCAATTCATTGAATGGTGCGACGAGGGTCGTGAACGTGGTGGTGAAGCGGAGAGTGCGGCGGTGGAGATTCAGATGGCGGAATGGGGATTGCTGTTTGATTGGTGCGGGGGCGGGTAGAGGCCGGGTTAGGCAACCGGCTAAAATCAGAGCAGGAACCGAAGGTTGTGACGGATTGGTCAGATTGCCCTCTCGTTGAAGTGAAGCCTGACGTGCAACGCGGCCGTCCGGTGTTGAGAGGCACCCGCATGCCGGCCGATGACATCGTTGAGAATTGGGAGGCTGGCGTCGAAGAACCCGACATTGCATTCAATTTCCAATTGCCAATCGATCAGGTGAAGGCGGTTTTATCTTACGCGGCAAAGCATCAGAATGCCTCGCGTACTGTTCGATAAAAACGTTCCCTACCCGCTAAAACGATACCTGACTGAGTATCAAGTGAGAACCGCCGAAGAAGCAGGCTGGGGCGAAATCTCGAATGGCGAGCTAATTGGCCGTGCCGAGAAGGCCGACTATCAAGTGCTTGTGACGTGCGACCAAAACGTCCGGTACCAACAGAATATGGCGCGTCGGCAAATCTCAATGGTCGTTCTCGGCTCGAACATCTGGCCCGCCGTTAGGCCGAAAGTTGCAGAGATCATTGCCGCGTTGAAAAGAGCGTCGCCAAGCTCCTTCGAGTTCATCGAAATCGCTCCACCACCAAAGCGTCGGCGAGTGCGGGGACGTTCGATCTAGCCAGCCGCGTTCGGACGATCGCTGAATCGGGTTACTGCGGTGGTTGTGCTGGGTAGCCTGGGGTTGGCGGGGGCGTCATTGGAGCGGAGGGACTCGGGTACCCCGGAGCCGGATACGCGCCTGGAGTCGTCGGGTACATTGGCCCGAACTGACCTGGAGGGCGGCCGCCGCTGGCAAAGAGGTACTTGGTTTCGTCGTTCAACAGTACCCACAGGCCATAAACACCGACCGCAGTGCCCAATGGGACATGGATCAAACTGATTGCCGAAACCACAACCATCAGAACGCGGGCCCAAGGTTTGTAATTGATCAAGCCCCAGCCGCCCAGAAGTTGGGGGAGGCTAATAAGCGCGATGAAACCGGCTATAAATATGCCGATCGCAGCCAGGACCCCGGCTCCGGCCAGGCCATCTTTATCGGTACTCATTCCGGCCGCGCCGGCAAGCCCGCCAAATAGAGCGAATATGCCGAGGGCAGCCAGAAGGCCCAAGCCCCCCAAAACCATATTCAGAATTCCGAGAATCTTCACGTGGTCCCGCATACAGAACCCCCTTTTACCAAGCTATTTCGATCCTTACGGCCGGCCGTTCCGCCAGCACGTCGATTATCAGAGTATAGTCGTTTTCCGCGCTCGGTTGCTCGACCACTTCCACTCTGGTCTCCGGTGATGTCGCCATCACTACCGGATGATACGCACCTTTCGGCCAGCCTGTTCCCGCAAGCACATCCAGATCGCCGGAGCCTTGTCCTTGAATGACACGCGCCTCACGTCCGCTGATCACGATGCGCGCGCGGCTGTTCACGGCACCTGACCAAATCGCGCCGCAAGTTACATTGGCCCGCTCGCCATCCCTCACCCATGCCGCATCGCGCGGCGCGGCACTCTTGGTTGATCTTCGCGACTTGGTCAGAAAATCGTCGTTCTGGCCGGACAATGAGCGCCAAGTGATGGCAAGGCTGTAGAAATATTCGCCCGATTGCCTATCCTCTATCCGCACTCGCAGAACGTAGCCGTTATCCATGGCCGGCTGCTGCATGACGTGGACCCAACCCCGGCTGACGCGAGGGTCCACATCTACATTCACTTCCGTCGCGGGCAGCGGAGTAACAAAGCGGTATTGTACATCCCGCAGTGGCGGTCCACTCACATCCTCCACGCGCACCGAATTCTTCTGGACAATCAAATCGTGAGTGCCTTGGAGCTTGCCCTGCCATACGAGTTGCGGGCGACCCGATGGCGCCTGTTCCGGCGCTTGCCTGGCAGCCAAATGGTTTACCGTCAGTAACATGACTGTTAAAAGTACCGCCGGGGCTTGCAGCAAAAAAGGCCAAAAAACGTTAGAATGGAGAAGTACCGCGCTGCCTGTTGCCGGATGAACTTGACGCGCCGCCGATCTTAAGTTACTACTCATGCCAGTGCCGCACACTATCTTTGCATTACTGCTTGTCTCACAGCCGCTTGCGAAGTTCATTACCAACGGCCTCTTTGACGATACTTTTTCCGGCATTTACCAGCTTTCTTTTTTCGATTGGTCGCTTCTGGTTCCATACTTCGGCATCCTGATCATCCTGTCGGTCTATGGTCTTCACCGTTACGAGACAATGCGACGGTACATCAAGCACCGCAAGAAGCTGCCTCGGGAGGCGCCGACACATTTTGCCGAGCTTCCGAAGGTGACGGTGCAACTGCCGCTCTATAACGAGCGGTTTGTGGTTGCGCGTTTGCTGGAAGAGACGATGAAGCTTGATTACCCGCGCGAACTGCTGCAAATCCAGGTGCTTGATGACTCGACGGACGAGACCCATCCGTACACGGAGCGGCTGTGCAATGAGTATCGCGCCGCCGGGTTTCCCGTTGAGTACCGCCATCGCACCAATCGGCACGGGTACAAGGCCGGAGCGTTGCAGGAAGGCCTGGACACGGCCACGGGCGAGCTTATTGCCATCTTCGATGCGGACTTTCTCCCGCCTGCCGACTTTCTGCGCCGGACGATTCATTTCTTTGCCGATCCGCAAGTTGGCGTGGTGCAAACCCGCTGGAGCTACATAAACAAGGAATTCAACATTCTTACGCAGGTTGAGGCTATGCTGCTCGATGGCCACTTCGTTCTCGAACATGGCGCACGCTGCGGAGCCGGTCTGTTCTTCAACTTCAACGGGACTGCCGGTATTCTGCGCCGCACGATGATCGACGATGCCGGTGGCTGGCAGCATGAAACGCTTACTGAGGATTCCGATCTCAGCTACCGCGCTCAATTAAACGGCTGGCGATTTGTTTATGTACCGGGTCTCGATTGCCCCTCGGAGTTGCCTGTTGAAACCTATGGCTTTCAAGTCCAGCAATCCAGGTGGGCGAAGGGTCTTACTCAGGTGGCCAAGAAGCTGCTGCCGCGCATTTTGAAAGCTGATCTCCCACTGCGCGTGAAGATTGAAGCCGTCATGCACCTGACGCCTAACATCTCCTATCCTTTGATGATCGTGGTCTCGGCGCTGATGTTGCCGGTGATGATCGTCCGGTTCTACATGGGATGGGTACAGATGGTGCTGATCGATTTCCCGCTGATCATTGCCTCTTTCTGGTCGATCTCGGCGTTCTATCTTTATGCCCAGAAAGAGCTCTATCCAAGGACCTGGTGGAAATCGATTGCGTTCCTGCCGATGCTGATGGCTGCCGGTGTGGCGCTCACCATCAGCAATACGAAAGCCGTGCTGGAGGCCATTTTAGGCATTCAGACCAGCTTCGCCCGGACCCCGAAGTATGCCATCGGAACGGATAAGACGAAGGTACGCACCAACACATACCGGCGCCGTAGCGGCTGGCTGCCGTACATCGAGCTTGCCATCGGCAGTTATTTCCTCTACATGGTTGATTTCGCCATTGAGACCTATAACTTTCTGGCAATTCCGTTCCTGATGCTGTTCGTATGCGGATACTACTGGGCGGGCATCAGCACGTTATACCAGGAATTCCGCGACAAACTCGCGTGGCAGAAGGCGCGCAAGCTTGCCGAAACGAATTGAGCCTGCGCCGCTTCATGGTTAGTGCTCCGCCCACGAGCGCAGTTCCCATCAGCAGAAGCGTTCCAGGCTCCGGGGCAGCGGTCGTTGTGGACGGCGTATCGAACTGAGTTACCAAACCTGTCGAATCCGCGAAGTTGATGTTGGTTGGCCCATCGCTTACGTCATAGGCGCGGCTGAAAAGAGTTCCGCCGTTCGACATTGTGTACAGACCTTCACCGCCAGGGTTAGCGGGGCCGCCGGATATAACAATTTGCAGCAACAGATTACCGGACGACGGATTGTAGTTGAACGTCTGCGCAAACGGGATGGTAAACGCGCCATTTGTAAGCGGCCCGCTTAGTGTGCCGCTGAATACTTGCGTATTGTTGGCGCCGGGCGTGTAGAGCGCGAAAGAGCCGAGCCCCGCCGAAATGCTAGAGACATCTAGCGTGTACGAAGCGGAAGTAATGGTCGACCCCGTCGCGCCAAAGAACGTAACTCCGCTAAGACTGATCGGCGCTGTGCCGAAATCTGAGCTCGAATAGATCTGCTCGTAAATTCCGCTGGTCACCGCTTCGAACGGGAGTGCGTTCATCGAGTCGGCGCTTCCAATGTTTACGGCTCCGGCCCAACCGGGACAAGCGGCGGATATTGAAATCGCCGCAATGATAGAGATTCTTCTGTATACAGGCATTTAGCTTTCCTCAAACAGGAAAGCGACAGCAGCCTGAATACTCCCTCACTTCCACTCAGGATTTTTACCCAAGCTGACCAGGTTCGCCAGGAGGCGATATGCGCCGGGCACGCCGGAAGGGAGTTGGCGATAGAGCGCGAAGGCATCGTAGATATAGACTCCCTTGCCATACTTGGCCACCAGCAACCCGCCCTTTTGGGGGTCCTGGTCGGGATCATGCGTTTCCACGAGAGCACGATAGTGTTCGGTGTCCCAGGTCTTCATAAAGCCGTGTCCACGTTCCTCAACCCAGCCCTTGAAGTCGGCGGTCTGAATTCTGTTGGGCCACGCAAACGCTGGATTTTTTGGATCGATGAGTTCGACGGCGGACCCCTCATCCACAACCTTCTGGGGATTTGAGCCCAAACTGAAAGGATAGGGGCCGTAATCGTGGTCGAAGTCGGCGAGATTGTATTGGACCAGCAGCACGCCGCCGTTCTTCACGTATTCGAGTAAGCGCGCATTAGCGAACCGCAGCTGCGGCTGCACTGTATAGGCACGCACGCCGAGGATGATGGCATCATAGGAGCTCAAATCGCCCGTTTCGATATCGTTTGTCGAGAGGGTCCGGACATTCAGTCCCAGATCTTCCAGAGCGCGGGGAACGTCGTCGCCGGTGCCGGGAAGAAATGCCACTTTTAAGCCGGGCGCCGTTTTCACATCTACGCCCACTGCTTCATAGCTGGCTGGGCGATAGAAGGGATAAGGCCGAACGCCGGGATAACCAACCAGCCGGTAACCCTCTTCATACGTTTTCCCCTTATACTCCGCGACGGCTTTGATCTCATATCGCTGCGGCTTGATGGTTTTCGGCGTTACTTGGAAGGTGAGGGTCTGGGTTTCGCCATCACGGGCAAATGAAAACGGCGTTTGCGATGGATTTGAGAGCCAACCATCCGGCAGGCGCAATCGCAAAATGCCGGCGGCCGGACCTTTCACATTCGTATGTAGCGTGCATGTGAAGGTAAACTCGTGTGACGTTAGGGGCACGGCTCCCGCTGCCGGCGATACCGCGACCGACAAGGCCGGGCCGACCATCAGGGGGTCTTCCACAATGCCGATTCCTTCGATTCGTTGCACCGCGTGCACAACCTGCTCCATTTCAAACGGCGTCCCCCGGTAATCGACGCGAAGTGTTGCCGTTAAAGGATAGGGGGCCAGCGACAAGTTTCGATAGCGTTCATCGTTGAGGTTGTAATAGGGCTGCTCCTCATCGGGGCGCGAGAAGTAAGGACGGGTGAGCGCCGCATCCGCTGGCACGATGACGGCAAATTTCACCCGCTGCTCCTTGCCCGCCGCCAATTCGGGTTTGGTCTCGCCAGACTGGTTAATCTTCCAAGTCCTGCCGTCGGTGGCCTGCAACTGCAAGCTCTCGATGTTTAAATTCTCCGAGCTTTCGTTGTAGAGTCTGGTCTCTACACCGAACGACTGGTCAGGAATCGCGATGGTGAAGGTCGTAGCCGGCCCGCCGAATGCCGCGAAGGGTCCGGTGGGAGCTTTCTCTGGCGCGACCACCGCATCAAATTGCAATCCCAAGGCGACCGAGAGAGCCTTTTGGAACTGTTGTTCCTTGACACCTAACTCAAACAGCACATCGCTCTTGCCCGGTTCCGCCAGCGCACTCGACTGAACGCGGCCACTGAGATCGCGTGTCATCTTTAAGCCATCGGCGAGGAGCGGCGCAATTCCAGACGGTTTGTATGGATTATAGGTATCCGCAGCATCGCTCGTAAGTTTCGTCAGGTCCGCAAGCCCTTCTTTTAGAAACGCCGTATCGCCTTGTGCAAGTTCGGCGATGCCCGCGAGCGAAACATCGATTCCGTCAAAGAATGTCTTTTCTTTATCGGTGGTGGTGACTCGTGAGCCGTAGCGATGATAGGGGCTGGAGGCCGGTCCCGGCGGCGGTATGGTTCCTCCGCCGTTCTGCGACTTCTGAAGTCCCCAACCCTCGCGAGCAATCTGTGCAAAGGTTAAACCGTCGGCGGGATCGGCCTTCCCCGAATCGATTTCAATATTCGCCTCGGGCGTTTGGGTCGACCATTTCTGTTGGACGTAGTCGAAAAATCGTACCGGGCCGTATTTGTCGGTCGCGTAATCGTAGATGCCCTCCTTGGTCACGCGAAAGAACGGCACGCGTGCATAAACCTTCAACGGTGTCCACGGCCGCAGTCCTTCCCGGATCTGTTCGGGAAACTTATTGGGATCGCCTGCTGCGAGATAGGCTTCCTGAGCCATCTGTCCCGCGACCTGGTGGTTGCCGTGGCCATCAGTGGGCGCGCCAATGAATACGGAGGTGATCACGAGGGGCCGGATCATTCGTATCACCCGCACCACATCGGAGAGCACGCGATCATGTCCCCACTTCTCGAGCGCCTCTTCGCGCGTTTTTGAGAATCCGTAATCGATCGCCCGCGCCCAGTACTGATCCACGCCGTAATAGCGGTCTGCCTGCAGCAACTCCTGCGTTCGAACTAGTCCCAAGGCGTCGTACATATCCATGGACATCGCGTTCTGGCCGCCCTCGCCGCGATTCAGTGTCAAGAGGGTGCCACGCGCGCCCACTCCTCGCGTTTCAAGTGCGAGCATGCCGCCATCTTCATCGTCGGGGTGAGCCGTCACCATGAGCACGCTCGCGCGAGTGCGCAGCGCCGCGAGCCATCGGGATAAGCCGGCGGCGCCGCGGTCAACATCTATCTTCATCGCGTTGGCATCGACTTCTTTGTTCTGGGGAATGGAGGCGGCGTGCGCATTATTCCTCCATAGAAAGCCAACGATTGCTAATGCGCTTGCCAGAGCAAATGTAGGCGCAATTCTCAATTTCTTCTGAGCAACACGCGCAAAACGGTCGCGGGATTGAGCGCGCCACCCAAAGGACGGAGGAGTCCCTGTTATGTCTGGTGGCGCGCATCCGCACCCTTTGCGCTTTACGGTCTTCATTCAGGCTTTGTGCTCCCTGTCTTAGGCGGACTGCGCGGCCGTCTGTGTCGGTAAAAACATCATCGCAGATCGCTCCGGCGTTCGACCTTGACGACGTGATTGCAGGGGCATTGCAAAAAAGTTTGCTCGACTTTCGAAAACGCTTGTATCGTCCCGGCTAGATGTGCATCAAATAGAACCAAAGAACCACCAGCTTCAGAAAGGGCTACAAAGCATGTCTCGCATTTGCAGGTCCATAAGAATTTTTTTGTTCGTGCTTTTGGCGGTCTCCGCATTGCCTGTGTTTTCCCAAACCCAGGCCATCAACGGAAGCATCCGCGGCAGAGTAATCGATCAGGCCGGCGCTCCCATTCCGGCGGCCTCCATCAAAATTGAAAACCTTCAAACCGGATACGCCGCTTCGCAGGACACCGCTGACGATGGCTATTACGTGTTCGCGAATCTGCCATTAGGCGGCTACACGGTTACCGTTGCCAAAGCAGGCTTCTCGACACAAACGAACAAAGGCATCGTCCTTGACGCAGGCACCGAAGCGGTTATCAACGCTCAGATGAACGTGGGCCAGACCAGCACCTCCATTGAAGTGACCGGCGGCGCACCGGTGGTCGATCCGTCGCGCACAGACACGGGCCGTACGATTAGTTTCGCGGAAGTGCAAAATCTGCCGCTGACCTCACGCAATCCGTACAACTTCATCCTCTTTCAGCCGGGGATCAGCGGCCATCCGAATCCAGAACTCGGAATCCCGCGCCTGCTGAACACCAACGGCATTCCGGATCGCGTGAACTATCAGTTGGACGGGACCGTTGATACGGAGAGCGACCGCTATGGCTTGCGTCTGTTCGCTATAGCCGACAGTTACGTGAGCGAAGTGCAAACGGTGTCGAACAGCTTTTCGCCGGAATTCGGGAAGATCGCAGGCGATATCTACAATGTGATTTCGGGATCCGGCAGCAATCAATTTCATGGCGAAGTGCAGTTCATCGGGAGGCCGCTCGATCTGGTGGCGCGTCCAATTCTGGCCGGCCCTACGACACAACTTCCGGTCGCGAACGACTTTCTGGCCAATTCCGGGGGCCGGATCATCAAGGACAAGCTGTTTTTCTTCGCTTCTTATGAACACGTGAAGCGCAGCGTTCCATCGCCTATCACGATCAACCCCGCCAGCGCTGCCGCGATCGGCATACCATCCAACTTGCTGGTGAATCCCGCGGCGGTTGAACACGCGCAGTGGGTCGACTTGCGGCTGGATTGGCAGATTACGGAGAAGCATCGCTTCTTCGCGCGCTATAACTATTTCCGTAACCGCTACCCGTTCAACACCGCCGACGGGGGTCTGAATGCGGACAGCGTTGCAGCCGATTTCCGCGATCGCGCTCATGTCCTGGGCGCGCAGTTGTTATCGACATTTTCACCAACCGTTTTGAATGAGGTGCGGTTCGGCTGGCCTTATCGCAATGAGGCGCATATTGCCGATCCGCTTACCGGGAAAGGCCCGGAGATTAGTATTAGCGGAGTCGCGAACTTTGGCGGCAGCATATCGGTCGGCGATCGGTTCCAGGAAAAGATTCCCAATCTTGCCGACAATCTGACGGTTATTAAAGGCGCCCACACTCTTAAATTCGGATACGGGTTCCAGCAGCAGTTAGATACGCAGGTGGCGGACATCTACACGCAGTACGTCTTCCCTAGCGTCGCAGCCTACCAGTTAGCGCTGTCGGGGGCGAATCCCTATGCATACAGCACGTTCAACGCTAGCGTGGGGCAGCCCGGCGCCTGGTATCACAGCTTCTTCTGGAATATGTTCGCGCAGGATAGTTGGCAGATAACGCCTAAACTGCTTGCGATTTACGGCGTCCGTTACGACAAATTCAGCGGACCCTCCGGCGACCCGAACGCGATCTTCGCATATTCGCAGCACTTCCATAGTCCGAGCGGTGATTTCGCGCCCCGTTTGGGGCTGGCTTGGTCCATCAATCAGAAGACCGTTCTGCGCATCAATTCGGGCATTTTCTATGAAGCGCCGCCAACCAACGTTTGGTATAACGCGCTTTACAGCGACGGAGGATCGGCGTCCTACACAGCATCGATCTCTTCATCGGCCCCGGGTGCGCCAGCCTTCCCGCAAGGGATTGTAAATGGCACACTTCCCCGGTCTAGTTCAACCATCTACGCGATCACTCCCAACTTTAAGGACGCATACGCTATCAACAGCAGCATTCAAATAACGCGTCAACTGTTCAAGAACGACTCGCTCACGGTAGGGTACGTGAATACCGGCGGCAGAAATCTGGAGTACTTGCGCAACATTAATCTGATCAACCCGGTTAGCTACCTCGCGGACGGACGTCCAGTTTATTCGAGCAAAGTCAATGCAACCACTCGGCTTGATCCGGCCGTCAACAATATTGCTCTTCAGGATATCGGGGATAACAGCAGCTACAACGCGCTGATCGTTAATTACGCGCATCGGCTCTCGGCGGGTCTCACTATGAACGCGTCCTACACGTGGTCGCACTCGATCGACGATGCTCCAGAAGCTAACACTTATGACGGCTCCATATTTGTCGAGGATCCGACCAACCGAAACCGCGATCGCGGCAACAGCCTAATCAATCGGCCCGATGCATTCACTTTGAGTGCCGTTTACATGCCGAGGTTTGGCGGAATAAACAATCGCATTTGGCGATATTTAGCAAACGATAACCAACTTACTATGTCATTTGTTGCGCAATCCGGCGATGAGCAAAACATTACCGCTAACACGACACTGAATAACGATGCGTTGGCCGGCACCAGCGCGAATCGTCCCCTCTATGTCGGGCGCAACAGCGTTCGCGGCCCGAATGTTTATCAAGTCGATATGCGCTACAGCCGAACGTTCTTCAAAGTTTGGGAACGCCTGGCCCCTACCTTCTTTATTGAGGCGAACAACTTGTTCAACCACCCAAATATCACTATCTTGAACACTACCGCCGTCGTGAGTTCTTTGGGCGTCATCACCACGGCGCCGACCTTCGCTCCGGTATCGACTACTCTTGAAGGCCGCATTATGCAATTAGGAGTGCGTGCTGACTGGTAAGCCCCCGAAGTCAGGGACCGCGTTTCCGTCCCCCATTTATTCAGGTACGGTGCTGGCCGTCAACTTCAAGGATGCCCAGCGCCTTTTTCTCGATCCTCTGCTGGAACTGCATTATGCCCATACGCTGATGCTGGAGCGGCAGGGGATCATACCGATTGAGGCAGCGCGGGCGTGTTTGCAGGCGCTGGATAGGCTGGATCGCGAAAAGCTGCGGACCGTTCCGTATGACGGGTGTTCGGAAGACCTCTTCTTCTACATCCAGGCCGAGGTAGAGCGGCTATGCGGGGAGGAAAACGGCGGGCGCATGCATACCGCACGCAGCCGCAACGATATCGATTTGACGTTGTATCGTATGTGTCTCCGCCGCGAGGTTTTGAGTTTGGTGGAAGCACTGCACGAGGTACGCTCCACCCTTATCGCGTTGGCCGAGCGACACGTCGACACACTGATCCCCGCGTATACGCACACGCAGCCCGCTCAGCCCACTGCGCTCGCGCATTATCTGTTAGGCGCAATCGAGTGCTTCACGCGGGATGACATCCGCTTACGCGCGGCGTTCGCCACGATTAATCGCAACCCGCTGGGCGCTTGCGCGATCACCACCACCGGTTTTCCTATTGACCGCAATTTTACGGCGGAGTTGCTCGGATTCGAAGGATTGCAGCTCAACTCGTATGGGGCCATAGCAGCCACAGATTACGTTACGGAGACGGCCGGAGCGATCGCGACCGCGATGATCAATTTGGGCAAATTGGTCCAGGATCTGCTTCTGTGGTGCAATCCCGCGTTGAATTATTTGCGCCTGTCCGCGGCATGGGTGCAGATCAGCAGCATTATGCCCCAGAAGCGCAATCCGGTTGCGCTGGAACATACGCGCGTCCTTGCGAGCAAGGCGCTCTCCCAGGCGCAAGGGATTTTCACGACCACGCACAACACACCGTTCGGCGATATCGTCGACAGCGAAGATGACTTACAGCCTCTCGTGTTCTCAATGACTACGGATACGCAGCGAGCGTTCCGATTGTTTGCTGGGTTGATGGCCGATTGCGAGATCAATGTCGAACTGCTGGACCGGCGTGCGCACGATGATTTTCTGACCGTCACTGAGCTTGCCGACACGCTTGTTCGCAGCGAGTCTCTCAGTTTCCATGCCGCTCATCGTCTGGTTTCGGAGGGTGTGCGCGCGCTCGATGGCCGTTATTCGCCGGAGGGCATGGTCGATGCTGTCCAGACGCTCGCGCGAGAACATTTGGGCCGCGATTTACATACGGCGCGCGAGCATTTGTTGCGTGCGCTTGATCCGCGGTGGTTTGTGTCTATACGTCGCATTCCAGGTGGTCCGGCTCCCGAGCGCGTCCATGAGGCTTTGCGCGAAGCGGAAGCGGCGCTCGCGGAAACTGGCGGGTGGATCGGGGCGAAACAGCAGTTATTAGGCAGCTATTCTGAACGGATTCGATCAGCGCGCGAAAGAATAACGGCGGACGTGAACGCATGAAGGAAGCCCTTCAGTCGCCACGTGGATACTTTCCGGAGGTCTGAAGGAGCGCGCGCTCGATCACCCGCTGAGCTTGATTTAGCCGAAGAACCCGTGCGGTTGCTTTTCCCTCTGGTGTGAGCGGTTCAATGGATTGATCCGTGGATAATGAAGTGGTCCAACCACCGGTGCTGGCGCGGATGAAACATCGCTTCTCCTGTTCGAGAATCGATTGCGGCAACGTCAGAGCCTTTGAAGCGGTTGGGATCTGGTTCGGAATCACGCTGTAAGGCGTAAGATTCGGTGTATCCTGAAAAGCGTTCATCATCGGTGCTGCCAGCATGGCGTGTTGATTCATAGGCGGCAGGCCGAGAAGCCCTTCGATCGTCCGGACTAAATTGATCTGAGTGTAAAACGTGTGATTCACTTGGCCGCGTTGCGTATATGGACTTACGATGAACGCAGTAGAACGATGGCCGTCAACGTGATCTACGCCTGCTTGCGGATCGTCTTCGACAATCAGTATCGCCGTTGAACTCCAGTAGGGACTGTGGCTGACAGCATCGACCAAGCGGCCGACCGCTAGGTCGTTATCGGCAACTTGCGCGGCTGGAGTCGGGTCGCCCGCGGCGCCTCCGCTTGTGTGATCGGTGCACAATGTCATCACAATCAGATTGGGCAGGTTGCCATTCTTTACATACCTGTTGAAATCTTTCAAAGATGTCAAGCCGATATTGGTCGGGAATGCCTGTGTTGAAATTCGGGAAATCCGGATTGAGGTGCTTCTCTGCTGAGGGAACATCCGCATACGCTTGGAAAGTGCCCAGAGGCGCGTGCAGCGCGCCAGTTGCCTTCCCTTCAAGAATCAAGGAATCGTTGTACCACGAAGTCCAGTTTCCGAACTCCTGGCTGGGTCCGTTGAATTGAGGAGCGTACTCTCCGTATATCCGGACCGATTGGCCATTGTTCAGCGCATCCAGCCAAACAAATCCTGTCGGAGCGTACACCATACTGTCGCCGCCATTGTAAGGATAGCTGCGGTTAAAATCCGTAAACTGTTTCTCGATATAGTCGGGCGCTATCGCCTGATCTGTCCATTCATGGCCATCGGCCGACAAGACCCCAGAATCGTAAAAATTATCGAAAAGCACGAAATTATCGGAAATCGCATGCTGATTCGGCGTCACCTGAGCCCCGTACTGCACAAGCGTCGAGTCGCCGTTGCCTCGCGGATCATCACCTAGAATCTGGTCGTATGTACGGTTCTCCTTAATAACGTAAATCACGTGCTTGATCGACTGCGCAGCTTGGAACGGCAGCGGTACATATTCAGTCAGGTCGCGAGTGCTCCATCCGTTGTTATCCGCTACCTGTTTGTTGAACTGTGAATACTCTGCGGCCGTAGGAATCTCGACGAGAGAGACACTGCCCTCAAAGCTATGAGTATTCAACCCACTCGTGTTACCTTTCGGTATCACATACGATCCCACGGCCACGCCTTTGGTATCGGTGATAATTAACCTCTCCGGAAGCGCCCATGCAGTACCGGTTTGCGCGGCCGTAAGAGCTGGGATGTCGGAGACATAGGGATACCAGGCGGTCGGGATGAAGCCTCTGAATTTGAGCTCGTTTTTTGAGAACTTATAGAGGGCGAGGGCATTGTTGGTACCCAGGCTGACAACTAAATCCTTCGCCGACGTCATTGCGAGACCATTCGGCGAGCTCCCAAATGTTAGAAATACCTAAATTTGAAGAGTCGTGTCGATCACGGACACCGAGTCGCTATTGCTGTTTGCGACAAACACGTATCCATCCCAAGCTAAGATCGCGGTTGGATGTAGACCCACCGCAATGTTCTTCACTACCGCGCCAGTCGAGAGGTTAATGATACTTACTGTCCCGGTAGTCGATGATGCCGATTCAGGGTTGGCAACAATAGGCATTCCCGCGGACACATTGGTATATTCGCCGGGCCGCGCTGGCCTGCCGCCTTCATTCGTAACGTATGCCATGTTGCCGACAACGGCGATGCTCTTAGAGGCATTTTGAACCGCAATCTCACCGACGAAGGTGTTAGTGGTCAAGTTAATAACGCCAACCGAATTAGCCATATTCAGGACGACATACAGAGTCTTCCCGTCCGCCGAAAGAGCTAGTCCGCCATTGTTGACAGCGCCGGAACTTGTCGCGAGCGCCACTTGAGCCTCCGCGCTTACTGTGCCGTCGGTTGCGACGCTTAGTATGGTAACCGTCCTATTGTTCTGTGAAAAATACAGATGAGTGCCGTCCGCCGAGTAAATTACACCGTCATAGGCAGCGCGCGTATTGGTAGGCTCATACTGCTGCTTTATTATGTTGTTGATAAGGTCAATGGTCACGATCGGCGCTGTCGTGAAATTGTTTTCGCCCGTTCCGGTATTCAGAATGGCTGCCGTTTTATGATCCGGTCGGACAGCGATGGCCAATGGCCGCCCAATAAAGTTGAGTTGCGTCCCTGCTGGAACACGGATTGATGGCGCATGCGGGGATGCTGGAAGCCCGAGGGGCCTGATGCCGGCGGCATCAGTTACTCCGGCTTCTTATCGCCGCCGCCCGCATAATATGTCTCGTAAAGGTCTACATCGAACACATTCGCGTCAATCACTCGCGTCGTGTTCAGCACTTTCGCATAAGCGTCCACATTCGACAGCGAATCGAAGCGATACTCCGTTAGCCGCCGCGCTTCAAGCGTGTCGCGGTCGCGGTATCCGCTGAAGATCGGGATAATCGAGAAGAACTGATCCTTCGGATCGAGGCTGGGAGTCTCCACTACGTAGCCCACGTACCACTTGCGTGTATCGAGAGTCACGGAGATCAGGCTTCCCTCTTCGCTTGCCTCGTTGAGGAGCCGTAAAAGATGATTGCCTTGGCGCCGCAGCGCTAGCGACTTGGCCGCCAGTTCGTCGAAGAAGAGATTCGAAACCGGCCCGCCGATGACGCCCAGAAGGAGGGCCGACACCGCCGTACCGGCATAGTCGAACGGAGCAGCTTTGTGGAAACTGCTTTGAACGTAACCTTCCCTCGGGATATAAGCGGCTAAGTAGGTGACTACGCGCCCGGCGATTCCGAATACGATGCCGTACTTGGCGGCCTCGAGCAGCAGCCGATTTCCGTCCAGCGTCTGAGCCCTCCAGCGGAGATAGCGGTTTGTATGGAGGAAGAGATACCCGGCGAGAAGCGGAAAGAGGAGGAGATTGAAGGGCAACGGAAATTACTTTTTGCCAGTGATGACGATTTGACGGACGCCTTCCACCTGGCGCGAAGCAAGCAGATCCATAACATGCTGGGTCTTCTCTAACCGGAAAAGCTTTTGTGTGTCCACGATGGTCCGGCCCTCTGGCGTAACACTTGCGATGTGCGTGGCCGGATCCTGCTTCGGTTTTCCGTTGAACAACAGTTTGAGCAGATCGAACATAGTCCCTACTCCAACTATACGGGAAATCAAGGCAGAACGACAGTTTGCCACGTACCGGATTTGCCCGCCGCGAGAACGGCATCGATTACCGCCATGTTCGCGACGGCATCTTCGATGGGCACAGGCACCGGCAGGTTCTCCTGGACAGCTTGAGAGAAAACATCTCCCTGAATCGTGTATTGATCGCAGACCGGGAACTCTTCAACTCGCGCATTGCGCCCGGCCAGATCCGAACCGTCATCGATAAAGATGCGAGTGGGTTTATCGGGCGGCGCGTTGAAGGGAATCTCGATTTCGATGCGCCCGCGCGCGCCCAAAACCTCGACTCGCTGATAGGGGACAAGCTGGGTGGAGCACGTAAACGCCGCGTGCCCCGTTTCGAAATCGAGCATCGCCGAGGCCAACCGGTCGGTCTGCATTGCAGGATCGCGATCGATGATGCCGGAGACGCGAACGGGCTCACGCTCGAACAGAAATCGTGAAATGTTAATGGGATAGCAGCCGATATCCATCATGGCGCCGCCGCCGATATCCGCCATGTTGCGGATATTGTTGGGATCGATATTGAAGTAGCTGAATGCCGCCACAATCGACCGCAATTCCCCGATGGTTCCGCTCCTCACCAGGTCTCGAACACGCAACCACTGCGGATGAGTGCGAACCATGAAGGCCTCACCGATTTTGACATCTGTGCGATCGCGTACAGCGATAAGAGTCTTGGCTTCGGCGGCGCTTAACGCAATGGGCTTCTCGCAAAGCACATGCTTGCCGGCTTCGGCAGCTTTCACGGTCCAGGGAACGTGCAGGTGATTGGGCAGCGGATTATAGATTGCATCGATGTCCGCATCGGCCAGCAGCTCTTCATAACTGCCGTAAGCGGTCTTGATGCCAAGCTTCGCGGCCGCCTCCTGCGCCTTCTCCCGAGTGCGCGAAGCGATCGCGGCGATGACCGTACGCTCGCCTTTTTGCATGGCCGGAATCACCTTTTTGATTGCGATTCCCGCGACTCCCAACACACCCCAACGCAGCTTGTCCGGCATCACACCGAGTGTCGCACGGCTGGCCGCTTTGTCCGTCCGGGAACATAGCGTCATTCTGCTAAAGTGAACGCGTGAAGCTCTACGATCTCGACCCCGGTCCCGATACTCCCGAGGTAGTCCGGGCAATCATCGAAATTCCTAAAGGGTCAGCGAATAAGTACGAGTACGATGGCAAGCTGGGCGTCTTCCGCCTCGACCGTGCGCTCTATTCACCCATGCACTACCCTGGCGACTACGGTTTCATACCGGGCACGCTCGCCGAAGACAACGATCCTCTAGACGTCCTGGTGCTGGTCTCGGACCCGAGTTTCACCGGCTGTCTAATTGAAGTGCGGCCCGTAGGCATTCTGCACATGGTGGATAAGGAGGAGAACGACCAAAAAGTTATCGCCGTACCGAATCGTAACCCGCGTTACGACAGCATTCATACAATCGACCAGATCTTCCCGCACGTCCGCCGCGAAATCGAGCATTTCTTCACCATTTATAAAGAACTGCAAGGTAGCAAGACACGGATGGAAGGCTGGGACGGTCCGCGCGAAGCCCGCAAAACAATTGTCGAAAGCCGGCAAGCGTATCTCGATAATAAGCAAGCGCAGGAACCCGCGGAAATCGAGGCATAGCGTTTCCGCAACTACGTTCTAAAATGTAAGTTACATGCGTTTCCTGGCGTGTCTGTTGACCTGTGGCTTCGCCGTCGCGGGCGGTTCAAGCCCGTTCGATACTCCCGCGAAGGCCCGGGTGTTACTGTTCGTACGGACCGATTGCCCGCTGACCAATCGCTATGCACCGGAGTTGCAGCGCATCGCGCAGGAGTTCGCCGGCCACGAGGTCTCCTTTTGGCTTGTGTATCCCGGCAAGGCGGAGTTAGAGAAAGACATCACCGCGCAGGTGAACGAATATCGTTTACCCGGTACCGTGATTCGCGACCCCAATCAAGATTTGGTGAAGAAGTCGCGTGTTACCGTAGCACCCGAAGCCGCGCTATTCGATGCCGATGGGAAACTTCGTTATCACGGGCGTATTGATGATAGGTGGTCCGACTTCGGCAAAGGTCGCCAAAGCGCACAAACGCACGATTTGGAGGATGCCATCACGGCCGTGCTCGCGGGCAAGCCAGTGGCGCATGCGGAAACGCATGCCGTGGGCTGCGCGCTCGCGGATGTTGAATGAAATACGCGGCGGTTATTCTATTCGCCATTCCTCTAGCCGCACAGAATCCAACGCCTACGTACGTTCATGACATCGCTCCCATTCTGTACAAGAACTGCGCGCCGTGCCATCGTCCGGGTGAATCGGCGCCGTTCTCGTTGCTTACTTATGAGGATGCGAAGAAACATGCCCGTCAAATTACGGCAGTCACTCACAGCCGTTATATGCCGCCATGGCTACCACAACCGGGCTACGGAGATTTTGCGGATGAGAGGCGTTTGACAGATGGCCAGATCCAGCTGATCTCGGCCTGGGTGAATGTGAACGCCCCGGAAGGTCCGGTCTCCGAATCCCCAGTGCCGCCGCACTTCACAGAAGGCTGGCAACTGGGCCCCCCGGACCTGATCCTCGAGGCGTCCCACCCATTTACCTTATCGGCCTCGGGCCCGGATGTTTTCTGGAACTTCATCTACAAGCCGCACATTCCGGCAACCCGTTATGTGAAGGCTATTGAGATACGGCCAGGGGATAAGCGTATTGTTCATCACGCGAATCTGATTATTGATCGCGTCCATTCCGCTGAGAAGCAAGAATCCGAGCCAGGCGTGGGCTTCTCCGGCATGGATCTCGATATTCAAAGCAGCGTCTTCGATCCAGCCGGTCATTTTTTATTTTGGAAGCCAGGCAGTGTTCCAAGAGTTGAGCCCGATGGATTCGCATGGCGGCTCGAACCCGGCAATGATCTAGTGCTGAATACGCACCTACAACCTACAGGCAAGCCGGAGCAAGTGAAACCGTCTATTGGTCTCTATTTCACTGACAAGCCGCAAACGCAGCTTCCAATTCTGGTCCAACTGGAACATGATGGCGCGCTGCGCATTCCCGCGGGTGATCGCGACTTCCTTGTCGCAGACGATTTTCGAATGCCCATGGATGCCGACGTTCTAGCCGTATATCCGCACGCGCACTATCTGGGTAAGCTGCTTGAAGGCTACGCAACACTGCCTGACGGGAAGCGGGTCTGGTTGATTCGCATCACCGATTGGGACTTGAATTGGCAGGCTGTGTACCGGTATCGCCAATCCGTCTTCCTACCGAAGGGAACCGTGATTTCCATGCGATATCACTACGACAACTCGACTGCAAATCCGCGCAACCCGAACAGCCCTCCGCGCATGGTCGAAGCGGGTAACCAAGCCACCGATGAGATGGGACATTTGTGGCTGCAAATGTTACTTCAGGGACCGGGCGACCGGCGGCGCGAACTCGAGGAAGTGCTGGTGCAGCACCGGATTCAAAAGTATCCGGAGGACGGAATGGCGTATCTGGATTTGGGTGCCTTGATGTTGTCAAGGCTCGAGACACAGAGTGCAGTGCCCGTGTTGGAGAAGGCCGTGTTGCTGCGGCCGAAAGATTCGCAGCCGAGAAACCTGTTGGGCGCGGCACTCAGCCGAGTGGGCCGTCTGACCGAAGCAACAACTGACTTTCAGATCGCATTGAAGCTAGACCCCGCCAACGTGAATGCGCGTTATAACCTGGTCTTCGCGCTCGTCAAGTCGGGAAAACTGGATGAGGCGGTGGACAACTTGAAAGAAGTCGTGGCCGCCTATCCTGAAGATCCGGCGCTGCGCAATTTATGGGGCGAACTTCTATCTCAAGAGGGGAAGTATCCGGCTGCAATTGCGCAGTTTGATAAAGCCATCGCATTGAAGCCGGATTTCGAAGATGCCCGCAAGAATCGCGACCTAACGCTGGCGCGAATGAATAAGTAACTTATGCGGACGGAGCCGTCTGTTGGCGTTCCTGGCGGTGCTGCATCATGCGATCATGCTCCTGCTGCCGCATTTGATCGTACTTCTGCTGCTGATCGCTGGTGAGCACAGACTTGATCTTCGCCTCGCTGTCTTGACGTAAAGTCCGCATCTTGGCTGCGCGGTCTTTCGGGCTGAGCGTAGCATCGCTGCGAATGGCCTGCGACTGTTGAATGCGGTCGGCCAGGATGGGCTCGATCTGATTCTCCTGATCGGGCGTCAAATTCAGCCGTTTGGCAAGGTGCTTCGATTGCCGCACTGGATCCGGTGTGCGCGGGGCCGACTGAGCGGCCTGCGGTGTATTGCTCTGCTGGTCCGGCGTCTGGGCCGCCAGCGGAAGGCCGGATGCGAGCCCAAGTGCCAAAAGGCCAGGCGCTAAAAGGAACGATAGGTTTAAGCTTTTCATTTGATTTACTCTCTTACTGGAAACTTTCGTGCTGTTCCCTACCTACTTCGACGAGCACCTAAGCTCATTGTTTACGGTGGGTCACACTAAAGTTCGTTCATGCGGAGATGCTGTCGCGAGTAGTCTCGTCCATTGCCGGCCGCCGGCGTGAGTACTATACTTCGCTTGCATGGCTAGGACCACAATGCTGGGGCTGACGCTGCTCATTGGCCTGCTGGCAATAGCTGAGAACCCGGTGCTCCCCGGCGACCATCCCGATCCCAGCATTATGCGCGTAGGAGATGTGTATTGGGCGGCGAACACGTCGGCGGAGTGGGCCCCAATTTTCCCGCTGTTCCGCTCGACGGACCTAAAGCATTGGCAACCGGAGGGCGCGGTATTCGAGAACCCACCGGAATGGGCAACAGCAAACTTCTGGGCTCCGGAATTAACAAATGATCGTGGGCACATACGCGTGTACTACGCGGCCCGCAAGCGCGGCGGCCCGATGTGTGTCGGCGTAGCCTCAGCGGACGCACCGCAAGGGCCGTACACAGATCACGGACCCATGGTGTGCCAGAGCGCCGGTTCCATAGATCCTTCGTTCGTGCGGGATGAACGCGGTGTGCCGTATCTGATATGGAAGGAAGACGGCAATAGTCAGAACAAGCCGACGATCATCTATGCGCAGGAGACTACCGACGACGGGCTGAAATTAATCGGCACGCCTCACGAACTGATTCGTAACGATGTCCCTTGGGAGGGCAAAGTTGTCGAAGGACCGGATATCATTCGCCATGGCGGCATGTTGTACCTCTTTTATGCAGGGGGCGCGTGCTGCGGGCGTCAATGCGATTATGCCGTGGGTATAGCGCGATCTAAGAACTTACTCGGGCCTTGGCAAAAGGATCCCGACAATCCCATCGTTAAAGCCGATAGTGAGTGGACGTGCCCCGGTCACGGCACGGCAGTCGAGAGTAAGAGCGGGCAGGACTACTTTATTTACCACGCCTACCCGAGAACTGAATTCACCTACATAGGCCGCGAGGCGCTGCTCGATCGTATCGATTGGAAGGCTGATGGCTGGCCGGAAATCGCAGGCGGCCATGGCCCGAGCGGCCGGTCTGAGCCACGGGAAGCGTATTCTGTCGAGGACAATTTCGCGGGACCAGGTCTGAGTGCGGCTTGGGAGTGGCCGATTGGCGAACGCCCCGATATCCACGAAAGCAATAGGCTGTTGATGCTGGCTCCCGATACAGCACACGCAGCAGACCCGCTAGGAGCAATTCTGGCGATGTCCGTCCCCGCGTTTCCGCTAGCCGCCCAAGTCACATTAAGAACAAGCGCATTGCCCCGAGGAGTGCTGGCCGGCATTGCGATGATTGGGGACCGCAACAATGCCGCTGGTTTAGGAGTCCGGAACGGGCAATTAGAAGAGTGGCGGCGGGATAACGGCAAGTTACAAAGCTTGGCTACGGCAACTCGGCCGGGTTCGGACGCCATTCACTTGCGAGTGAAATCCGATGAAACAGTTTCGTTGCGGCTGGAGTACAGCAGTGACGGTAAGAACTGGACAGAACTCGGCAAGCCGGTGGACGTGCAATCGTTACCGCCGTGGGACCGAGGCTTGCGCGTGGGTGTCACGTGCGGGGGCGCAGTGGGCGCGAAGGCTCAATTCGAAGATTTTGATATGCGCGTGGGGCAATAAAAAACGCGCCGCCTCAGTAACAAGGCGGCGCTGTGAATAGACTCAGAGGTTAGCGTATTGCAGTCTTTTTAGCGTTGCGGCGGCGGCTGTCCGACGGGCATCGGACCCGTGCTGGTGCTGTCCTGAGCGGGCGGTACGCCGATTCTCACGCCAATCACCTCGCCTGAGATAACCAGTTCCACCCTGCGGTTCTGTTTGCGGCCGGCGGCGGTGTCGTTCGACGCTACGGGATAGCTCTCGCCATAACCCTGAGCTGTCAGGATGGCGGGATCGAGTCCTTGATTAATCAGAAAATCACGCACCGCTTCGGCGCGATGGTCTGACAATTTCTGGTTGATCTGCATCGTACCAGTGCTGTCGGTGTAACCTTCTACATGCAAGTTTAGGCCGGGATGCGAGATAACGATGCCGCTGATCCTGGCTAGAGCAACTTGCGCCGGCGAGGTCAGATCGTACTTCCCAATGGCGAATAGTACATCCTGCATATTGATAACCAAGCCCCGGCTGCTTTCGTGAGTAGGCAGTACAGCATTGAATTGTTGCAGCAGTTGCTGCCGCAGTTGCTCCTTCTGCTGCTCGGCTTGCGCGCGTAGCCGGTTGGCTTCTTCGGCGGACTGCTGCGCGCGGAGCGCTTCGGCCGCAGCCTGAGTGCGAGCGGCATCAGCCTGGGCGCGAGCGGCGTCGGCTTCGGCCTTGGCTTGTTCCGCGGCGGCGCGCTGCGCAGCGTCACGCTGCGACTGTTCCTGCGATGCCTGGGCCTGCTGCTGGGCTAGTTCAGCTTGCCGCGCCGCTTCGGCAGCTTTCTGTTGTGCGGCAGACTGACGCTCAGCAGCTTCTCTGCGCTCGGTGTCGAGGGCTTCTTGCTGTTCCCTCCGAAGGGCAATGGTGCGGGCATCTTCGGCCTTCGCCACGGTTTCTCGCGCAATCATAACCGCGGGCTTCCACTGCTTACGCGTTTCGTAATCCTGGGCCTGCTGCCAAAGTTTCTCCGCGCTCTGATATACATCAGAAGCATATTTATCGGCGCGAGCGTACTGGGCGATTTGGACTGCGTTCTGCGCCTCATAGAGTTCCAGCGGGCTCTTCTTGCTGGAATTGAGATCGACTGGTTTCAATCGCTGTTCAGGAACGTGATAAGTGTAATTTCCGCGGGGTAACAGCTCATACTTCGCGTTCACCGTTTCCCATTTACCTTCTGTGTCTTTTCGAATAATGTTCTCCATCGCGACGACGTCGCTAGGCTGGTGAACGTCGAAATATGGCTCGGCAGTAATGATAAGTCCAAATGCCTGGAGGTCCGTCGTTACTACGCCGCTGTAATTGCCGTGTGAATCGACAACCACTTCCCCCAAATTGGCAGGGTGACCATCGGGCGTGATAGCCCACACCACATAGGTCAGATAGAGTGGACCAAAGCTGGTGGGAGCGGGCAGATCTTTGACGTCGAGCTTAACCTCAACGTGCCCTAGCTGGCCACGGACTTGTGCATTCCCCTTCGCCTGTGGGGCGATGGTCGTGCCCTGAAAGTCCACTTTCGTCCAGCCACTACGGTCGCGATAACTTACAGCGGCTATGGAACGTGAGACCACCTCAACCCGGAAAATAGGCGTCGAGCCATTGTTAGTTGTATCGGCGGCAGTTGAGCTTTGCTGGGCAATCGACTGCGTAGGATTCGGTTCTTGTGCCAGCATAACGGCCGGCAGCAGGGTTAATACAACAGACGATATCAGCTTCATATATAAGTGTACCCATGCAATGGGCATGCCAAACCCATAACCTGAAGTAACTGCGTCATTAGGTGATCGCACGGGCAAAGCTTACGTGGTAGTTTTTGCAAAAGCTGACAACGTTACTAGGCTGCAAGCTGTTGGAACGGTTACTTTTCGGCCGCTCAAAATGGCTGTGGGGGCATACTGGAAGAAGAAGCGAATGAAAACGATCGTATGCGTTAAGCAAGTGCCGGCGCGGGATTCCACAGTGCGGCTTTCGAGCGATAAAAAGTGGTTGGACGAGACCGATGTCACGTTCGAAATGAACGAACCGGACGCCTACGCACTGGAAGAAGCTTTGCAGTTGCGTGACAAAGCGGGTGGCGAGGTGGTCGTTCTATCCGTTGGACCACCGCGGGTCACAAGCACGATACGCGAGGCATTGGCTAAGGGCGCTGACCGTGCAATTCACATCGACTCCGGCAGCGAGCCGCCTCTTGATGCCTCGGGAACGGCACAGCTGATCGCGGCGGCCTTGAAGACCGAGTCGCCGGAATTGGTGCTCACCGGATTGCAATCGGACGATGCGGGATATGGCCAGACCGGGGTCATCCTGGCGGAGTACCTGGGTTTCTGTCACGCAACAATTGTAATGGAAGTATCGATTGGCGAAGGGTCGGTCAGAGTGAAACGGGAACTCGAGGATGGCTGGTTTCAGCACGTTACTATGCCGTTACCAGCGGTTCTAACCATCCAGTCCGGAATTAAGAAGCTTCGCTACGCGACATTAATGGGAATTAAGAAAGCCAAGACTAAGGAAGTAAGAACCATACCGGCATCAGATCTAAAAATAGAGAGGAACGGTGGGTTGACTATCACTAGCGTGAACGCTCCGCAGCGGAACAAGCAGACGCAGCTTTTCACCGGCCCGGCGCGGGATGTGGCAAAACAACTGGTTGAGAAGCTGAAGTTCGAAGCGAGAGTGATATGAGTGTCCTGGTCATCCTGGAGCAGCGCGGCGGTAAGTGGAACCGGATGTCTTTTGAGACGATGGCGGCGGCCGGCAAGATTGCGAAAGAAATGGGCGCAGAGATCGAGGCAGCGGTCGTAGGGGCCGATGTGCAAGCTCTGGCCGAGGATGCATCTCGTTACGAGGCGCAAAAGGTTTACGCAGTCGCCCATCCGCTTCTCGCGGAGTACACACCGGACGGCATGACCGCGGCCCTAGAGCAATTAATCCGTGCTGTGAGGCCGCAGCTGGTTCTGTTTCCACACTCCTATCAGGTGCGCGACTATGCTCCGAAGCTTGCCACCCGTTTTGGGAAGGCGCTCGCGAGCGATGCTATAGACGTGCGTGTTGCGGACGGACAAGTTCGATTTACTCGTCAGTTATTCCAGGGAAAATTGAATGCCGAGGTGCAAGCTGCCGGCGAGCCGCAGTTCGCATCCGTGCAAGCGGGAGCGTTCCGGGCGGCACAGCCTGGAGCCGGCGCCCATACTGTGGAAACCTTCACGCCGAACCTGGAGCCTTCGCAAATCCGGAGCCAGCCAGAGGAGCCATTTCGCGAGACCCAGCGTGCGGTGGACCTGAGCGCGGCCGAAACTATCGTGTCAGTTGGCCGTGGGATCAAAGACAAGGATTCGATGCCGGTTGTCGAAGCCTTGGCGGAGGTATTAGGTGCGGAATTGGCCGCTTCCCGCCCCATCTGCGACAATGGCTGGCTACCGATGGAGAGGCAAGTCGGGAGTTCCGGCCAGACCGTTTCGCCGAAAGTTTATTTTGCCGTGGGTATTTCCGGCGCAATCCAGCATCTGGTAGGAATGAAGGGCTCAAAGACCGTAGTGGCGATTAACAAGGACGAGTCCGCGCCGATATTCGAGATGGCGGATTACGGCGTAGTGGGGGACTTGTTCGAAGTAGTGCCCGCGTTGGTCGAGGAAATCAAGAAAGCGAAAGCATAATCGAGCGATGAGGATGAATGGCCGCTGCGGGCGGCGTGGAGTGATGGGGAGAGCCTTTGTCTGCGCGCTCAGCGCCGGTGTATTCCTACTGGCAAGCTGCAACCGCCCTGTTTCGCCCGACGTGGCGGCCACCGTCAATGGCCGCCCGATCACCTATCAGGAATTGGACCGCGCTATTGCGGCGCAGTATCAGAACGCCCCGCTGAAAACGGGTGACGATCAGACTATTCAATTGCGGTTGGAAGTCCTGCGGACGCTCATCGATAGCGAGATTTTGCTGCAGCGTGCCGAAAAACAAGGCCTGCTCGCATCGGACGGCGAAGTGGATGCGAAGTTTAACGAACTGAAAGCGCCTTACACCCAAGAAGATTTCCAACGTTTGCTTTCGCAGCGCAAGATGAACGTGAATCAGTTGAAAGCACAGATCAGGCGCGATCTCAGCGTGCAGAAGCTATTTAATAAGGAGATTGGTTCCCAGATCTCCATTTCCGATGCGGATGTGACGGCGTTCTATAACGCTAACAAGGCCAGCTTCAATCTTCCGGAAAATCGCGTGCACCTGGCCCGCATTCTTGTAACCCCTAAGCCCGATGCAAACGTTCGAAACTTGAAGAACGACAAAGCACAGACGGAAGACCAGGCGCGGAGCAAAATGCAAATGCTGCAAATGCGGCTGGGACAGGGAGAGGATTTCGGCGCCTTGGCTCAGAATTATTCCGAGGATCCGGACAACGCGGCCAATGGAGGCGATGTCGGGTTTGTGCCCCAATCGTCGCTAGATAAGGCCGACCCCGAACTGCGCAAACTGATTGAGGGGATGACGCCTGGGCAGATCTCACCGATGATTCACACCGCGGAAGGCTATCAGATCATAAAGCTGCTATCGAAGGAACCGGCAGGGCAGCGGGAATTGAGCGATCCGCGTGTGCAGGAAAACATCCGTCAGATGCTGTTTCAGCGCAAAGACCAGATGCTGCGATCGGCGTTCTACGAAGTGGCGCGGAGCGAGGCCAAAGTGCGGAATTACTACGCTGAATCGGTCTTAGAGAGCCGCGCGAGTAAGTAAGTATATTCAGTGCGGCGAACCGACAAGCTCACGACAGACACTCAAGAACGCTTCGTGGAGATCCAGCCCGTCATATTGATAACGAGCTAGAGATTTGAGCGTCGGATCGCCATTCACAGCGACGGTATGCTCCAGCTCTTTAAAGAGCAGATAGTCGGACATGGAATCGCCAAAGGCAACACATTTGTTCATTTCGCAACCAAGCTGATTGCACCATTTCTGCACAAGGACGGCTTTATCCTTGGGGTTTAGGATTTTTTCAGGAACTATCTCCTCCTCTCGGGTCTTGGGAAATTGAGATGCGCCAATTAAATCGAATCCGTAATCGTAAAACAAATGTGCGTAGAAATCGGGAGACATGGTGATCAGGCAAGATGTCCCACCCCCTCTTCGTATGAAGGAAGTGACGGCTCTTATGTTAGTGAGCTTTGGTGTCGCTTCAAATGCTGCCCTCACAAGTTGTTCGTCGAGTATCCCCCACAGCACAGCTATCTGTTTGGCAAAACCAAACGCGTCTATTTCTCCATCCGCGAACTTCCGCTCCAGCAGATGAAGATGATCAAGGGTTCCGGCGGCTTTCGCAATCTCAATGCATGCTGTCGTCTTGATTAGCAGCGTGCCATCCATGTCAAAGACAAAGAGGCGGTTGGCCACTAGAGGGAGAAGCTTCTCTTCAGAACTCGCGGATGAGTTCATAACGTTGGCATCCTTTACCGGTCCACTTAGCTTCCCCACACTCTCAATTTAGATTATTGCCCGGCCGCACCCATCAGCAGGTCCTCAAAATGAGCGCGGTAGATTGCCGCCCGTGGGCACTTACCTATATCGGTAACCGGCTTCTTAGCCACTCACCATGCGCTTCCTGTCATCCGGATCGCTCCCGTTACTGCCTATGCGCCGGCACCGGTCAGGCCAGAATCTCTGCAAAAGGTTGTCGTGCTCAATCCAGCGCTTCTGCTCCTTGCCCCTCATCATGTCAAAGTCAACATTCTCCATGACAAAGATGTTATGCATCTTCTTTTTTGCAAGGTCGCGAGACCTCTCGTCAGTCGTGGGCTTCGTCCTGTCAAGGTTCTTGACGAAGTACACGTAGACAGGCACTTTGAATTTCGCGAAAGACGGCAGCATGTCCGTATACATGATGTCGAAGCCCAGATCTCGGTGACGTTGTCTTTGTATTTCTTTATGTTCGAGAGAATCGACCTGATCGGCCCGTATGCTCCGGAGTGGCACACCCGAACCCGGCGGTCAGGTTGAAACCGCATTCATTAGCAATGCAACTCTTCCTGCCGGGTATTAATCAGTCTGTTACATGGGTTCAGCTCGTCGCTAATCAATACCAATACATAACCAGTAACGGCCCATATTCTTTGCCTCCATCGCCGCAAACAGGCCTCGATAATACCTACCCGTACAGAAATTTATCGGGACGACAACATACGATAGTCCGGCAGGAACCTGCTTTACTCCCGTGCGCAGTTCGCCAACCAAGCCCGGCCGTCGGACGGATCCCAGCCCAGTTACGCCATTTCCGTCGCCGGTCCAGCCGGTCCTATCAAGCTCGGGACTCCAGTTACAGTCACGGTAACTGTCACCAACCTAAGCCAGCAGGACCTTTATTGGCACTCTGAATTAGGTAAGGATTCAGTATATCGAAGTTTCACGTTCCTATTAAGCAAGAACGGTCACGAGACGGAAACGACGTATTTTCATCGAAGACTCTCAGCGACTTCCAGATCTCTGGCCGTCGCTGAATTGCTAGTCCACTTAACGAAGTCCGAGCGACCCCGCGGATACTCGATGCTTACCCTCACGTTGGAGCCCTCCGACGTAGTCGTGAGGCGAACGCTTAGATCGGGTCGGCGGTGGTTTCAGCAAGTCGGCGGATTTTTGGCCGAACGCCCGGACGACCTCATTGCATTAATCGTGTGCCGTCAGTCATCCTGCATCATACTCATCGCCATCAACGGTTAGGCCTGAGCGCGCCGCTCAAATTCTCTCCACATACCGTTCGCCGCCACGGGCGAGCTTTGTAAATATTCATTAACGCGCTAATGTATACTAGCTCACAGTCAGGTAGTCGCGGCCCGTGTTTTTGCCGCCAATTCTCGCTTCCCCGTTGGAGACCTCTATGTCCAGAAGCACCCATCAACTTCTTCTAATTCTTGCAGCAACGTTCGGATTATTTTCTACAACCTTCATTCAGGCGCAAACTAGCTTCGGCCGAATTTCAGGAACAATTACGGATCAGACCGGCGCCATCGTCCCCGGTGCGGACGTCGTCATCAAAGACATCGATACTCAGGCCACGCGCACCGTGAAGGCAGACGCGAGCGGCTTCTATTCCGCGACCGAGTTACCCATCGGTAACTACACTGTCCAAGTCAATCAGGCGGGATTCCGCCCCCAGCAGCGAACTAATATCGCGATCGTGGCAGATGCCAAGATTACGGTGGACTTCCATCTTGCTTTGGGCGATGTAACACAAACGGTGGAAGTAACTGCCGCGCAAGCCGAGACCCTTAACACCAACTCCGGTGAATTATCGCGCGTCATTGATACCAGGCAGGTCGCCAATCTTGCTCTTAATGGGCGCAACTATGTCCAACTAATGACATTGGTTCCTGGCGCGGTTGTAACTAACCCCGATCAGTTCAGTGTCACCACCAGTCTGTCCGCCACCAACCAAAACATCAACGGCAATCGCTCCGACACAAGTAACCTGACCGTTGACGGGGCCTTCAACCTTGTCGCCGGTAGTAACGGTAGCTTGATGAATAATGTAAGTTCCGAGTTTGTGCAGGAAGTTAAGCTCGAGACCTCTAACTTCTCGGCCGAGTATGGCCGTATGTCGGGACCGGCCTTCAATATCGTTACTAAGAACGGAACCAATGAAATCCACGGCGCCGCGTTTGAATACTTCCGCAACGACATGCTCGACGCGCGTAGCTTCTTTGCCGCGCAGAAGACCGAGCTGCGCTTCAACGATTTCGGATATGATCTGGGCGGCCCGATCATAAAGAATAAGTTCTTCTTCTTTGTCGGCGAAGAGTGGAAACGGCTTCGGCAGCAGCAAACGCCAACGCGCTTGACGATTCCGGATCTGGCCGAGCTAAGCGGAAACTTCTCCGGCATGGGCACAATTTATTATCCCGGCACCAAGACGCCTGTACCCGGTAACAACATTTCATCGCTGGTCACGCCCGATGGGTTGGCGATCTCGAAGATTTACAGTCTGCAAGCCGGCCAGGCCGCAACCTTTGTCAATGCTCCCGTGGCGAACAATCTCACAGTGGCGCCTAGTAATCCGCTCAATTTTCGAGAAGATATCGTGCGGCTCGACTACACCATCAACGCGAAGAATGATCTGTATGGCCGGTGGATTCAGGACCAGAACCAATTGATCGATCCGTTCGGAACATTCTCCAATTCCAACATCGTACCCACCACGCCGACCGACCGTATGCGGCCCGGTGAAAGCTTCCTTCTTGCCGAAACCTGGCTGCCTGCGCCCAACATCGTCAATGAAGCGCGCGCCAACGCGAGTTGGGCGTCGCAGCACATCCCGCCTTACGGGAACGAGTGGCAACGCTCGGCATATGGCTTCCAATTCCCTCAACTGTACTCAGGTGGTGAGTACGATAATGGCATTCCCGCCGCAAGCATCACTGGTTTCGCCGGCTTCCAGGGTCCAAACTTCGCGTTACTGTCGCCGACCACCGACATACAGTTCACCGATACGGTTTCCCTCACGTTGGGAAATCACCTCATCAAAGCAGGTGGCCTGGTCATTCGCGACCGAGTCGACCAGAATGGCCGTCCCTATTACACCGGAAATCTCGTCTTCCAAACCAGCGGTAATCCAAACACAACCGGCAACGCTTTCGCAGACGCGCTTCTGGGTAATTTCAAGAGCTATACGGAAGCAAGCGCAGACCCGGTTGGTTTCTTCCGCTTTACCCAGCCGGAAGCCTTTGTGCAGGATAGCTGGAAAGTCAATTCGAAGCTCAGTCTGGAACTGGGCTTACGCATCCAGTACATGGAGCCAATGTACACCGAGGCGAATAACATGGCGAACTTCGTTCCAGGGCTGTATAATCCTGCCCAAGCTGTCCAGGTTACGACGAAAGGAGTCGTTGTCGCCGGTTCCGGAAATCCATATGACGGATTGATCACCGCCGGTACCGGTGTACCCAAAAGCCAGCAAGGCCGCGTTCCCGGGTCGACTACAAATCCCTTGTTTCAGCAGATCCCGACGGGCGCGCCACGGGGCCTATATGACTCGAAAACGCTATTTGCGCCCCGCTTTGGCTTTGCTTACAACCCGGCTTCGAAAACGGTGATTCGCGGCGGCATTGGCGTCTTCTACGATCGCCCCGAAGGCAACGTAACGTTTTCTCAGTTGAATTTACCGCCATTTCTCCAGATCTCGGAATACGATAACGGCAATCTCTCGAATCCGGCCGGCGGCGCGCCTGGGACTTCTCCAATCGGTAGCATCAGTTCCATCAATCCTACATTGCAGTACACGACCACATACCAATACAGTCTGGGTGTTCAGCGCGAGCTGCCTTGGTCTATGTTCCTCGAAACCACCTACGTCGGTAACTTAGGCCGTCACTTACTACGTGAGCCGAATATCAATTATCCTAATATCACGTCGGTAGCGGCTAACCCAACCGCATCTACCAACGCATTTGTTCCCTATCTTGGTTACTCAAGTGTCCAGCAATACCTCAGCGACTCCACCTCGAATTACAATGCACTCGAAGTTTATGCGTCTAAGCGCGCGGGTAACGTAGTATTCACCGGCGGCTATACATGGTCAAAGGCGCTGGGTGATTCGAGTGGCGAAGGCGACAACATAGAGGATTATCAGAATCGCCATTTCAATTACGGCCCGCTTACTTTCGATCGCGAGAACGCTTTTAGTGGAACGTTCGTTTGGCAACTGCCTATGTTGCGCAACCAGAAGGTGCTCGTACGCAGCGCGGCCGGCGGATGGCAGTTGAGCGGCGTTATCCGGCTTCAATCCGGCGCGCCCAACACGATAACAGCCTCGACCGCCGAGGGTACTCGGCGCGCCAATTACAACGGTCTACCCATGAGCGTTGCCAATCCAGGTCCTGCGGAATGGTTCAACACTGCAGCCTTCGCGCCGGCCGCGATCGGCGCATGGGGAACGTCCGGCACCGGCATCATTCGTGGGCCAAATCTGCAAAGCTACGATCTATCGCTCGCAAAGCACTTCGCCCTAACGGAACGTTTTGACTTGAAACTCCAGGGCGATTTCTTCAACGCCTTCAACATCGTCAACTGGAGCACATTGAACACGACGCAAACCAATTCGAACTTCGGAACAATTTCCGCTGCCTACCCGGCGCGTAACGTCCAACTTAGTTTGAAGCTTGGTTTCTGAGCTGGATAGCCTTCGGAAACGAAAACGGGAATATCGCCTGCGCTTTTAAAATTGTGCTTGACTCTGACCCAGCGTCAGGCCTCACGCTTGGCAGTAGGAATTCCGAGTGGGCAAGCTATTCCAGGTTCAAGAGTTCGCCGAGCTGTCGGGGGTTACCGTTCGAGCGCTCCACCATTACGACCGCCTCTCATTGCTGTGTCCCAAGCGTACTGAGGCTGGCTATCGCCTTTACAGCCTTCACGATCTGGAGCGCCTGGAGCAGATCGTTGCACTGAAATTCCTCGGCATTCCTCTCCGGCAGGTCAAGGAGTTGCTGGACCGGGATACTCGCGGCCTGCCGGATGTCTTGCAATCCCAACGGCAAGCTCTCGAACTGAAGCGGCATTATCTCGACCAGGCAATTGCCGCAATCCGTGAGGCGGAACGAGCGATCAAGCCCGGCCATCAGCCCAATGCTGCTGCGCTCAAGAAAATCATAGAGGTGATCGAAATGAAAAACGAAGCAGACTTCCTGTTGAAGTATTACAGCGACGGTGCCCAGGCAAAGCTGGCCGAACGCCGCCAACAATGGACGCCCGAGCTACAGGAACAGACAACCAAAGCCTGGACCGATCTCTTTCATGATGTGGAGGCCTCGCTCGGCGAAGATCCCGCAAGCGAGAAGGCCCAGGCTCTCGCCGCTCGCTGGAAAGCTCTGGTTGAAGCGTTCACCGGGGCCGATCCGGACATTGGTGTTGGCCTGGGAAAAGCGTGGGCCGACCGCCAACAGTGGCCCGATTCTCTTCAGCAAAAGACTGCGTCATTCAGCAATCGGGATGTGTGGCAATTCATCGAGAAGGCCATGAACTGCCGCCACACCTGATTCGAATAAGCGGGGATGAGGGGATGCAGTACCTTGGATAAGGACTTCATCTGTGCCCGTCGAAAAGTTTCTGGGTGGCATCTCCCGTTTCCAAAAGCACGTTTATCCAAAGCATCAGGATCTTTTCGAAAACCTCGCATTGGGCCAGCGGCCCGACGCTCTGTTCATTACTTGCGCCGACTCGCGCATTGATCCTTGTCTACTGACCCAAACTAAGCCGGGCGAATTGTTCATCTGCCGAGTGATCGGTAACGTCGTTCCTCCCTATCCCGATGCAATTGGCGGAGTTTCGGCCACCATCGAATATGCTGTGGGCGTGCTGCGCGTGCCGGATGTCATCGTTTGCGGACATACAGATTGCGGCGTCATGAAAGGCGCCATGAATCCTGACGCGCTTGCAGAATATCCCAATGTCACTGCTTGGCTGCGCTACACCCAAGTTGAAAATCGCGAGCGAAATCTGAGCGATGAAGCGCTCCTTGCGCTCACTGAAAAAAATGTCGTTGCCCAACTCAGAAACTTGCAGACACATCCCTCGGTCGCAGCCCGCTTGGTGGAAGCCGATCTCGCTTTGCACGGCTGGGTTTATCACATTGGGCCCGGCTTCGTGACCGCCTATGACGAAGAGACGCAAACGTTCGTGATGCCTGCGCCGGTGTAGTTCCTCACGTGGGCTACCCTGCCGCTTCTTCAGCAATGACACCGGCCATTCTCAGCGGCATCACCAGGCTGGCCGGAAGGCTGTGTCGATCCTGCACATATTCCGCGCTGTTATAGCTGATCCAAACTTTCGCATCCCCATCTTCCCAAATAAGTATCTTCAGCGGCAGATCGATTGCGATAGCCGGTGCAGCAAGCATCAGCGGAGTCCCGCCCTTTGGATTGCCGAAGATGACCAGCTTCGTGTTAGGCATTCGCAAACCGGCCTTCTCCGCTTCCTTGCTGTGGTCCACGACGGCGAAAATGTGAACGGACTTCGCATCGAGCATTTGCCGCAGTCGCGTGAGCGTCTCGTCCACCGAATGCCGGCTGGCAATAGTCACGATTCCATTCTTCGTCTGGTCTAATTGCATCAACAGAAACTTCTCCGTCAGGAGCCTCAAACGATCGCGTTCATAGTATGTCTCGCCAGATATCGTTCCCGGCTCTCGCTCACCACACGCCGTGCCGCTTCTGCGTCGCGCCATCCACCCATCGTCATAGTCTTTCCTTCCAGCTCCTTATAGCTGCTGAAGAAGTGTTCAATTTCCCGGATGGTGTGTTCATTCACGTTGTGAATATTCTGTATCTCTTCAAAACGCGGATCTTGCCTTTGCACGGCCAAAACCTTATGGTCCCGTTGCTCGCCATCTAACATGTCCAGCACCGCGACCGGGCGGACCTCGCACAGGCAGCCTGTAAAGCTCGGTGTATTCACCAGGCACAGCACGTCCAGTGGCTCCCCGTCTTCAGCGATCGTACCCGGCAGGAATCCGTAATCTCCCGGATAATGAATCGGCGAATATAATGAGCGCGCCAACCGGAATAGCCCCAGGTTCTCATCGAACTCATATTTATTGCTCGAATCTCGAGGTATCTCGACCACCAGCCGTACCACCCATGGCGTTTGCGGACCAGGATCGGGTTCGAATCGAAACAGCATATCCCCGAGGCTACCAGAAGGCGTCGCTCTGCCCTTTCGGTATCCTGGAAACGTTAAGACCTTAAATATTTTGGCTGCCGACTGGTTCAAAATCGGCCTAAGTTGCATCGAACGGCATGTAGACTTTGCACGTTCAGCGCGCATCCCAGGCGACCACGCCGCCACGGCGGTTGAGAAACGCTCCCGCGTGCTATTGGAAAAAGAGATTCATGGCTAACGAAAGATTTCTGAGAATCCTAGCTTTTCTTTGCGGATGCAGTCTGGTTCTGGCGATACCATCTGCCGCTCAGGCGCCGGGCGCTGGCGGACCTGCTACCGCAAGTGGCGGCTCCACGTCGACGCAAAGTCCGGCATCCAGCCCGGCGCCGTTCACGCCGCCTCCGCAACAAGGCGATCCCAATTACAGCGGTAGCGTCCCGCAAGGCACGGCTACCGCGACCCCCATACCTCTCGGGCTGGGCGACGCCATCGCTCGTGGGCTTAAGGCCAATCTCGGTCTGCTCACCAGCCAAGAGTCCAATCGCGAAACGGCCGCCCAACGCCTCCGGGCCCTCAGCGGACTGCTGCCGAAGGTTAACGGCCAGATTTCCGAAACCGAGCAACAGATAAATCTGCAAGCCGAAGGCTTCAATATCACGCTTCCTCCTAGCTCGCCCATTCAGATTCCCCGCATCATCGGGCCCTACTCGTATGGGTCCGCGCAAGCGAACTTCTCGATTCCGTTCTTCGATTATTCCGCCATCAGCAATTACCGGTCCTCGAAGCAAAGCACCAAGGCCGCTGCGCTCTCTGTGAAGAACGCGCGTGATCTGGTTGTTCAGGCCGTTGGCAACGCGTATCTGCTCATCATCGCGGACCAGGCGCGCGTCGTCGCCACTCAAGCCGAGATTGACGCCGATAACGCCGTCTTCACGAACGCAACGCGCAGACATGACGCCGGCACCGGTACGGGACTCGATGTGATGCGGGCCCAGGTTGAGCTCAAACAGCGCCAGCAGACTCTTCTCGCGCAAACCAACCAGACCGCAAAGGATAAACTCACTCTTGGGCGCATCATCGGTCTACCCCTTGGTCAGGATTTCACCATCACAGATCCTTCACAATCCGTGCCGCTCGAAACGGTTTCGCTTCCGGACGCCCTTAAAAAAGCGTACGGCAATAGGCCCGACTTCCAGGCCGCCGCGGCCCAGGTGCGCGCCGCGGAATTTGCCTACCGCGCTGCGAAGGCCGAGCGTTATCCCACTCTCACCGCCAGCGGATTTTATGGCGACCAAGGCCTCGACCTTTTCACGAATTCCCATGGCGTCTTCTCGGTTGCCGGCAGTATCCAGTTCAACATTTTCGACGGCGGCCGTATCAAAGGAGACATCCAACAGAACGATGCCGATCTTCGTGACAAGCGCAACCAGCTTGAAAATCTTCGCGGCCAAGTTGACTACGAAGTGCGTAACGCGTTGCTAGATCTCAAATCGGCGGCCGACCAGGTCAGCGTGGCCCAAAGTAACGTCGGATTGGCAAATGAGACATTGAATCAATCGCGTGATCGCTTCGCGGCCGGGGTTACCAACTCCGTCGAAGTGGTCCAGTCCCAGCAAACAGTAGCCGAAGCCTACGAAAATTTGATTTCGGCCCAATACCAATACAACGTCGGCAAGGTTTCGCTAGCTCGCGCGCTCGGTTTAGCCGAAGAGAGCATTCGTGGCTATTTCAACCAGCCCTGATCCGGGGCAAGACTGCTTCATTTTCCAATGCAAAAGGTCGCAAAGATCCGATTTAAAATATCGTCCGCAGTTGTCGCTCCCGTAATCGCGTCAATCGGGTGCAGCGCCGCGTACAAATCGAGCAGCAGCATTTCGTGCGGAATCCCGAACTCCACCGCTTGACGTGCATGCCCCAATGCTTCCAGGCTCTCATCCAACAGCGTCTTATGACGCACGCTGGTGATTACTCCACTTTCGGGCGTGGCCAATCCCGCTGGCGCTAATCGCTTCAAAACGGTCTCCCGTAACTCCGCGATGCCCTCGCCTGTTGCGGCCGATACCGTTATCAAATCACTCACGCCGGTCAGTTTTATCCCGAGATCGCATTTGTTTCCGACAGTCAGCGGCCGCCGATCGGCCAATTTCTCTAGCAACTCACGGTCCTCCGCGGTTAGCTCGGCCGAGGCCTCCAAAACCAGCAATGTTAGGTCCGCATCGGCAATCGCCTGATGACTACGTTCGATCCCCAGTGTTTCGACCAAGTCCAGTCCCTCGCGGATCCCTGCCGTATCCACCAGCCGCACCGGTACGCCGCCCATAGTCATGCTTTCGGAAACTGTGTCGCGCGTGGTCCCCGGAATATCGGTCACAATCGCCCGGTCTTGCTCCAGCAGGCAATTGAACAAACTGCTCTTCCCGACATTCGGCCGTCCCGCAATAGCCAGCGTAAAGCCCGCAAACACCAGTCTTCCGGCCGCAAAGGTTGCCGCCAGTTGTCTCACGCCGCTCTCAATTGGCGTAAGCCGCCGCAAGATCTCCTCCGGCGGCGCCACAGTGATGTCATCCTCGGCGAAGTCGATGCCAGCCTCCAGCAGCGCGATTAACTCCAACAACTGATCCTTCATGGGCCGAATTCGGCGTGAAACCGACCCTTCTACTTGTTGCGCCGCTACCCGCGCCTGGTAAAGAGTCGTGGCCTCGATCAGCTCTCTCACCGCCTCCGCTTGTGGTAAATCGATTCGCCCATGCATGTACGCTCGCAACGTGAACTCACCCGGTTCTGCCAGCCGTGCGCCTGCTCCCACAGCGCGCTCGACGCAATGCCGCAACACAACAGGCGCCCCATGGCAAGAAATTTCAACAACATCCTCGGCCGTGTATGAGCGGGGTTTTCCGAAAAAGGTCACCACCACCTGGTCCACAACTGCGCCTTCTTCATCCACCAGTTCCGCTAATTCGCTCGACCAAGATTTCCAACGCGGCTCGTCCGCAAAGCGCAAAATCTGCCCGGCGACGTTCCGGCATTTATCTCCCGACAGGCGTACAACACCCAGCCCCGCATGACCCAGCGGCGTCGATAACGCGACAATCGTGTCCTCGAATCTCATACGGTTAACGTATACGGTTTACAGTAATAAGATAGGACCACCGAGATGGCAACCACCCACCTGGTAAGCGTAGAAGAGTATCTGCACTCGTCTTATGAGCCGGACGCCGAGTATGTCGATGGAAGGATAATTCATCGCGCCTTGCCGAAAAAACCGCACAGCAAAATGCAAAGCTACCTTGATCGCACGCTGTATACGGCCATGCATCCATCAGGTTATGAAGTCTGGGTGGAGCAGCGCATACGCACTCGGCCGGACCCGGCTCGCTACCGGGTTCCCGACGTATGTGTGACGCTTGGCGAGCCACCAGAGGACATTTTCACCGCGCCGCCATTTTTATGTGTAGAAGTCCTTTCGCCCGACGACACTGCAGTCGGAGTACGGACGAAAGTTGAAGAATATCTGACTTTTGGGGTCTCGCACGTGTGGGTGATCGATCCAGCCGCACGCTCCGGCGAAATACATACCCGGTCCGGGATTCAACGCGTCGACGACGGCCGGTTCATAGCGGGCTCGATCGAGATTGATATCCGCCAAGCCTGAGCGACCCATCGGGAGGTTAGAATCCCGAGACCCGGCAATTCTTCGCTCTAACAATCCCCGAAATCTCCCCCGGTTCACCGGCGTCCATCAATCGATGGACAAAGTACCGCTGCCCGACTACGCCGTAGCTCCTCTGGACAACATCGCACCGCACGTCACAGGTTTAAACATTGTCTTCGTGAACGTGTACGCGATTTCAAGCCCCGAGGGCGGCTGGAGCCTTGTGGATGCCGGCATCCCCGTCTCTGCCACGTTCATTAAACGCTTTGTCGAGAAACGCTTCGGCGTCGAGTCGCGGCCGCAGAACATCATCGTTACGCACGGCCATTTCGATCACGTCGGATCGCTTGCGGAACTGGCCGATCACTGGAACGTTCCCGTTTACGCACATCCCGACGAGTTCCCGTATCTTACCGGCCGCCTCTCGTATCCCCCGCCTGATACTTCAGTGGGTGGCGGCCTCATGACCGTGCTCGCTCCTCTCTATCCGCGTGGCCCCATCGACGTTAGCACCCATTTGGAGGCCCTGCCGTCCGATGGCAGCGTTCCCGGCCTCACCGCCTGGAAATGGATTCACACGCCAGGGCATACTCCGGGTCACGTCTCGTTCTACCGGGAATCGGATGGCACTTTGCTGGTCGGGGATGCGTTCTGTACGACAAAACCAGAATCGTTCATCAATGCTGTCGCCACTGGAAAGGCCGAACTGCACGGACCACCTGCTTACTACACTCCCGATTGGGACGCCGCACGCATCTCGATTGAAAAACTGGCCGCCCTCCGTCCCGCTATCGTCGCACCGGGTCACGGTTACCCGATGGTAGGCTCCGAAGTGGCAGATGCTCTCGAATACATGGCTGTCAATTTCGACCGAGTCGTGCTGCCTGAAAAAGTTCGTCAAGCGCGCACGGCTTCCGCCGCTATTTAAGTAGTCACCCTGGCTACCGGGCTAGCTGGCTCGCCCCACGTCTTCACCGTTTATTTACTAACTCTTTCCAACCTGCTCTCGCGCGAATGTTAAACTGGTGCAACATTCGGGTCTTCAAGTAAGTTTCAGCAGAGAGGTGAGTTATGCTCAGTAGCACCATCCGGGCTTTGCGTTATTCAAGCCATAGCGCAAGACTTTGCGCGGTTGTGGCAGTATTGTCTGCACTAACCGGTACAGTCGCCGCTCAATCCACCGGAGCAATTACCGGGACAGTTACCGACGCAACAAACGCTGTTGTCCCAAGCGCCAAAGTCACGGTCACCCAATTGACCACTGGCGCAGTGCGCGTTATCAACACCGACAATGCCGGGCTCTATTCCGTCCCTTCCCTTGCTCCCGGCAACTACAAACTCGAAGCTCAGGCACCCGGCCTTCAAACCGTCGTCGCCAACAATCTTCTAGTTACCGTCGGTAGCACCACCACCCAGAACTTTACGCTAAATGTGGCCAGCAGCAGTCAAACCGTGGAAATTCAGGCCAGTGCGCCTCTTATAGATACGAGTTCGGTTGAGGTCGGCGGAGTGGTTAATCAGCGCACCGTACAGGAGATCCCGCTCAACGGCCGCCACTTCATTGATTTGGCGCTGCTCATTCCCGGTTCCGTGACTCCGCCCGCCAATGGCTTCCTGACTGCACCATTGCGGGGCCAGGGTTCTTTCTCGTTCAACTCCGCCGGCGCTCGTGAAGACGAGGTGAACTTCATGATCAACGGCGTGAATATGAGCGATATGGCTCAAAATCAAATCACCTTCCAACCCACTATAAATACCGTCGATGAATTCAAAGTAGATAATTCCACTTATGGCGCGGAATATGGCCGTAATGCCGGCTCAATTGTGAACATTGCCACCCGCGCCGGAACTAACCAGGTGCATGGCGAGGTCTATTACTTCATGCGTAATAGCGCTCTCGATGCTCGTAACTTCAATAACCCTTCGGGTGTTCAGCAGGCCCCATTCAAGCGCAACCAGTTCGGCGCCGATGGCGGCGGGCCGATCAAAAAGGACAAATCATTTTTATTTCTGAGTTATGAAGGGCTTGTTCAGCGCCAGTCTGTTCCGCTTTCTACGACCGTGTTGAGCGCGGCGCAACGCGCTTCGGTCACTGACCCCATCGTTCAGAAACTCCTGCCGCTGATTCCGCTTGCCAATTCGCCTGGCAATGTGTTCGTTAGTTCGGCAGTGGCGCCGGTTAACATTCACCAAGGCACGGCGAATTTCAGCCAGGTGATCAGCGACCGAAATCGCTTCAATGCTTACTACGCCATGCAGCACGACCTGCGGGATGAACCCCCTAGCACCGATAACAACAGTCTGCCGAATTACGGTGATCAGCGGCAGGGCTGGCGTCAACTTCTCACCTTGAATGACATCGAAACCGTTTCCAGCAATGTTGTGAATGAGGCGCGCGCTGGCTTCAACCGTATCCACATTGTCTTCGCCGCGGAAAATCAGCTCAATGCCGCCAATTACGGCATCAATAGCGGCGTCAATGCCGCGATAGGTCTTCCGCAGATCACTGTTACTGGAGCCTTCGCTTTCGGCGGTGTCAGCGGCTTTCCCCAAGGCCGCGGCGATGATAACATCACCTTCTCCGACACCGTCAGCTGGGTCAAGGGCGCGCATTCCATCAAATTGGGCGCAGAGTATCACCGCATCATTGACGATAGTTTCTCCTACTCGCCTGGTACCTTCACCTTCCCTTCGATTTCTGCTTTCCTCGGAGACCAGGCGAGCCAATTCACAGCTAACAGTTCTAATCACGCGGCCCGCATCGCGGTCAATTCAGTGGGCGCCTTTGTGCAGGACTCATGGAAGGCTACTTCGCGCCTCACGCTTGATCTCGGTCTCCGTTATGACTGGTACGGTACGCCGTCCGAAGCCGAAAACCGATTCGTTGTCTTCGATCCCACCGCCGACGCTTTGGAGCACATAGGAAGCAACGGCGGTCCCTCCCTGGCTTATAACCAAAGCGCTCTCAATTTTGAACCTCGTGTCGGCTTCGCCTACGACGTATTCGGGACTGGCAAAACTGTTGTCCGCAGCGCCTATGCCATCTTTGTGGATCAACCTATTACGGGACTTGTTGGCGGCCTGGTGAATAACCCGCCCTATGCCCTCCCTGTTTCACTCGTGCCGACTGCATCCGCGCCTGTTACCTTCGCGAATGCCTACTCTTTGGCGGCCGGTACAGTCTCGCCCGTCTCGGTGGCTCACAACTACAGGGACGCCAACGTCCAATCTTGGAATTTCAATATCCAGCAGCAGTTGGGTAATAACTACAGCATGATGATCGGCTATTTTGCTAACAAAGGTACCGATCTCAATATTGAGCGCAATTACAATCAGCCGATCAACGGCGTTCGGCCTTATGCCACCCTCTCGTCCGCCAGCCCCATTGACCCCGGTTCAAAACTAGGCAACATTCTCGTTTACGAGAGCGATGCCAACTCCTCCTACAACGCTCTGTGGCTGACGTTCCAGAAGCAGTTTGCGAAAGGCCTACAATTCAGCGGCTCGTATACGTTCTCTAAATCGATTGACGAAAACTCTCGCAATGAGGAAGGCCTCGTTATCCAGAACAGCTACGATATCGCGGGCGACCGCGGCCTCTCTGATTTCGATGCCCGCAATCGTTTTGTGCTGAACGGCGTCTACGATCTGCCCTTCAAAGGGAAATTCATTTCAGGGTGGGAGATCTCGCTGGTCGAACAAATCCAAAGCGGCAATCCCATCAATTTCCATACCAGCAACACGACGTTTGTCGGAGCAGGCGTTCTGCGCCCCAGCGTCACGGGCCCTGTGACAACCGGTTACAGCCCGGCGACTAACGGTAACGCCACTTTCATCACCTACATTCAGGACCCATCCGCGTTCGTCAATCAAGGCAATGCCTTTGGCAGCCTGGGCCGCAACGTGATCATCGGACCCGGATTTTCCAATCTCGATGCATCGCTGATCAAGAATTTTAAATTGCGAGAGGGCTGGCCTACACTCCAGTTCCATGCGGACGCTTTCGACCTGCTCAATCAAGCCAACTGGAACCAGCCCAGCTCTACGGTCGGCCCTCTTACCTTTGGCCTGATCTCGGGCACCCGATTCCCCGCGGGCGATTCCGGCTCCTCGCGCCAACTCCAACTCGCATTGAAGCTGACCTTCTGAGCGCTAAGAACTAACGAAGAATACGTTAAATCCTGGAAAAAGCGATCAGCTTTCCGCGTTTCAGCGCGCAGAAAATCCGCTGTGACCCGATACAGCGCCAGAGTCAGATTGTCGGGTTTGAAGCTGATGGCTGAGCGCTAACGGCTGTAAGCTATTCTCGGCCTCAACATCTAACGCCGTTCTTCAAATTTCCACGCGTCGCCGACGATCCGGTCCAGGTCGGCGCGTGTGGGCTTCCATCCAAGCTTCTGTTGCAGCTTGTTCGAGTTCGCCACCAGACTTGGCGGGTCGCCTTCACGCCTGGGTCCTATGGTGTGCGGTACCGGGCGGCCGGTCACGCGCTCCACCGACTCCAGCACCTCCTTAACGGAATGCCCGTGCCCCGTCCCGACGTTGAACACATCCGAATCGCCCCCGCGTAGCAACTCTTCTACAGCCAATACGTGTGCTTCCGCAAGATCGCTGACGTGTATGTAGTCGCGTATGCATGTGCCGTCCGGCGTCGGATAATCGTCGCCAAACAGAGTCATCGGCTTTCCTGTTCGCACGGCGCGCAGCATCAGCGGAATCAAGTGCGTTTCCGGCTCATGCAATTCCCCAAGCCCGGCTTCCGTTTCCGCTCCGCATGCATTGAAATACCGCAAGCGGATGCCGCGAAACTCCCGGTATCGATCCAGCCATTCAAGAATCTTTTCTGTCATCACCTTGGACTCGCCATAGGGATTGATCGGCGCTAGCGGCGCCGTCTCGGGAATCGGGACAGCTTGTGGGGTGCCATATGCCGCCGCCGTCGAAGAAAACACCACGCGCCTCACTTGGGCGCGCAGCATTGCCTCAAACAGCGAGATTGATCCACCGGTGTTGTTCGCGAAATACACGTCCGGAACCTGTGTTGATTCACCCACCGCGATGTACGCAGCAAAGTGGATGACGGCATCCACACGCTCGTCTACCATCAACGATGTCAACTTGTCGGTATCCCGCAAATCGATCACGCGTAATTGGCCCTCCGGCACGACTTGACGATGCCCGCGTGAGAGATTGTCGACGACAACCACCTTGTGACCCTGTTTCTCAACAAAATATCTGGTATGCGAGCCGATGTAGCCCGCTCCGCCTGTGATGAGTATGTTAGCCAAGCAATTCGAGTGTACCCCGCGTGCAAAAGTAGATCCCGTGTTCCCGGAATCAAGGCATCAGCGCTCGGCAACGATAGTACTTCCTCGAACTTTTTCGGGGAGAATTTGTGTTTCAATTACATATACACAATGGCTAAAGTAACTGGTCTAGGCGGCGCATTTCTTCGGGCTAACGATCCTCAGACTCTCCACGCCTGGTACAAGCAGCATCTCGGTATCGAAAGCCCCGACAGCGCATTCTCCTTTTCCAGGGATACGCAGCGCGCTTACATTGCCGTCGCGTTCTTCACGCGCTCCTCCGATTACTTTCCCATCTCCCAACCGGCAATGCTCAATTTCCAAGTTGACGATCTTGATGGCGTATTGGATCGCCTCATGTCCGCCGGTGTCTCCGTCGACCCGAGGCGTGAGGAATACGACTACGGCCGCTTCGGATGGTTCACCGATCCCGAAGGAAACCGCGTCGAGCTTTGGCAGCCTCCCGATTAAGACTCTGATTGCTCCAATTGCTTCAGCAGGATGCGCCCCCTGGCCCGCATGGCCGGAGTGCCGCTCCGGGTAAGCGAACGAATCAGCTCGATTACGGTCGCCCCCAATCCAGCATGTTGGCGCGTCAGGTCATAGAGTCCCTGCATGGCAAACGTTTTCACAATCGAGCTGCGGTCATCCAGGTACTTCTGCAAAGCCTCCGCACACTGTTGACACTCCGCGGGAGTGAGCCGCAATCGCGGGACGACGACTGCTACATGCCACCGCAACTCTTTCTGCGTAGCTTCGGCAAGCAAGCCTACCAGCGCCGTTTTGTACGGCTGAACGAGATCAGCCCGCTCGCGTGATAATTTCTCGATCGCATCGGCCGCCCGCATGCGAACGCATTCATCATCGTCCCAAAGACATTCAACCAACGCCCCCGCCTTCTTCGGCCGCCCCCGGACCAGATCGACTGTCTCCTCCGTCCGTCCGATGGACCGCCGATCTCCTCCCGTGAGCATGGACCGTATGGTTTTTTTGCTCGTCACGCCTACGTTAGCTTCGCAAATTGTCTCGTTGTTTCATCTTCTTCGCCCGAAACTCGCCCTCCATCTTCCAAGTCTTGCCATCGGTTTCCAGCGCCTCGCCGGTCCAATGAAACGAGTCAGGCGTGATCTCGGTGAACGACCATCGAATCGGCGTTCCATTCGAATGGGTTCCAACCTGAACAACCTGCCCCTCGCTCGACCGCCCTATCAGTTCATCGCGAGCGCCGGTTACAGGATTCACCCACGTAATGCGCCAAGCCTGAATCGAGGAATCCCATACGCGCAGTGTCGTCCCATACATATTCATTGTTTTGTCGATTTCAGCACCGCGGTCTTCGCGCCGAGGCATGATCCAAACATCCTGTACCGCTCGCCCTTCCAGCACCCACTCGAAGTGAGCTTCACCCTTAATGCCGCGCCCGGAAACATCAACTACGTACCGCAAGACATCCAACTCCCAGCTTCCAATTAACCAACCATAGAGGTCGTCTGCTTCTGGTATTTCGGGTGCTCGTCCCGCTGCCGTAAACGCCTTCGGGAATCCGTCCATTCTCATTGCCGCATCTCCTTGCTACAACTGTTATGCGGCTTCGCGAGGACCGATTTCTTGGCAAAAATTGCTGTCAGGTCCGTTTACGCACCGTTCGTTTCTTCAAAACAGAGGCCCTATCCCAGGCACTTCGAAGTGCGTGCCGCAGTGCGTTCGAATCTGCGTCCCCCAACCGGACGTTCGTGCAGCCTTGGCGGCCCCACGCGCCCTTCACCGGCACAAAAGCCTTCGATTGAAGTTTCAGAACGTTGTCCTGTTCTTCAGGCGGCAACTTGACCATTCCCCAGTGTTCGTCGGGATAGTTCAATGTCGCGAAGATTTTCCCGTTTACCCGGAAATCGGGATGCCCCATATGCGCGCTCTCGACTGTTCCTGGCAACTCCAGCGCAAGGCGGCGAAAATCATCGGCCGTCATACCACCGCTTACGCCTTTGCCGCCATCTCCTCAACCGATACGTCCTTGATATGCGTCGCGATGTACCAGCTATAGCCGAACGGATCCTTTACTCCCGACATACGATCGCCATACGGCTGGTCCGCCGGTTCGCGAACACCCCGCGCTCCCGCACCGACGGCTTGCGCGTACATCCCATCGCAGTCCTCCGTGTAGATCAACAGACTTACCGGTGAGCCCCCGAAATGCTCAGTGCTATACGCCTCCATTTGCGGCGCCTCGTCCGCCATCATCAGCACCGAATCGCCAATCTGTATTTCGGCATGCTGAACGCGGCCTTGGGCGTTCGGCATCCGAAACCTCTCCTTCGCGCCGAATGCGCGCATGTAAAAAGCGATGGCTTCGCCGCAATTCTTAAAAATCAAGTACGGCTGAATACTGTGATATCCGTCCGGAATAGGTTTGGCCTGAGACACTGTTGTTTCTCCTTCAATAGCATTCTGCCGCAGACCCAGTGAGGAGTGTACCTGCAGCAGCACATTCGGAACTTCTCTCACTCTACTCCGTCCGCACCCCGCCGTCGCTAGGCAAATTCAAACTCACCATTTGCCACGACGGCTCTTCCTCAAACTGCAGCGGCGCAGTCTCGGAATCGGCCTTCTGCGATGTTCTCCACCTTGCAACCGCCGCCGCTGTAATAAGAACAACCACAATCAGTCCGTATCGGCCGTGATCATTGAAAGCCTGCCGTTCGAATTCAGCGCCTCTAAGGACGATCTGCAAAATTAGCGCAATACAGAGCCAGAACGTAATATGAAAATTAGACTTTCCCGGCAGCCAGGAACACGTGAACGGGAGCTTCTGAGTGCCTTGTAAACAGAACTCCGCTAGAGTTACTCCAATTAATCCGAGAATGAGTAAGTGCTCCAAAGCGGGCCGCCACGGCCACACCGAAAATAAGAGCACTGCTGAACCGATCCACACCGGCACAACCGACAGCGCCCAAATCGCACGCCGGCACGCCGAGAGGCACTCCGATCCGCCACGAACCGGTGTAATGCGAAAGATCCAATTGGCCGCGAGATCCAGCGGGAGAGCAAATACCGCGCGCGTGCCCACGACGCAGAATCCCATCATGATAATGGTCGAAGCCAGTAACGGCATGCTTGGCTCATGCCATGGATCGCTTGTCGATCCGTTTGCGATTTCCTTAGCCACGGGACTCTTCAACAAGTAAATCGTCAGTGCAAAACCAATCCCCAAATAGAACGCGAGAATCACGCGATGCTGCCGGCTCCGCAGCAGGGTTCGAATACTGAACTGGACCACGGCAGTCTGAAGGGCAGTGCCGAAGCGCGGTAACCGGACCGCGCCGCGAGCGCCAGTCACGATGTCTGGCTCCTCTACAATCTTGCGCAGCGATCGCAAGTACGAGAGCGCATACGCCGCTACTGTTCCGCACACAACGATGGCTAATCCGATCCACGCTCTGCTCGCCAGTACGCGCAGCGCGGGCGATCCATTCAACTGTTGAAACAGACCCAAGAACCAATACGATGGCGACCATGCCATGAGCCCACTACCCTGCGCAGCCCGGATCGCGTCAGGAGTTGCGACGATTGGTTGCAGAAAATACACGCTGACCAGGATGCAGAAGACCGCCAATTGCAAGAACGACGATGCTCTCAGGAAATAGCGGCGCGGCAACAGTTGAGCGGCCCAGCCCTGCAATCCCAACACGCAACAAAAAATAAATACGCCCGCCGTGCACATAGTTACCCAATACACAACCATTAGCCGCATCCATCCGAACACGCCGCCGCTCGCCGGAATCAAAACGCTCTTGAGAGAAATGGGGCGCTCTCCGGCCAGCCTTCCGCGAATGTGGGCGCCTAACAAATCGCATGTGCTGAATCCGCCCGGCCCACTGTTTAACAGAACGACGCCCGCATAATCGTCCTTCGGATTGAAGAATGCAAAGCTCGAATATCCTTGCGTAGCGCCATTGTGCCCATAGGTTCCGGCATGCAGGTTATAAAACCAGGCGAAGGCGATCCGCAGGCCCGGCGCCACATCGGCGCGAAGCTGATGAGATGACGCCACCGCAGCCCGCAACTCCGCTGAGCTGAGTTTCTCTGGATGCAAGTTCGCTTCGAGATACGTGAGCATGTCGCCTGCTGTCGAGCGAATTCCGCCAGCCCCCGCCAGCGCATCCAGGTCCCATGCATGAACGGCATGATGGTCCTCATCGTGCCCCTGTATAAACCGCCTCTGCTGTTCCGGCGAAAGCGAAATTGTGGTATTCCGCAAACCGAGCGGACCGGCGACTTCTTGCTCCAGAAGGGTGGGATAATTCGTCCCGGCCCGATCGGCCAATGCCTGCCCCAGTAGGCCGAATCCAAGATTGCTATAGAGAAACGAAGCATTACTCGGTTTGCGGAGGCCGCGTTGCGCCACGTATTCGTAAAGGTCAGCGGCATGGTAATCGGCGTACGGGTTCGTCTTGTCCGCAGGATGGAAATTGTTCGGCATGCGCGGCAACCCGGAGTGCTGCGTTACGAGGTCAAGCAGCGTGATCTCAGTGCCAGTTGGTTTCGCCACGGTCCCGCCAGGCAACAACTCGCGTACCGGTTCACCAAGCGATACTTTTCCCTGTTTAATCATCCTGGCCAAAACGAGTCCGGTAAATGTCTTGCTAATGGACCCGATCTCGAAGAGGGAATCCGGCCTGGCAGTTCCATAAGTAAAGACCCGCCGAACGCCATGCTTCGAAACTCCAATCGCGACGCCAGCGCCGGTACCCGGGGCCAGTGCTCCGGCACGCAGCATCTGATCCATGTCATGGTCCAGCACGGATTGGAACTGGCTGGCTTCGACTGGCCCAATCGCAGGATCCGAGGTCAGCGCCGGCATCGACTGTGCTGGGAACTGCTTATCAAACGCAAGTGGCCACGCCAATCCCGCGATGACATGCAGGACAGCCACAGTAATTCCCAGCGCCGTCCCCACCGCCGCAATCTTCGCCAGAAACAAAGTGCGCGCACGCACCGGCAAGGGCGCAATCACCATCAAATCGCGCCGGTCTGGAAACGTCGAGTTCCAACTCAGTACGGCAAACAGTCCAACCACCAGCATGGTCGTTGCAATCAAGAAGTGTTCCGCGCTCCAACTGCCAATCAGGAACAGAGGCGCGGGCATTTTGCCATCGAAGCCCAATGCGGGAAGGGAGAAGCCCAAGCTCAAAAAGACGAGCAGCGCCGCGAACTGCCCGAGCAGCGTGCTCGCATCTCCCCGCGCGTGCGAAGACAGTAACTCGACATCGAACATGCAAAAAAGAAATTCGCGATAGAGCACTCGAAATTGCGCACGTTCCATAACGTTTAATCCCGCGGGTTGCCTATGTAGAAAGCTACCATAACCCCGCCGTCCCGCGTTACAGCTATAATTCTTTCGATATCCGTGTGTCGCCCTTATCGAAGCACGATCAACAACGCATTGTTCGCGGGCCTGTTCGTGACGGCCGCCCTCTCCGCGGTCGGGCCTATCACAATCCGTTTGCTTCACAACAGCAGCCGCGAAGCCCAAACGAAAGCAACGCTTGAGCAAGTCTTGGATTCGTATGACTTACGAAAATATACGTTCACTCGCAAGGTCATCATTGAAGAGCGGGCAATCAACCATGCCTTTCCCGAACTGACGCTCAACACCCGTTTTGCAAACTCTGCCGACGAACTCCTGTCCTCCTATATTCACGAGCAGTTGCATTGGTACTTGCGTGACCATGATTACCAGCAGCGAGCCGCGATATCAATCTTGCGTCGTATGTATCCCACGGCTCCTGTTGGACTGCCCGAAGGCGCCGAGTCGGCCTACAGCACCTACGGCCATCTGGTCGATTGCTATCTCGAAATCGAAGCGGACCGCCGTTTGATTGGCCCAGAGCGCACCATGGCGGTGATTAAAGACAAGGGCCACTACACTTGGATCTATTCGACCATTTTGCGAGACGAACCAAGAATCGCTGCCGTGGTCGACGATCAGCATCTCAGAATCAACTAAGCGCCGAAGATAGCGTGGCCGCCTCTTATGTCAGCCGATTAGGTATGATATGTAAGACACTTAGGCGTTAACATGAGCAAGCCTTCCGACCTGATCCAGGGGACCCTCGATCTCCTGATCCTCAGGACCATCTCACTCGAACCAAAGCACGGCTGGGCCATTGCCAAACGCATCGAACAAATTACGGACGATGTCTTGCAAATCACCCAGGGCGCGCTGTACCCAGCTCTCCATCGGCTTGAACAGCAGGGCTGGGTACGCTCGGAATGGCGAACCTCCGAAACGGGCCGTGAAGCGAAATTCTATTCATTAACACGCGCCGGAACTGCGCAACTTAAGAGGGAATTGGCGCAGTGGGAGAGATTGTCTAACGCAGTCGGTTTGGTCATTCGCATGGCTTAAGGACGGTCGAAATGTTTCTGAGCCGCTGGTGGAACGTTCTACGGGCGCGGTTGCGTACATTGCTGAAGAGGCCATCTGTCGAGACGGAGCTCGAGAAGGAACTCCGCTTCCATCTCGAGCGGCAAAGAGAAGAGAACGTTGCGCGGGGCATGTCGGCGGATGAGGCTCGTTACGCCGCTTCGCGCCGTTTGGGCGGAATAACGCAAATTCAGGAGGAATGCCGCGATATGCGTCGAACCGGTCAACTGGAAAGCATTCTGAGCGATGTCCAATTCGCTGCCAGAACTCTGATCCACACTCCAGGCTTTTCCGCGGCGATCATCGTAACTATGGCGATCGCCATTGGAGCCAACAGCGCGATCTTCAGTGTCATTGATGGCGTCCTGTTGAAACCGCTCCCGTACCCCCAGCCGGAGCGCCTTGTGCGCGTCTTCCTGAATAATCCCGAGTACCCGAAGTTCCCGCTCAACCCGTTCGATTTGAAAGATTACCGGGAACGCTCCCGCTCTTTCGAATCGCTGACGGACTCCGTGAACGGCGGATCCCTAAACGCCATAGGTGGCTACGCGCGCGACGATCTTCAATTATCCGGCATCGACACGCCGATGCGGCTCACTGCTTTCGCTGTGACTGCCGGCTTCTTTCACGTGCTGGGCGAAAGGCCGGCGATCGGCCGCGAGTTCTCGACCAGAGACGAGCTGGCCGCCAATGGACACGTTGTCATTCTGAGCCACGAACTCTGGAATTCCCGTTTCGCCTCACAGCCGAATATTCTCGGCCGCAAGATCATCTTGAATGGAGAACCCTATACGGTCGTGGGCGTAATGCGCTCCGGATTCGCTCACCCGGGCAACGATTACCATGCCGTTGCATACGGGCAACGCGTCGACGTGTGGGTTCCTTTTCCATTCAGAGACAATCCTGCCAATCGCGGCTCTCACTTTGTGGACGGCATCGGCCGCCTCAAGACGGGAGTTACTGTGGCCCAGGCCCAGGCGGACTTAAATGCTGTGATGGCGCAGATGGCCCGCGAGCACGAAGGAGACCGAGGCTGGCATGTCAGGCTCACGCCACTTCAGAGCGAGATTGTCGGCGGCACTCAACGTCTACTTTGGACGTTACTGGGTGCGGTTGGATTGGTGCTGTTGATTGCCTGCGTGAACGCAGCGAATCTGCTGCTGGCGCGAGCCACGATCCGCAGTCGTGAATTTGCCCTGCGCGCTGCGTTGGGAGCGAGAAGATCCCGCCTGATACGGCTCTTGCTGACAGAAAGCATTCTCCTCTCATTGATCGGGGCTGCACTGGGTGGTGCTATCGCTCTGGCCGGAGTGAACGCCTTGGTCGCTCTTCTGCCGTCCGATTTCCCTCGCGCTGGCGACATTCATGTCAACGCAGCCATGTTCCTATTTACCTTGACCGTCGCGATCGCCACAGGCATTCTGTTCGGCTTGGCCCCGGCATGGCAAGGCTCGAATGTCGATTTAAGAACGTCGCTCCATCAGAGCGGCCGAAGCGTGACCAGCAGCGCTGGCGTGCTCCGTCTACGAAACTCTCTCGTTGTAAGTGAAATCGCGCTCGCGTGTCTTCTGCTGATTGGCGCAGGCCTCATGCTTCGCAGTTTCGCGAACCTGCTCGATACCAATCCAGGCTTTCGCCCCACGGGCACTGTTACGGCCAGCATTTCTTTGCGAAGTCCCAGCTATGACTATGCGAAGCCGGAAAGCATCAACCGATTTTATGAGCAACTTCTGCTGCGTCTCGTCTCAACTCCGGGAGTCAGCGCGGCGGGAATAGCAACGGATCTTCCCTGGACCGGATACGACGACAATACTGGCTTCACGATCCAAGATAAAACACCGCCTCCAAACACGGAATTTCATGCGCGATATCACTCGGCAAGCCCAGACTACTTTCGGGTGCTCGGGATACCTCTGCTGAAAGGCCGCTTCTTCAACGCACATGACCGGAAGGAGAGCTCACATTCGCTCATTATCAATCAGGCGATGGCGCAGCGTTATTGGCCCGGCGAAGACGCCCTTGGCCGGCGGATCACTTTCGAAGATCACCCAAAGGAGAGTGATTGGCTACCTATCGTCGGCATCGTCGGTGATGTGAAGGATACCCCAGCGAGTGACGGAGCAGAGCCCGCTTTCTGGTGGTCCTTGCCCGAGTGGCCCTACATGGATGTGTCCGTCGCGGTGCGCGGCCGCTCCGAGCCATCCGTATTAGCAGATGACATTCGTGCCGCTGTTCACGCCCTGGACCCGTCACTGGCAATAGCAGAGGTCCGCACAATGGATGAAATCGCGGCAAAGGCTTATTCCTCCTCTCAATTCGCGTTGTTACTGTTCGGGCTATTCGCCTTGCTTGCCTTGGTCCTCGCCGGAATCGGCACTTATGCCGTGATGTCCTATTCCATGAACCAACGGAGCCATGAGTTCGGCCTTCGAATGGCTCTCGGCGCCCAGTCGCGCGACGTGTTCACATATGTCTTCCGCCAGGGTATGAAGCTGACCATTGGCGGAACCGCAATCGGTGTTGTCTCCAGTCTCATTCTTGGAAGGTTCTTAGCGAGCCTGCTCTACCGTGTCAGCGCGCATGACACCTTAACGATGGCTGCCGCCTGCTTCGTGGTGATTGCTACGGCGGCCTTGGCCTGCTACGTCCCCGCGCGCCGTGCCACACAGAACGACCCGATGAACGCGTTACGCGCGGATTAGCTCAGTACGAGTCTCTTCTCTGGCGCCGGGCATTCAACAGCATCCAGACAAGAGCGCTTGTTCCTGCCAGAACTTCTGCAACCCGATCATTTAGCGTGATGGTGAAAACAATCATGGTCAACAAAATTCCCCACTTCGCAGCTTCTATACGAAATGCGCCGCTCCACTGACGATCTGTTCTCGTCGTATTGTATTTAAGTTCGTCGTCGCTCAATGTCAAGCGGAGGAGGCGAATCGCTTCGCCGGCCAGCAGAATGACAAATCCCTCCACTGGCGCAAGCGATCCCAACCCGATCGCATAAAATAGATCACCCATAGAATGTGGGTAACGGAAATATCTATATGGACCCGTGTGGCTGCTCTGCTTCGAGTTCGCCCTCAAATCTTGGTTGCGATAAGCGCTCGCCCAGGTAGAGATTCCAGCAGCAGCGCCCAGAACTACGGTCGCGATGACGAATGAAGTCCGTTCCAGTTCTCTGCTTGCTGGACTTTCTTTGACGAACTTCCAAACAATATCGTCGCGATCGAACAGGTAAGTAAGAAACGCGCAGGCAATGATCAACTGATGAATCAGTACTTGGTGGCGAACTTCAAACTTGGTTGCTCTCACGTAGTCAAGATTTCCGCTTGTTCACCTTGGTTACTGCCGCCGGACGCCGTGGCCGCTGTTTCGCCGATACCGATCGTATGATCAGCCGGTGCTTCGCTGATCGATCGAATGGGACAACTGCCCTTTCAATCGCCTGTCGCATAAGCTCCTGGATCGCCGGGTCGTCGATCGCGGATTCGTGTTCCAGGACAACGTGCTTGGCCACGTTTCCGCTTCCCTTTAATAGCAGCTTTGGGTCCGGCAGGCCTTTCGCTTGTAGAAAGAACAGACTCACCCATTTCGGAAACACCGCGATTGAGAATATGGCCTCGGACGGCTTTTCCGTCGGCCCAAAACCAACTGCCAGAGCATTGTAATTGTCATAGACTAGCTCCAAGGCATGCGGCAGTTGCTTTCGAAGTTTCACCAGCACGGCCTCAGCGCGAGCGGCAATTTCCGGAGTGTACTTTGCTAGGAACGACGCTAACTGATTTTCCGGAGCAATAGGATCGGTCACCATCGTTTTGGGTCTGCTTTCTGTGTGATTATATGTACCCGCCGAGCCCGCCCATAGGCGCCCTTCTACACTGTCACTATGCACTTCCGCCTCAGAGTGGCCACTGCGGCGGACATCCCTGCCATCACGGCGCTGATTGCCGACTCCGTGCGCGGCTTGCAGGCGAAAGATTATACGGCTCGCCAGATCGAAGGATCGCTGGCTACCGTCTTCACGGTCGATACTCAACTGATCGCCGATGGCACCTATTTTATTGCGGTCTCCGAAGACGGAACACTGGCGGGTTGTGGAGGCTGGAGCTATCGCAAAACACTCTACGGCGGCGACTGTCAAATCGAGAAAGCCGAACCCGACCTGCTTGATCCTGTCATCGACGCCGCGAAAGTTCGGGCAATTTTCGTCGCCCCGCGATTTGCTCGGCAAGGTCTGGGAAGCTTACTGTTGAACGAGGCCGAAACAGCAGCCATTGCCGCCGGTTTCAGGCGTTTCGAAATGGGCAGCACGCTCACCGGGGTCGCGCTCTATGCGCTGAAAGGCTATCGAGAGATCGAACGAGTCCAGGCGCCGGTCGGCGGAAACGAGTCAATTGAAGTAGTACGCATGGAAAAGAGAATCGTTCCGCCTGCCGCATTCTGACTCCCTTCCCTGCTTTGCGATCCTCACCGTTCCGCTTTCTTCATCAACTCGCGCACCGCCTCATGCGGCAGCCCCTGCACCGTGTGGCCGTCAATGCCCGTCATTGTCGCCGCACCGACCATCGCATTCACGATCGCTTCTTCGGTCGCCTCAACAGTCGCATCGAACAAAGCGCTAATTCGCGCGCTCGACACGGTGAGCACACTGTTCGGCCCCGGCAATTTATCCGCCCCGCGGTTCGCTGTCGAGAACGCAATGAAAATATCGCCCGACGAATTGCCCGATGTCGACCCCGTCCGCGCCAAGCCCATCGTCGCCCGCCGCGCGAGCCGTTTTAACTGAGTTGGCAGCAACGGTGCGTCCGTCGCCACCACGATAATGATCGACCCGACATCGCCGCGGGTCGCATCATCGCGTTCCGCCTTCTGGGGCGCCACAGGAATCATTTTGCCCACCGGCACACCCGCAATCGTCAATTGCGGCCGCCTTCCACAATTGCATTGCACCAGTACGCCCACGGTGTAGCCCCCCGCCTCGCCTGCCACGATGCGCGACGCCGTCCCATCGCCGCCTTTAAAGCCATAGCAGACCATCCCGGTGCCGCCGCCCACCGCGCCTTCGGGTATCGGTCCACCCTTGGCCGATTCCAATGCCGCAAACACATTCTCCTGCTTAACATGAAAGCCGTTGATATCGTTGAGATATCCATCCCAGGTCTCGGCCACTACAGGAAGCGACCATGGCTGCTGTGCGATACGGCCCGTCTTCACATCCCATGCAATGATCGAATCGCGAACCAGACCCACGGAGTGCGTGTTCGTAATGGCGACCGGCCCTTCCAGGAATCCCGATTCCTCCACCCAAGTCGTGCCAGTCATCTCGCCGTTGCCGTTCTGCGAAAACCAACTTGCGTAAACCGGATCCGCGTCCGTCCGGCCTCGCGGGAACACCACCGTCACGCCCGTGCGCACCGGCCCTTGCCCAACTACTAACGGACCCTCGCCGCGAATCAGGGTTGTGTTTCCGACTTCTACTCCCTTTACGTCGGTGATCGCATTCAGCGGACCCGGCGTTCCCGAAAAAGGTACGCCCAAGTCGCGCGCTCTCTCCGGTTGACCCGCAGTCGAACTCGCGTTGACGATAATCATCCCCATTAAGACGCGCACGAACGCTTTGATCATTGCGGAATGCTAGCACAAACCGCAGGCCAGAGCGCCCTCAGAGTACGCGCAACGCTGTGATTGGATCGATTCGCGTTGCGCGGCGCGCCGGAATGTAGCTGGCCGCGAGAGCCACCAGCAGGAACAGCAAGCCGACAGCCGCGAACGTCGTAGGATCGGTCGCGCTGACGCCGAATAATAGGCTTTGGAGTAGCCGGGTTAACCCAAGAGCGCCGCCGATCCCAATCGCCAGTCCTGCCAGAGCCAGGCGAAAGCTCTGTCCCACGACAAGCCGCAGAACATCGCTCTGCTGCGCGCCAAGTGCGCGCCGGATGCCCACCTCTTGGGTTCGCTGCGCCACCGTGTACGCGATGATCCCGTAGATTCCCATCAGTACCAGCAGCAGCGCCATCAGCGCGAAAGATCCCAACAATATCACCAGCAAACGGCGTTGACCTACTTGCTCGTCTACCAAATCATCCATGGTCCGGAAAGCGGAGATAGATGTATTTCTATTCAACGCACGCATCTGTTCGCGTACCGTCCCGGTGAAGCCGCGCGGGTTGGCCTCGGTCCGAACCGCTAAAGTTGCGAACGGTTGCGGGTTCTGTGCAAAGGAGACATATACCGTTTCAGGCCAGGCGGTGTTTTCAAGATTCTGATGCACATCCGCGACGATTCCCACGATTTCGGCGGGATTCGGGTTCACACCGCCAACCCAAATGTGTTGGCCCACCGGGTCCAGGCCGCGCGGATATTCCGGCCAGAACCGCCGCGCCAGGGCCTCATCGATAATTGCCACACGCCGCGCTCCGTCTTTGTCTCGCTCGGTAAAATCTCTCCCACGGCGCAACGGAATCTCCAGAGTTTGAAAATACCCTGGCGTGATCACCGAAACGACCGAAATCAGCCGTTCGTTCAATTTCAGGAGCGGTTTTGCCGCATCCTGCACGGGCGTTCCTGCATAGCCCATCATCGGGAGGAACATCGCGGCCGCCGCACTGCGAATACCCGGCGAAGATCCCACGCCCCGAACCAACTCCTGGAAAAATGCCGCCCTTTTCTCGTTCGTATCGTAGTGCAACGGAGGCAGAGAGATACTCGCCGTCAAAACGTTCGCCGGATTGAAGCCCACCGAGACGCCACGCAGCCGGCTCACGCTTTCGATCAGCAGCGCCGTCCCGATCAGCAACACAATCGAAAGCGCGACTTGTCCAACCAGCAGCAGTCCGCGCACGTTCAGCCCGCCCAGAATCTTTCCAGGAATGCCTTGCTGAGCAGCCTCTCCGCTCGCTCGCAATACGCGGATCAGATCGGGCCGGGACGCCCCAAGCGCCGGCGCCAATCCGAAGAGCACGCCGGTTCCAATCGAGATACCCGCAGCAAACGCGAGCACTACCCAATCCAAATGAATCTCTTGAGCCCTCGGCAAATTGAAAGCAGTCAGGGCCGGGATCGCCCGCAGACTCCAATAGCCGAGCAGCACGCCGAGTATTCCTCCGGTAAGCGAGAGCACGACGCTCTCAGCAATGAATTGCCCAATGAGCCGGATGCGGCCTGCGCCGAGTGCAGACCGCACGGCAATTTCGCGCGAACGCGAGCTCGCCCGCGCCAGCAGCAGACTGGCCACATTCGCGCATGCAACCAACAGCACAAAACCCACCGCGCCAAGCAGCATCCAAAGCATTGATCGCACATTGGCCACGAGGTTATCCTTCATTGCGGTCACCGCCACCGGTTTCTTCGCCTTGGCGTCGAGCATCGTCGGATGAGCGACTGCGTATTGGTGGTGGATCACTTTCGCCTCTGCAGTCGCTTGTTCCAGGCTTACGCCGGGCTTGAGCCGGCCGAATATGGTCAAAAAAGGACTCAACGCTCTTGATTTCGGAGGCATCAGCGGCCATTCTGAGGGCGCTGTCATCCACACGTCCACGTCGGGAAAAGGAAACGGAAAGTGGGGCGGAAGAACGCCGATGATGGTGTACGGCGTCTCTCCCAGGGTTGCCGTCTTGCCGACAATCTCCGGATCTCCCGCGAACCGGTGCTGCCACAGATTGGCGCTGATCATCACAACGGGTGGGCCGCCCGGAGAATCTTCGTCAGCACGAAAGCCGCGTCCGCGCAGCGGCTCCACGCCCAAAATTTGAAGGAAATCGGCCGATACGCGAGCACTCTTCAGGACTTCCGGTTCGGTTCCGCCGGAAAGCGTGGGACTTTCCTCGCCCGTGAATGCGCCAATCCCGGAGACGGTATGCGCACTGGCCTTCATTTCCTCAAATCGCGACGGCGTCGCGCCACCCGAGAGAAACACGAGCCGATCGGAGTCAGGGTACGGAAGCGGCTTCAGCAGCACAGCGCGCACCACCGTGAACATCGCCGTGTTCCCACCAATCGCGAGTGCCAGGGTGAGAACGGCCGTCGCGGCGAACGCCGGTTTTTTGCTCATTGTGCGCAGCGCATACACGGTGTCCCGCCAAATCATCTCCAGAAGCTTAATCCGGTTCATGGAACAAAATTATTCCACATACTTACGCCCACAGGATTGCTATGCCGTTATATTTGAGCGTCACGGACCCTTGTACTTCTTCCGGTGCTAGTACCGGCCAGATGGATTGTAACTATTTCTATGTATTAACCAGCCTACATTCCTTGTCGATCTCGGTATGCGCGGTCACGTAGCTGCATTCTTCGGCGTAGCCCTGTTGCTGCCGGTTTTCACAATGTTTGGGGGTACGATCACCCAGGTAAATCAGATTGTGGCGTTTGGCGACAGCCTTACCGATACGGGCAATGCCTCCATCGCCACGCTCGGCGCGGAGCCTGGCGCCGGTTACTACTACCGAACGATACCCCTGGTTCCGTTCCAGGTCGGCGAGTTTACCAATCCTCCAGCCACGGGTGGTCCGTCGGGTGTGTGGATCAACCAGTTTGCTGCGAGCGCCGGACTCCCTAATCCCCAGCCTTCTCTTCCCCCGGTCGGGGGGACCAACTATGCGGTAGGGGGTGCGACGACCGGTTCAAATGGTATCGATGGCGTCTCCGACCAGGTCGGGTTTTATTTGAACGGTCGCACAAGCATCCCCTCAACCTCCCTTTACAGCTTTTGGGCGGGAGCAAACGACATCATCGCCGGCAATAATCCAGTGCAGGCGGCGAACAACCTGGAAGCCAACATAGCCACACTGGCGGCCGCTGGTGGCAAATACTTCCTCTGGTTCAATCTGCCCCTGTTAGGAGACACGCCCGCAGGCGTCGCAAGCGGCCAGGCCGCGGCTCTGAACACCGCAAGTATTGCCTTCGATACCCAATGGGCGGCCGACATCCAGACACTAGATAAGGATTACTCAGGCATCACTCTGGTGGGTGTCGATATCAATGCATTGTTCCAGCAGATTCTCACCACACCCGGCAATGACGGCTTCAACGTGACAACTCCCGGTATCGACGTTCCTGGAGCGGACCCAAACAACTACCTTTTCTGGGATCCCCTGCATCCCACGAGTGCCGCCGACGCCTTCATTGCGGATACGGCGTTGACTGATTTCGATGCCGCAGTCACACCCGCCAGCGGCGTACCCGAGCCCTCCAGTGCGGCGCTTGCGCTCTTCGGACTAGGTCTGGCACTAATAATCGCGTCAAGTGTGAAACTCAAAAACCGCAGCTAATCACAGCGCAACGCGTCGAGAATCGTCTCGACGCCTCGGAGCGGTTTTTCAAGCGAAGCGGCTTTCAAACGACCGGATGCGCAAGTATTCCGACGCCAAGTTTAACTTCCGCCAGTTTCCGGCCGAATCAATCCGTGGCTGGCCGCGGCGGATTGGCCCAGTGCCCCGATTCATCCACCCCGCTCACAATCACGCCCTTCTCGTTCCATCCCAGTCCCGCTCTCACACTTGCGGGACAATAGCGCAGGGTGAGGCCACACCGCCGCCGGTTCGACTGGTTTGCCTCCGAGCCGTGCAGAAGCAGATCGCTGTGTATTGAAACCTGCCCGGCTTTCAGTTCAACATTGACCGGCTGGCCCAGACTCTCAGCGCCCTCTACGGTCTGGTTCAAAACGTTGGCTTCATCGTCTTCACTCAGGCTGTAAGTCAAATGGCCCAAAACGTGAGAGCACGGAATGTAACGCATACAGGCATTTTCAACATCGGCATCATCAATCGCCAGCCAAACCGTCACCGCCATGGAGGGCGTCAGCGGCCAGTAGCTGGAATCCTGATGCCAGGAGACCCGCTTACCATCCCCGGGCATCTTGCAAAAAAAATGCGATCCCCAGGCGATCACGTTTTCCCCGAGCAGATCCTTCACACGGGCCACAATACGGGGATGCGTCAACACATCATAGACGCGGCCATAGCGGAGATGGGCCGTGCTGATCGAATAGCTATTTCCGCCAGCCGCCAATGTTTTGGCGAGAAGTTCATCAAAGTATGTCCGGAGCTCTGTAATCTCCTCTTCACTGAAGATCCGAATCCCGATCAGGTAGCCATTGCGATTGAAAGCCGCGATCTGCTCTTTGGTCAGCGTCTTCGGATTCTCTACCGTCGACGGATGGAAGCTTAGATCGCGCTGCGTCTTGCTCAGCTCTTCCGAGGTAGGTATGAACTTGGGTGTGGATGAGGTACTCATTTCCGTATTTCCGCCGTCTCCTCCACTTTACAAGCGACGCAGTCTACTTGCAGCTTCGTTTACCTAGAGCGCGGAAGGCTTATTGCCTATTGCGGACAACACGATCTCACCAGTCGCAATTTCCTGCAAAGCCGCAAGTAACAACTCCACTTGAATAGGTTTGGTTAAGTGCCGATCCATTCCCGCCGCGAGACACTGCTCCTTGTCGCGCTCCATCGCGTGCGCAGTCAAAGCGATGATGGGCATGTGCTTGTTAGTCAACGTCTCAATTCTTCGAATTTCCTTCGTCGCTTCGAGACCATCCATTTCGGGCATTTGGACATCCATCAATATGCCGTCGAATTCCCAGTTCGACCGCTCCAACGTGTTGAGCGCTTCACGCCCGTTGCCCGCGACGACAACACTGTAGCCATTCTTCTCGAGCACCCGCACCGCCAACCGCTGGTTGATAAGGTTGTCCTCTACCACTAAGATGCGTAGAGCCGATTCGCTAGGAGCGCAAAGGGCAGGGCGTGCCGCAACGGCAATATCAGGAACTCGGGCGGCCATGCCGGGCCCGTTTTGCGCGAGGTCCTCAGATCTCGGCTTTGAACTTGTATTCAACTCGACCGTGGGGACCGAAGGCTGAACCGCGCCGTCGTCGGTTTTTTCCGGGATCCCGAATTCTGCAGTGAAATAAAACTGGCTTCCTTGTCCCGCTTCGCTTTCAACCCAGATCTTTCCATTCATCAAAGTCACCAATTGGGTGCAAATGGCCAGGCCCAAACCAGTGCCGCCGAACTCCCGTGTCGAGGATCCATCGACCTGAGTGAAGGCCTCGAAGATACAGCGTTGCTTGTCCCGCGGGATTCCGACGCCCGTATCGCTTACGCGGAATTCAACAGTCATCTCCGAATCAGACCGACGCAGCAAACACACGCCGATATCCACCCCGCCGCGCACCGTGAACTTAACGGCATTCCCGACCAGATTGAGGAGGATTTGCCGCAGCCGGGAGGAATCGCCGACTAGAATTTCGGGCACCGCGGAATCAACCGAGTGCCTGAGATAAAGCCCCTTCTCGGCGGCCTTAACAGAAATCGATCCCAGGGCCTTATGGACGCAATCCCGCACATTGAACGGCACGTGTTGCAGGTTGAGCTTCCCCGCCTCCACCTTAGAAAAATCGAGTATATCGTCAATAATCGTGAGCAACGAGTTCGCCGAGAAGGTTACGATATCGAGGTATTCTTTCCGTTCCGTCTCGAGTTCCGCCCCAAGGGCGAGTCCGGTCATACCTATAATGCCGTTCATAGGCGTACGTAGTTCGTGGCTCATGTTAGCTAAGAATTCGCTCTTGGCTTTGTTCGCGGCCTCCGCCGCCTCTTTCAGACGTACCAGCTCGATCGTGCGTTCACGGACCCGCTGTTCCAGTTCGTCGTTTGAGCGGCGCAGTACCTGCTCGGCTTCCTTGTGCTCGCTGATGTCCTCGACGATCCCGACGATTCGATTCAGGCGGCCGGATTCATTCATTATTGGGAAGGCGCGATCCCATAACCAGCGGCTGCGCTCGCCCGCGACAATCCGGTATTCGCGCTCGAGCCGCTCTCCCATCCGCTGCCGCAACCGTAAATCCTGAACTAGCTCGCGGTCCTCCAGATGGATCGATGTAAGCCAGACATCCGGATTTTGAAGTACCAGGTCCGCGGAGAAACCAAAAAGCTCATCGAATGCCGGACTGACATACAAAAATGCTCCGGTCTCCGGGTCCATCATCCAAAACACCTCGCGGATGTTCTCTGCTAACTGCCGGAATTTCCTCTCGCTTCCACTCAGCGCCTCGGTTCTCTCCTGAACTAATCTTTCGAGATTCCTTTGTTGGGCGCGGAGTTGGTTCACACGGATTCGATACCCAGTCGCGAAGAGTCCTGCTATTAGAAGAATGACCGCGCCGGCAAATAGGGAAGTCTGGTAAAAATGGGGCCGGAGCTCGAATGAAACGGCTTCACCGGAACGGCTCCATACCCGGTCGGCATTACACGCGATTACACGGAACCGATACTTCCCCGGAGGAATGTTTGTGTAAAATGCGGTCCGCCGTGTACCCGCATCTGTCCAGTCCCTATCGAACCCCTCCAAAATGTATTTGAATCGGATTTGCCCCGGTTCGATAAAGCTCGTCGCCGTGTATTGAAACTCGAATTGCCCCTTGCCGGGAGGAAGGCTGCGTAGCGCTTTCGCAGCTACTTCCCGCTTGTCCACCATGATCCGTTCCACCAGGACACGCGGCTCGAGTTGGTTGGTGATCAAACGAGCTGGATTGACAACCGCGACTCCCTTCATCGTCGGAAACGCTAATTGCCCATCGTGAAACCGCCATCCCGCCGCCTGAAATCCCCCATTGCATTCTCGGCTTCGCATCCCGTCCGCCAAACCGAAGGTACGGGATGAAATCTCATGAATTTTGTTTTCCGCAAACCCGTTGAGTTGACTCTTCGCAATCTTGAAGATCCCGCGATTGCTGCTCATCCATAAATTTCCCTTGGAATCGTCGAGAATTTGGAAAACCGTGTCGTCAAGCAGCCCAGACTGTGTCGTAAAGCTGGAAAAGTGCCCGTTCTTGAACCGGCTTAGTCCACCACCATCCGTTCCCAGCCACAGAGTCCCATCCGGTTCCTTATAGATCGACCAAACCACGTCGTTTAGGAGCCCATCCTTCTTTGTGTAGGCCCGGAAACGGCCGTCTGCGAAACGATTTAGACCCGCTCCGGTGCCCACCCAAAGCGCGACCGTTTTGCGCGAGTTCCCTAGCAGAGCGCCGTCTCCCGAATCTTCATATATAGAGAGTACGTGCGGGTCGGAAAGACCGTCTTTTATACCGTAAGTGCTAAATTGGCGTCCGTCGAAATGACTTAGACCTTCGCGAGTGCCTATCCACAGCTCGCCTTTACTGTCCGTATAGATACATCGGACGAAATTGTTAGGCAATCCATTTTGGGTGGTGTAAACGGTAAACTTACCCTTGCTCAATCTGCTCAGGCCCCGCCGTGTGCCGAACCAATGGTCGCCGTGTCCATCTTCCGCAATCGAAAACACCTGATTGTCCGCTAAACCGTCGCGTGTAGTAAACGTCGTAATCTTGCCGCGCTCGAAGCGATCGACACCGCCGTCACTCGTTCCGATCCAAAGATCGCCTTCCCGATCCTGGTAAAGCCCAAGTATGGTATCGCTTGAAAGCCCTTCCTGCGCGCCATAGGTAGTGAAGGATGCGTTTCGTAATCGGTTTAGCCCGCCGCCAGCGCACCCAATCCACAAACTGCCCTCTCGATCCTCCATAATCGCCAAAACATCCTCGCCCGAAAATCCGTCCTTTCGGGTGAAACGCGAGAATTCGCCGTTATGCAGTCTGGTGATTCCTCCACCACCCGTCCCCAGCCACAACGAGCCGCCCGTGTCTTCGAATATGGACCAGATATGGTTATCTGAAAGCCCGTTCTCAGTTGTGTATGTCGTTACCCCCGCTGGAGTCAAACGCGCTAGACCCGCGCCATTTGTGCCAATCCACAAGCTCTCATCGCGAGCTGTATAGAGTGACCGGATATCATCGCTTGGTAGGCCGTTCTTGGCTGTGAAGTTGACAAATCTATCGTTAACCAGGTGGCTCAAACCTCCATGGGTTGCTATCCAGATTCCACCCTTCCGGTCTCCGCAGATCGAGAAGACCGCGTTATCCGCTAACCCATCTTTGCTGGTGTAAGCGGAAAATTTCCCATGGCTCAGTCGATTGAGCCCACCCCCATCGGTCGCGATCCAGAGGTCCTCATGCTCGTCTTCGTATAGTCCCTGCACTGAATCACTCGAAAGCCCGTCCGCATCAGTGAAACTCTTGAAGGATCCCCCGCTCAGCCGCACCAGGCCGCCGCCCCGTGTGCCGATCCACAGATCGCCCCGGTGGTCGGCCAGAAGAGCGTCTATCTCGTCACTCTGAAGGCTGGGTGTGTTCTTCTTGTCGAATGTGACAAAGCGGACCCCATCGAACCGTAATAGCCCTTCTTCAGTTCCAAGCCAAAGGTATCCATCGGTAGTTTGTGCGATCGCCAGTACGGAGCTCTGTGGCAACCCGCTCTCGGTTGTCCAGACATCGTGAACATATTGAGCGATCGATTTCGCCGGATCCAAACCGGCCTGCAACCTGGACGGCAGCAGAAAGGAAGCAGCCGACGCGATGAGCAGGGCTACGGTTGTTCCGAAGATATGGCTGCGGTGCACTGCGTCCTCACTGAACCTATCGGCCGAAGCCTTCAATGAGTGTAGGGGGCCCAGTACTAAATCGATATTTAGGGATTCACACGCCGTGCCTCAAATGTCGATTAGGCTTTAAAGGACAAAAGAACTTGATTAGAAAGTGCCTTGTAATTTCACTTTGCTCTCTTTCCCTTGGCGTAGTCCTCTTTGGAGCTTCGCCTAAGATCTCTCCCGATCTGCAGGGCGTGGATCCCAATTCGAACGTCCGGGTCATCGTTCAGTACGCCCAGCCCCCAACCGTATCGTCGCCCCAGAACGGCGGCCTACTTGGTGGCGTTCTGAACCTGGTGGGAGGCCTACTCACTGGCGTGGTGAGTGTTGTTTTTAGCGTGATCAACGCCGTCGTGTGTACCGTTCCCGCTTCGTCATTGCAGACGCTGGCCAGCAATCCAAATGTCACCTATATCTCTCCAGACCGGGCGGTAGCCGGCCAACTGGACTATTCGGCGGCGGCCGTCAACGCAAGCGCGGCGTGGCAAGCCAAACTGACCGGCAGCGGCGTCGGCGTCGCAGTCATTGACAGCGGAATCAACGCGAGTCCCGATCTCAGCATTCTCGGATTACTCTCCCGCGTCGTTTACACCCAGGACTTTACCGGCGGCCATGGTGCCGACCAATATGGTCACGGCACGCATGTCGCTGGAATCATAGGCGCCAATGGCGTCGATTCCAATTGCTTCAGCTGCACCCGCTCATTTGTCGGCATCGCGCCGAACGCGTCGCTCATCAATCTCCGTGTCCTGGACGCAAACGGGCAAGGCTCGGACAGTATCGTCATCCAGGCGATCGAACGCGCAATCGCCTTAAAGAAAACCTACAACATTCGCGTGATAAATCTCTCCTTAGGTCGGCCGATTTACGAGAGCTACGCACAAGATCCGCTCTGTCAGGCCGTTGAAGCCGCTTGGAAGGCCGGCATAGTCGTCGTTACCGCCGCCGGTAACGATGGTAGGGACAATTCAGCTGGAACGGACGGATACGGCACGATTGAGGCGCCCGGTAACGATCCCTACGTAATCACGGTTGGCGCAATGAAAGCCATGTCCACCTATACGCGTACGGACGATCTTGTTGCCAGCTATAGCTCAAAAGGACCATCGGCCCTCGACCACGTTGTGAAACCCGATATCATGGCGCCCGGCAACCACGTAGTGTCGCTCCAGGCTGCCGGTTCGACCCTCGCCTCCGAGCCGGCCAACGTTGTGCCGCTGTCCTATTACGAATCGAACGGCAGTGCCTCGGCTTCCTCTAGATTCTTGATGCTGAATGGAACCAGCATGGCGACCCCCGTGGTGAGCGGCGCCGTTGCCGATATGCTCCAGGGCCAGCCCTCACTTACGCCCGATCAGGTCAAGGCGCGGCTTATGAAGACCGCATATAAGACCTTCCCTGCCTCCAGCACCGCGGTCGATCCCGTCACTGGCCAGACCTTTGTAAGTCAGTACGACGTTCTAACGATTGGCGCAGGCTATCTCGATGTCGCGGCCGCGCTGGCCAACAAAGACCTTGCCACCGGTACGGCCATGTCTCCGATCGCTACCTACAATGCAACCTCCGGCAACGTCTACTTGGCATTTGATCCGTCGTCCACCTGGAACGACACAGATGTAAGCGCAGGATTGGCGCACAGCGGCACCAAGGGTGCTTGGGGCACGCAGACGGTGTGGGGAACCACCGCCGTCAGCGCCAATCAAACGATCTGGGGTTCGCAAGCTGTATGGGGCACCAGCTCAGTTGTCGGCTTTCGAGGGGTCTGGGGTTCTCAAGGAGTTTGGAGCACTCGCGGAGTATGGGGCAGCTCAACAACCTCGGCGGACAGGGGCGTTTGGGGCTCCGACGCTTCCACTTCAGATTCCGACGTAAACTTCACCGTCCAGTACCAACAGTAAGCGGCTCCAGTGTGATGGCGAAAAGGGTCCCGCGCCGGGGCCCTTCTCTTTTACAACATCAAATCTTTAAGAACACCTTCCGGCGATACATCCAGGCCAGCATCAGCCAATACACCAACAGCACCGCGGCTCCGAAAAGCAGCGGCTGCAGACCCGGCCCAAAAATCTGAAACGGCCTATCGCCCAAATTGATTCGAAAGCTGCTGGCGACAAAGTCCTCCGAGAGATGCGCAATCAAGTAAGCTGCAATCGAGTTCATCCCCACTACTACCAACGGAAACGCCCATTTTCGGTATCCCTTCATCTCAATAACCCAGCAAAACGCGGCCAGAAGAAGGAAACAGGCCCCGCTGCTGAACAAAGTCCAACTCGGAGTCCAGATCCGTTTAACAACCGGGCATACGCCGGTAGCGTGCAGCAGCGCTCCCGCGGCGATACCGGCGGCGCCCACGATGACGAATCGCTTAAGCGGAATAGCCGGTGCAAAGGTCCGCAGCCACCGCCCGGCAATGAGACCCGAAATCATCGTGGCCAGCGTGGGGATGAAGCTAAGCGTCAAATACCCCCCTTCATTTGCCACGAACGGCTTGGGGCGCGGAAACAGATTCAGGAACCACTGATCGAATGCAGTTCCCAGATTATTGTTCTTATTCCAATGAGCTGCGAATCCCGTGAAATTATGACTCCAGTTCGCGGGTACGCCGATCGCACTATAATCAAGCCCGGATGTGTGTATCGGATATAGCGCCCACGCAAGCCAATATCCGAACAGGATCAACGAGAAGCTAATCCATTGGACTCGTGCGGAACGGAAACCCAGCAGAAACAGAAACGGATAACCGAGGCCAATCTGAGTAAGTGTGTCTTCGAAGGTGAAGTAAGTTTGCGAACTGTGCATCGACCGAAGAAAAATCCCCAGTGCGATCAAAACAAATGATCGCCACAGAGCATGCACGAAAAGCTTCTCGAACGTCGCGCCCTTTCGGAGCCGGCTCGCAATCGAGTACGGAAGCGCCACCCCCACCAGGAATGAAAACGATGGCTGGATCAGGTCATGCAGCGAACAGCCTGCCCACTCGACATGCGTCTGGTTAAATGCCAAAACCGCCCAGAACCAGTTCCCTGGAAAAGCGGCCGCGACGTGGGAAAGGCGCAGCACTTCTGCCATCATCAGCACCATTACGAGCCCTCGATAGGCATCAATCGCTTCGTTGCGAGCGGTTGAAACCGGGACGCCCGTGGCAACGACCGCAATATCGGGTCTCTGAGTCTCTTGATCCGCGACATTCTTCATATGTCTCTGATCTGTCTTACCACCTTTCGCCGTCCCGCGCTACGTGGCTCTGCGCCGACGAATATTCCTCCTAAATCGGCCAGATAGCCTAGCCCGCTTGCTGTCGCTGCCGATAAGTGAAGAGCGTGAACATGTCCCTCAAGCGAGCGGCCATCTATGCCCTGCTGCTTTCCTGCATCCCAAGTGCCTGTATGGCACAGCAGTACTCTTTCCGGGACTATGTCGACGGACTAGGAAATCTGAGCGTCAATTGTCTGCTTCAGGACCACTCGGGCTTTCTTTGGATCGGCACGGAGAGTGGCCTTTATCAATACGATGGCTCGCGCTTCTGGCGGTTTGGAACGAAAGAAGGCTTGCCCAGTGGATTTGTTCGGGCACTGGCCTCGGACCGGGAGGGACGACTGTGGGTTGCAACTCGTGATGGGCTCGCCTTCAGTAGCGGAGGGCGACGATTCTCGACCGTCACCTACCAGAATCAAAATCTGAGAACTCCCTACGATTCAAGCCTTGCGCCCTCGCCAGACGGCCGCGTCTATGCGGTGACTCAGTTCGGAGCGCTGGTAGTCAAGTCGGAAGATGGGGGGCGTTCCTGGCAGGCCGGGCCGATCCAGCTAGTCCGGAAAAGCGATCAGATTGATGCGAAGTCCGTCACGAGCGTGCTGGCCAATCCGGACGGAAGCGTCCTAATTGGATGCGGTAAAGGCCTATGCGAGATCTCCCATGGGAAACTGCTGCGATACGGACCATCGTCCGGCTTGCCGGAGGACGATTGGAAATGTCTCCTACGTAGGGCCAACGGAGAACTCTGGGCGCGCGGGCCAAAATATATCGCCATGTTAGCCCCTGGCCATAAGCGTTTCGAAATTCGCAACCCGGCGGCACATGTGGTGAGCGATGTTACGTACCTTAGTCTGGCCGAGGATCGCTCCGGCGCGGTGCTCGCGAGCTTTGGCTCGGATATAGGCCGTTATGTAGGAGGGCGATGGGCGATCGTTTCCGAAGCTGAGGGTTTCGGAAAAGGAACGGTTTCGTCGATTATCCAAGACCGCGAAGGCCTGGTTTGGTTCGGCTTGCTCGGTCATGGCATTCGGAAATGGCTGGGCTACGGAGACTGGGAACATTGGACTACCAAACAAGGCCTGCACAGCGACGAGATCTGGGCGCTCCAGCGAGACTCTCACCGGCGTGTCTGGGTGGCCGATGAGCGCGGGCTGAGCATTCTTGAGCCGGGTTCCTCCAGATTTAAATCCTGGTCGGAAGCGGGAATCGATTCGCCCTCCCGGTGCCTCTCGCTGGCGGAGTCGAAGGACGGTTTTCTCTGGGCGGCGACCAATCAAGGCAAGTTGATCCAGATAGACGAAGCAACACTTCACGGCTGGCAACTTACTTTGCCGCAAGCGTCGCATGTGTTTGTCGATTCGCGAGACCGGGTCTGGGCCGCCACCGATAAAGGCCTCTTTTTAAGCGCAAAGGGCGCGGATGTGCGCCGCCGAACCGGGGAGAAACTCCTCAGACCTGCGGGCGGCGCGCTCGGTACCGCGGCCGTTTTGCGCGAGTTCCCCAAAAATGAACGCCGGCACGGCCGAGCTCAGTTTCACCTGGCTAACAGCGACCTGTCCGGCAGCCGGAAGATCCAGGACATGGCCGAGGATTCGAAGGGCCGGATCTGGGCGATCTCAGAGGAATATCTGTTCCGCTACGACGTCCCAAATTGGACGCGCTTGGACATCTCAAAGGCGAAGCTGGGCCATCACCTTGAAGACCTGGCTATCGACAAATCAGGGGCCCTGTGGATAAACGGTATCGGAGCAGGAGTTGCCCGCTTTACTTTGCAGAACGGCAATATCGCAAGCTTCACTAAACCGCGCTCGTCCTCGAACGAAGTCGTGTTCTTGCGGGTGGACAGCCGCGGTTGGGTTTGGTTAGGTGAAGACCGCGGCGTCGAGTTTTTTGACGGGCAATCTTGGAGCCGGTACACGTCCGGCGACGGCCTCATCTGGGACGACTGCGATAGCCGCGGTTTCCTGGAGGATAGCGACGGAACGATTTGGATCGGAACCAGCGGCGGCTTGTCCCATTTCCTTTCGCCAACCACCCCGCCCCTGCGACAGCCGCCGGCGCCAATCTTTGTCGAATCCGGATATGGGACGAAGGAGGTGTTGAACAAGGCGCAACTCCCCTGGAGCCACGATCCGCTGACGATCTCCCTGGCCTCGTTGACTCTGCGCAATGAAAAAGCGCTGAAGTTTCGCTATCGCCTAGTGGGCTTGGAAGACGAATGGGTCGAAACGGCGGACCATACCGTTCGCTATCCGGAACTCGGAGCCGGTCAGTATTCATTCGAAGCGCTCGCCGTCGATTCCAGCAGCGGCAAGACCTCCCCGGCCAGCAAATTCTCATTTGCAATTATGCCCCCATGGTGGCGCACACGGCCATTCACATTATTCGTAATCTTCGCGGCGGGTCTTTTGGGGCGCATCGTTTGGCGTTGGCGGGTTCGCTTGCTAGTCCAGCGCCAGCGCGAACTGGAACGGCTCGTCGCGGATCGAACCGCACAGCTTGACCGGAAGCTGGCTCAGGAAGAGCTCTTGAAAGCTGAAGCCGAGCGTGCAAATCAGGCCAAGAGCGCGTTTCTGGCGATGATGAGCCATGAGATCAGAACGCCTATGAACGGCATCGTGGGCATGGGCGCTTTGTTGGCGGACACTCCGCTCTCCGAAGGTCAAGGTGAATATGTCGAAGCCATCCAGTCCTCTGCGAATTCACTGCTGACGATCATCAACGATATTCTGGATTTTTCTAAGATCGAGGCCGGTAAACTTACTCTCGAAAAAGCCAATTTCCACTTACGGGAGTTAGTGCGGAGTTCAGTAACTATCGTGCGCGGAGCGGCCCGCCTCAAGGATCTGGAGATAGTTGTCGCGATTAATGATGAGATCCCGGACCTGCTGGCGGGCGATCCAGTGCGCTTCCGGCAAATTCTACTGAACCTCCTCTCGAACTCGGTCAAATTCACTGATCGTGGAACCGTTCGCGTATCCCTTTCCGCCGATGCCATCGCCCAGCCGGAAGGTGTACTCCTGCGCGCGTCGGTTTCCGACACAGGAATCGGAATACCTGTGGAAGCGCAAAAGCGCCTCTTTCAAAGCTTCAGCCAGGCGGAGACATCGACCACCCGGCGATATGGCGGGACTGGCCTCGGCCTCGCCATTTCGAAGCGCCTGGTCGAACTGATGGACGGGGAGGTTGGGTTCGAAAGCTCCCCAGGCGAGGGCAGCACGTTCTGGTTCACAGCTAAACTGAGCCTCGGAACAGAATCCCTGCAGCCCAAGTCGAGCCTCGGCGAGGAGAAACAGCCGCTCGAACAGAATCGTGGAACGATTCTTGTGGTCGAAGACAACCGGATCAACCAAAAAGTTTTAAGTCATCAACTACAAAACCTCGGCTTCACGATCGAAGTAGCTGAAAACGGCCTCGAAGCCGTCGAAAGAGTCAAGACCCGCCGCTACGATCTCATCTTTATGGATGTACAGATGCCCGTGATGGACGGCTTCCAAGCTACGCGGGAGATCCGGAGTTTGGGAGGCGACTCATCCTCAATACCCATCGTCGCCGTCACCGCGAACGCCTTTCAAAGCGAAAGAGACAAGTGCCTTTCCCTCGGAATGGACGACTATCTAATGAAACCCTTAGATAAGGACCGTCTTAAGGAAGCACTCCAGCGCTGGGCAACCGGCACGCGAAGCGAAGCGCCCGCCGTGACCCTGGCCTCAGACTAGCGTCGAAAAGTTTTATGGGGTCGAATGATGGGTCGAATGGGTCGAATGGGTCGAATGGGGTTGAATGGGTCGAATGGGTCGAATGGGGACGGAGAGATATGGCGTCATTCGAAAGCCTAACTGAGCGGTCGCGCCAAACCAGCCCAGGGGATCCGAACATCTGCACTAATCAGCGGTCCATCCTCCGCCCCGCGTTAATCGGCGCACTCGAACCCGCGGCCGTTTTGCGCGACTTCATCAAAAGATAATTCCGCTCCGGTATAGTCGTTGTCCGGCTCGCGGCAAGCCGATAGTGCGCCGTCGCGCCTTGATAATCACCGGCCATCTCCAGCAAATGAGCCCGGACGGCATCCAGCCGATAATGGCCCGCAATCCTCGCGTCGGAGTCAAGCGCGCTCAGAAGCTCAAGTCCTTTCCGCGCCCCATGCACCATAGCAACGGCAATCGCGTGATTAACGGCAATCGCGTGATTGAGGACGACCATCGGGTTCTCAGACATCCTCTTCAGAAGCTCGTAGAGCGCCAGAATCTGCGGCCAATCCGTATCCTCGGCGCGGACGGCTTCGTCATGAACCGCCGCGGTTTAAAAGCTACGCACATTCTCGATGTTCACCGAAAAACCGTTTATCGAAAGTCCCCGGCGAATCGAGTTCGGCGTCAAGTTCCTCTTGGTAGTTGCTGCGGGCATAGAAACGCGGGCGCGGCTTCAAAGCGCCGAAATAGGAATGGCCTCCCACGTGGTCCCAATGAGCGTGGGTAATGAAGATGGTCGTCAGCTCCGGCAAGCCAGGGATTTGCGCCCGCAGCGCCTCATAGGCGGCCTTCGCGGAATCCGGCCGCGCACCGGCATCGATGCCGATAAGTTCTCGCCCATCCTCCGATACGACGAAATAATACTCGGTGAACTCGAAGCCGGTCAACACGTACACGCGTCCTGGCACAATCGCAGCAATGCGCCGTGGAGCAAAAGTATGCCCTGTGGCGGCGTCCTCGGAAAAGGGCGTGATCAGCGTGATGGGCCTGTTCCAATTTTTGTAGCCGCTCTCTTGTAGATACTCCTCCGCCTTCGCGCGTTCTCCCCTCGCGAGCGCCAGCTTTCCAAGGTGATAGTCGACTTCCCGCAACCAGCCGGCATGGGGCGCTCTGTCGGCGTTATGCAGGCACCACGCGAGCTCAGCCTCGGCTGCCTTGCTCTCGCCGAAAAAGCTAGGAAGTTCCGAGCGAACGACCCCCGCGATCCAGTTAACAACGAAGACCTGCCCGCCCGAGATCTGCTTTGCACGGTCGAACATCGCTATTGTGTCGTTCACGTAACCGATTCTGTGCAGCAGCGAAACCGAAGATGCGTGTTGCGCACGCAATAGTGCGATGGCGCTCAGATAGAGCGCCTTCTCAGGATCCGCCAGCTGCGGCTCGAATTCCTTGAATCGAGCCGACAAGAACTCGGCGCCCTCACCCTGCACGTTCAGGTTTGAGTACTGCGCCATAAGGAGGAACAGCAACTGTGGGTCCTTCGGTGGAGCAACGCTGTTGACGGCTTTCAAATACTCGAGCTCCGGAGGATGGCAGGTATTCCCGGCATGGTTGCCGAGGCTCGTCTCGGCGCGGACCCCCCGCAGGTTGGCCAGGAACAGTGCGAACGCGAGCAGTGCCGCCGAAAAATAAATAAGCAACCGCATAGGCCTACTTTCTGGGGAACTTTCATTCCCTGGAAAGTAGATGTATATGCATATATCACCGCTGCAGAAAACTTTGGGCCTTCATGGCGCCTTTCGTTACCAGAGTCACGGCCTCCTTCATCTCTTTCCACCCGCTTTCCCCAAGTTCGTTCCGCAGTCTGGATTCAGCCACATCCCAATATGGTTTGGCTTTTGCCATTTGCCGCTTTCCCGCCGCCGTCAGACTGAAGAGGCGCTCTCGCCTGTCTCTTCCTTGTTTGACGCTAATCCAGCCCTGCGCCCGCATCCGGTCCAAGGTCCGCGTCAGCGTCGTGCTGTCCATTACGAAGCCTTCGCTCAGCCGTTTTTGATTCACCTCGCCGGCTCTAGCCAATGCCGTGAGAAGTCCGAACTGTGTAATCTCCAGGCCCGCCTTCTTCAGTTCCTGGTCATAAATCCGCGTTACGATCCGGGTTGCACGCCGAAGGTCCTGGCAAGCGCACGGGAGGTCAAAGAGCGCATCGGCGGAGTCTGGTTCAAGTGCCTCGGTCCTCATGCTATATGTATATACATCTATAAACGTGGCCGTCAAGCTCGCTACCAAGAATCTCAGCATCTTGCGCCGCTAGCCCGCAACCGTGCAAGGCCGACGATTCTCGGGTCGGTTGTCCCGCCACCGGTGGTATACCGTTAGGTACCTATGGCCGTGACATGGCTCAATGGTCGGATTTCCACATCAGGGGCGGCGATCCATACGATCGCAGTGTCGTCCTCAGAGCGCTGGTCCAATCCGTCGCCGATTACCGGCAGCGTGGCCGTGCTCCCGATGTCATATTCGCGACGGGAGACATCGCGCATTCCGGCAAGGAACAGGAATATGAGATCTTTGATGACCTGCGAGCGGCGCAGGGGCGATACCTGCTGGGCTGGCATGAGCGAAGTGGAGATCGCAGGTGTTCTAGAGATATCGCCCACAGCCGTCAAGCGCGACTGGGTTTCTGCTCGTGCTTGGTTACGCAGCCAACTTGATGCGACACCACAATTGACTAGCGAATGACTGCTCTAAGACCACAGCTCAGCGGACCGACCACTTTGGCCGGGATACACATGCCGCCTATCTTTTTTGATTAGCGGAAGGGGCAAACAACCAAACAAGTTTGGTTGTTCTTGATTGGCGCGGACGTTTATAAATCGCAATAAGGACCGTGCGTTCAGAGCTAGGCGGTAAATCGAGCTCATTATTAAGCAATTCGAGCTTGTTGTATTTAGGATCATCGAGCAGCGCACGCTCCGCCGCGATGTAGAATGCAAGGGCTTCGTCGCCCAGGAGTTTCTTCTTTCTCACAAAAATCTTCCCGTTTCTTGGAAGAATCTGCGCCTTGGGATTTTCGCTAAGGTGCGCGGTGTCATCCGCGACGGCTGACACACACTTCAGTTCGGTGGTGATTGATGAGCAATCATAGACCGCGGCGGGTTGAAGAGGTTTGTTTTCGGAAAGGAGTTGAACCAATACGGCCTGGGCAAATGCCGATGATCCCAGGACGAAAAATCCCAGAAGAACCGCGAGCAACCACCGTTTAATCAATAACTTGTAGGGTCCCGACACTTAGGCCGTCTCCTTTCCGGCACGGCATCAGATATCGGCAGACGTCGTCCCACTTCGCAAATGGAGACGCCGGGGCCGGCGCTGGCAACCCGAGCTCTGAATTAGTCCTACCTCTAAACCGCATATCGGTCTTGGGATCGGGCAGCCAAGGGCGCACAGTAGCACACCCGTGAGAAATCGTGCCCAGATGCAAATATCTATCGCCATGATGGCCGATCCGGAACCAAACTTGCTGGTACTTAGAACTCTCTGGATAATAGTCCTCGTGTGGAGCGTCAGGAATCTCCAGGTCGTGACTACCGACGGGAACTGGGTTAGAGAAATCAGAAAAAGCATTGAAAGGCCCTTGTTGGCCGTACCAGAGCATTTGCTTCCTTCGGCTTAGCCTTAGGATGCCCGCTTTGGTCTGCGAATTATGGTCGATGAGATACGAGCCTCCATGTGCATTCATTTTTACGTTGGCCTTTAACCCTTTCGATGAGCCCTCAAGCACTTGAAAATACTCGCGTCCGTCTTGAGTTTCAAGCAGGTCAACCTTTATGCACCAGGGCAGCGAAAGGCCGAGCTTGGGATTCCCTAATACGTCCTTCGGCTCAACGCCATCCGGAACGACAGTGGTCCAGCCATCATGATTGGGATCGGTCAAATATCTAGCGCCCATATTTACCGCTTTGTCCCCGCTCCTTCACGTCAGCATATCCTCTTCGGACCACGCCAGGCTTCTGCGCTACTTCCAGGACGTTCGGATTAGGTCTGCATTAGTCGCGGAAACTCTGGTTACCATCATCTGGATCGAAGTGCGCTTTAGCGTGCTCGCGTCTATCGTGGAGGGGCTGAAGTGAAGTTGTCAGCACCCACCGCAGGTACACATGATCGGACGGATGATTGCGCCTGCGGCGCAGATGATGTCGCCCTCCCCGGCGGGAGGTTCAGAAAGCTACGTTTTCTGATGATCGCTGACACCTATTGCCGCATTGATCGATTGAACCATCTCAAAGGTGGATTTCTTGGTAGCTTCCGTCGCCTGGAACATCGCCAGGGGCCAAGGCACATCGTGCACGCGGACCTCAAAGAGGTAAGTGCATACCCGGCTCTCCTTTCGCAGTTTCGACACCGCTCCGGCCTCGAAAAGGAGCCATGTCTTGGGTCGACACCCACGGTCGTACTGCCTGGATGACCATTGGCAACCATCAGGCAAGAGCGGTGGCCAAAGCCTCGCTTGTGGTACCGGACCAGCCACTTGTCCCACCACATCCCTCCCCCAGTTCGTTTGGCAAAACCGTCCGCGAATGGGAGCAACGCGCCTCCAAGCTCGGCCCAGAATCCGACGCCGCATCAGCCGCAAACTGACCGGATCCCAACATCCATGTTCATCTGTGTTTATCTGTGGCCAATAATTCGGGGCAGTTCGTTTGGCAAAATCCCTTTTCCCACTCCGCCCTCAAACCCGTTAGCAATTTCCGAAAATTTTCTATCTCCCATCCCCTCAACACATTCACCCCAAAATTCGCGCCCGTCCGCACAGCCCCGCTGCCATACTCACGTCCGAGTGCAACAGCAATGACCCTCGAAGAACTCCAAGCCCAGATGGACGACCACGAAAAGAATTACGGCAACAACCCCGCCGAGCCCGAATCCGACGAATGCGAATCAGAAAATTCGCAAGAAAACGATTCCGAACCAGCCGAACACGAAGTTTTCGATTGCGAAACCTACGATCCTCGGGACCACGGACGCTCCGGCGGCCCGCGCACTCCGGAAGGCAAGGCCATCTCCTCCCAAAACGCCAACAAACACGGCTGCCGCTCCAAAACGCTCATTCTGCGCCACGAAGATCCCGCTGAATACGAAGCTCTATATAAGAAATGGTCGGATCACTACCAACCGAACGGCCACGTCGAAGAAACACTCGTTAAACAGCTCATCGACAACCATTGGTTCTTCCTGCGCGTCAGCAAGCGCATGGAACAAGTCGATTGGGAGATGCCGACCAATGCATATCATTGGACCGATACGCACCAGAAGCTGATCAACAACTTCATGCGCTACAAAACGACCGCCGAACGGGCCTATCAGAAGTCCTTCCGCATCGTCGAAGGCTACTTCCGCGATGATTTCCGCGACAAAATCACCGCCGACAAAGCCGACCTCATGCGCTTGAAAATAGAGGCTCAAATCGCTCGCAAATCACCGGAATCGAAGCCGGCCGATCCACCGATCGATCAAAAAGCGCAGCAACCCACCACTCGGCTCTACGTCAACCGCCGCGATCGCGATGCAGCCCGCAACGAACAGCCTGCCGCGCAGCCGGAAATCGACGCGTTCACCCCGCCCGTTCCGTCCCCCAATCCGCTCGAACTTCCACCACCGCGCTAGCCTACCGGTATGCGCATCGGGATCACTTGTTACCCCACTTACGGCGGCAGCGGCATCGTCGCGACCGAACTCGGTCTCGAACTCGCGCAGCGCGGGCATGAGGTGCACTTCATCACCTATGCGAGTCCCATACGGCTCGATCCCGATACGCCAAACATCCACTATCACGAGGTGGAAGTCTCCACCTATCCACTATTTCAGTACCCGCCCTACTCGCTCGCCTTGGCCTCGCGCATGTTCGAAGTCGCCGAGCGCCGCCGGCTCGATCTTCTGCACGTCCATTACGCCATCCCGCATTCCATCTCGGCCTTTCTCGCCCAGCAGATGACCACCACCCGCCGCCTCCCCTTTGTCACCACCCTTCACGGCACCGACATCACGCTAGTCGGCGCGGACCGCTCCTACTTTCCCATTACGAAGTTCTCGATTGAGCGCTCCGACGGCATCACCACCATCAGTGAATACATGCGCCGCCGCACAGTCGACTTCTTTGGCGTCAAAAAAGAGATCGAGGTCATTCATAACTTCGTGAACTGCGACCTCTATCGTCCCGGCGGCCAGGCCCGCGGCACCAACAGGCGCATCCTCCATATATCGAACTTCCGGCCCGTAAAACGCGTGCTCGACTGTATCCATGCCTTTGCACGAGTGCGTCGCGAGGTAGAAGCCGAGCTGGTCATGGCTGGCGATGGACCGGACCGCGGTGAAGCCGAGGCGCTCGCCAGAGACTTGGGTCTTGAGGATCACGTTCGCTTCCTGGGCAAGCAGGATCACATGGAACGGTTGATCCCGCGCATGCGCGTGCTGCACCTGCCCAGTGAAACGGAGGCCTTCGGTTTGGCCGCGCTCGAAGCCATGGCTTGCGGTGTCCCTCCCGTGGCAACCCGTACCGGCGGAGTGCCCGACCTGATCACTCATGGCGTCGACGGCTATATGGAGGAAGTTGGCGACGTGGACGCTCAGGCGACCCGGCTGATCGAGTTGCTCAGTGACGACGCACTGCACGCCCGCATGGCCGCCGCCGCCCGTCGGAGCGCCGAAACCCGCTTCGCAACCCAGCTCGTCATTCCCCAATATGAAAGGCACTATGAACGGGTTTGCGCCGCGGCGGGAACTTAAATACCCCTGCCGGGTTCAATACTTACAGAGCAGTCACTTCGCCGTGACCCGTAAGGGGGGCGGTACTTTCGTTTTGACAACGTGTGCCGGACTTAAAGAAGCGTTAATATAAAGAGGAATGGGGCAATTCGTGTCGGGAAGCGCGCACAGTCTCTCCATAACGGCCGGCGCTCAAATCGGCGTTTCAGAAGAAGACGCCCGGATCTTGCGTGGACTGCGAGCGGGTATTGAGGATGCGTATGAAGAGCTGATCAACCGCTACCAGCAGCCCGTCTATAGCATCGTCTATCGCCTGCTGGGAAGCAGTACCGATGCCTGCGATGTCGCGCAGGAGGTCTTTTTGAAGATCTTCCGCAATGTCGGACATTTCCAGGAAAAAAGCAGCCTGCGCACCTGGATATTCCGCATCGCCGTCAATGAGGCGCATAATCACCGGCGCTGGTTCGCCCGCCACTGTAAACGGGAGGTCGCTATTGACAATAACGAGGATGAGCACACCCACTCCCTCGAACATGCACCCGATCCCGGACGGTCGCCTTTCGACCAGGCGCTGGATCGTGAAACGCGAAACTTAATCGAGCGCGCGCTCGCTGAAATCAACCCGGTCTTCCGGGCGGCGGTGGTGTTGCGCGACATCGAAAACCTGAGTTACGAAGAAATCGCTGAGATTTTGCAGGTGTCGCTCGGCACCGTTAAATCAAGAATCCTACGAGGCCGGGAGGCTTTGCGGAGAGAGTTGAGCCAAAAGCTGGAACAAGGCTTGGCCCAGGCATTTGGCTAAGAGCAGATAAAGGTTTCGACCGTATGACTTGTTTTGGTGCGAAGCGTCATAGTACCGCTTACCTCGACGGGAGGCTTGATGCCATCAAGCGTTCCCGGGTAAAGGCGCACGTGCTGTCGTGTGAGTCCTGCTCGTCGTATTTCGAACAAATCGGCGCCGTCAAAGGCGTTCTAAATAGTGTTCCGGGCCCGGTGGTTCCCTTACGGCTGAAAACCGCCCTGAGCGTCATTGCGTCACGTGAGCGCCAGTTGATCGAACAAACCCGCGGATCGCGCATGCTCGCCCTTTGGAATCGCTGGAGATTCAAGATGGATCTCATGATGCGCCCGCTCACCATACCCGCCACCGGTGGCTTACTCAGCAGCTTCGTCCTGTTCGCTACCTTAGCCTTCACCATCGGGACCACTACGCGCGCCGTCAGTTATGAAGTGCCTGTTGTTTATGATAATGAGACCGAGACTAACCAACTGCCGTTCGAGTTGCGTACGGCCAAAGTCATCTTAACGATGACCTTCGATACCAACGGCCACCTGCACGATTATGCCTACGCCGACGGAACTGCGACCGTCGACCCTGGCCACCTGCAATTCAGCAATATAATGATGCCGCAGTTCCCCAGCGTTTTAGCTCTGGCTCGACCCACTTCCGGAGATATCCGAATATCGTTCACGCCTCTGGCATTTCGTCAGTGACTGCGGCCGCCCGCTTGCGACCGCTCCTATTTCTCTTTGTCTGGTCTCGACTTCTCGTTGCCGTAGACGTAAATTCTCTTCCTCCACCTACTGGATACGTCAATGATTTCGCCCACGTGCTTAGCCCAGCCGATCAGGCTCAGCTGACCGCGTTCTGCGGCTCGGTGGAGCGCCAGCTCGGGGTTCAGTTCGCGCTCGTAACCGTCGATACCATCGGCGATACGCCCATTGAAGACTTCTCCGTTCAACTCGCGCGGAAATGGGGAATAGGAGATCGCAAAACCAGCCAGGGCCTTCTCCTTCTGCTGGTCATCCGCGACCATAAGAACGACATTGAGACCGGCCGCGGGATTGAGCCGTATATCAACGACGGCTTTGCCGGCGGAACGCTGCGCTCCATGCGCCCCAGCCTGCAAACCGGCGATTATGGCGCCGCGCTGCTGACGGGCGCTCGCGCGATGGCGCAACAGATCGCCGAAGGGAAGGGTGTCCCGTTCAACGCCAATACTGTGCCTGTGCCCGCCCGGCCGGTCTCCCGCTCCCGCGGATCGGGTTTCCCATGGCCTTTAATTGTTCTTGGCATCTTCGTGTTCCTCATGCTTATCGGCGGCAGGCGCGGCGGCGGCGGTGGCGGTAATTTCCTCACAGGCATGCTCCTCGGCAGCATGTTGGGCGGTGGCCGGGGACGAAATGATGGTGGTTGGGGCAATGGCGGAGGCTTTGGAGGCGATTCCGGAGGTGGTGGTGGTTTTGGCGGATTCGGTGGCGGGGACTTCGGCGGCGGCGGAGCCAATAGCGATTGGTAGTAGGAGGGAAAAGCAGTGGATCAGAAGCTGACCAATCTTGTAGAGCGGATGCAAACGGCCTTTTCCGATCAACTGACCTCGGCCATTCTCTACGGCTCGGCCGCCATGGACGATTGGCACGAACACAGTTCCGACCTCAACGTCCTTTGCGTGCTCCGCCAGTTAACTCCGCGCGAACTGGCCCAATCGGAGCCTGTTTTCCGCTGGTGGCGCGAGCAAGGCAATCCTCCACCCCTCCTGATGAGTGAAGAGGAAGTCCGCACCTCCACCGATTGCTTTCCAATGGAGTTCCACGACATGCAGGCCCATCGCCGCGTCCTCTATGGAACGGACGTCATTGCCGGACTCGACATTGACCGCAGCTTCTATCGCGCCCAAGTCGAGCATGAACTCCGCGCGAAGCAGATCCGGCTACGCCAGAAGGCCGCGGAGCTGCTGTCCCGACCCGCCGAACTAATGAAGCTGCTCACCGGGTCAATCTCGACCTTCTGTGTGTTGGGCCGGCACGCGCTCATTCTCAGCGGCCGCGATCCGCATTGGAAGAAACAGGAGATCGTCGCCGCTCTCGCCGCCGTCCTTGATAATCCTTTTACAGGTGCGAATGCGATACTGGCCATTCGAGCCGCTGGCAAAACGGTTGCAAACCAGAATCCCGTCACGATCTTTGGCCAATACCTGGCCGAGACAGACGCGGTCGTGCGGTTTGTAGACGCGTTGGATCGCTAATTGAGGGGGATATGTAGATGAAGGGCGCTTTAGTTGTCATATTGATGTTGTTGCTGATCGGCGGAATCGCTGGTGCGGGGTTGGTTTCTTCGCGCAATCAACTGGTCTCGGAAAAGAACAATATAGATGAGCGCTGGGCGGAGGTGGACAACACCATGAAGCGCCGCGCCGACCTGATCCCGAATCTCGTCGAAACCGTCAAAGGCTACGCCAAGCAGGAGCAGACCGTCATAGGTGAGGTCACCAGCGCCCGTTCCGCGTTGCTCAACGCTCGCAGTCCGGAGGATAAGATCTCTGCCAATAACAGTCTGAGCGGGGCCATCGGCCGCCTGCTGGTTCTGCAGGAAAACTATCCCGACTTGAAGTCGAATGAAAACTTCCGCCGGCTGATGGACGAGCTGTCGCGCTCGGAAAACCGCATCGCCCTGGCCCGCCACGACTACAACGAAGCCATCCGCCGCTACAACACGGATGTCGAGCTGTTCCCCAAGAACATCGCTGCCTCGCTGTTCGGCTTCCAGCACAACGACTCGTATTTCAGAGCCTCCGACGAAGAGAAAAAGGTGCCCGCGGTGCGCTTCTAGCCGCGGCCTTTTGATAATATTGCGTCGCATGACTCGCTGCCCTGTCGCGATGCTAATCTGCGCTCCGCTCTTCGCGCAGCAGCCGACGCCTCCAGGCAACGTAACCTTCAGTGTCGGAACCAGCCTGGTTCAGGTCGATGCCGAAGTTACGGACGCCAAGCACCGTCACGTCACCGATCTCAAAGCCGATGACTTTGAAGTATTTCTCGACCATAAGCTTCAGCCCGTCACTAATTTCGCCTATGTCCGCCTCGATGATCCAAATATAAACTCGCCCGCCGCCTCCGGCCGCCCCGGCTCGTATATCGTCCGTCCGGAGGATGTGCATCGCAGCATGGTTATCGTTGTTGACGACCTGGGGCTTAGCTTCCCCAGCATGGCTTACACGCGGCAAGCCCTTCATAAGTTCATAGACCGCGAGATGCAGCCTGGCGACCTCATTGCTCTTTGGGAAACGGGGCGCAGCAACAGTGTCTTTCAGCAGTTCACTTCGGACAAGCACGTTCTCGACGTAGCCATCGATAACCTCAATTGGAATCTGCGTGGCCGCGGCCTGCTCGATGCCTTTGGCGGCGATCGGGATCCTTTCAAGCCCGACAAAACGCCGACGCCCGGACCGGCTTCAGCAGCAGAGATGAACGGCGTCCCCCGGCCCCGGAACTCGGGCACTCGGGACGAGAAGAACTATCTCGCCACCAATCTCGCCATGGGCGCTTTAAGCACGATCGATGAACTGATGGACGAACTCCAAACGGTGGGAGGCCGAAAAGCCGTTGTGCTCTTCTCGGACGGGATCGATCAGGCGCTTCCCACAGTGGATTCGAGCGCGCTCGGTTCCCCCATTGAGCAAGCGCTGCTCAATCAGATGCGCCACCTGATCGATAAAGCCAACCGTTCCGGAACCGTCATCTACACCGTGGATGTCAGAGGCCTTCTGTATATGAATTCCGGTCAGGTCATGGGCTTCAATGCTTCACAGCAAGCACTGGTAACTCTAGCGGAGCAGACCGGCGGCTTCGCCACGCTGAACACGAACGACCTCGCCGATGCCATGAAAGAGATTGATGAGGACCAGAAGGGTTATTACCTGATCGGCTTCAAAGCGCCGCTCGATATCCGTACAGGTAAAACGACCGAAAAGATCGACTTCCATACTCTCCATCTACGCGTTACGAGGCCCGGCCTGCATATTCGCTCCCGTACCGGCTTCTGGGCCCAAACCGATGAAGCCGCCCGCACTAAGTTTGAGACGCCCGAAGCCCAAATGAGTCTGGCGATGCTGTCCCTGTTCAACCGTTCCGATATTCACGTCCGCTTGACCGCACTCTATACCCGAACGGCGGATGGAAAGCCGGCCGTTCGCAATCTCTTGTATGTGAGCGCGCGGGATATCTCGTTTCAAACTACCCCAACCGGCAAACACACTGCCGCGCTCGACTTGATGATCGTGGCCAACGGTTCCGGCATCGACCCTTTGGCTCAGGTTAGCCGTAAAGTCGAAATTGAGGCTACCGGCGATCAGCTCAAGAAACTCCAAGAGGACGGCATACTGCTGACCATGAACGTGCCGATCAAGCATCCTGGCCCTTACCAAATTCGCGCGTCGGTCCGCGACAGCGGTTCCAAAGCAGTCGGCTCAGCCGGGCAGTACATCGATGTGCCGGATGTGAAGAGGCGGCATCTGGCCCTCACGACTCCGCTGATTGGAGAGATCTCCGGCCAGGGAGACAGCGACTCCAACAAACTCTCGACCGCCCTTCGTGAGTTCCATGCCGGCAGCCATGTGTCCTTCGTCTCGCTGATCGAAACCGACCGGGATTCTAATGTCGCCGCAAAGGATTTCGATGCGTCTGTCCGCCTCTACTGCGATGGCAAGCCGATCATGAACGTCCCCTTGCCCGTAGTGAATGTTCGGGGCGAAGATGTTCACGCGTTGCGAGGGCAACTGGTCCTGAAAGATTCATTGCCCATAGGCCAATACTATCTGGAAGCCACCGCCACGCAACACAGCGGAAAAACACCCCGCACCGCGACGAGCTGGATCGACTTTCAAGTCGTACCGTAAGCGTGGCCCTCGAGGACCCCGTGGCAAGCGAATTGCTTTGCGAATGCTGGAAGCGGACGAACTCGCACCAGAGAATTCAATATGCCCGGCGCAATCACTTTTACATCTAAGACTAATGCCTTCAATGATCAGTCGCCTATCATCCCCACTGCATCGCGCGTGCAGACCGGCAAGGTTCTGCTTCGGCTAGATTTGGACATTACGGTTGCACGTGATAACCAGCCGGTGCCACAAGTAACCATTGCGTTCTCAGCTACAGGCGCAAGCAGCACGGTCACGCAGCTCGCGCCTACGGACGCGCAAGGAAAGGCAGTACTGCGCCTCGAAACCCGGGAATTTGGGACGAATGTGACGATTACAAGCACGAATCCGGATTTTGCCCAATCCCGATTCGATCGCACCTTTACGGAGGCGTGGTACGAATCGACTTTTCTGGTGACGGCATATAACTGTTGCGCGGAAGACGATTTCAGCGGTCCACTGGTTGAAGGCGGAGCAGTAGGAAGACACAAACAGGACTTCCTCTTCGGTGGAAGAGGAGTCATCATGCAAGGCACAGGGCGAGCGTCAGATGGCCGGTTTATCCGGATCACGAACCCGAGGGCCATCCGTTGGAATCCCAATTTCGCTGGCGTTGCGAATCCGGAAGCAGCTGTTTTTGCGTTTGCAAATGGTGTGCAAGGGGCATTTGGGGCAGTAAGAGAGAATCATTCTGTCGCGGTCGATCCTACCGTTGTTCCAGCTCGAAACCACATTTCGGTGACAGGACTCGGTGATCGCTGGGCGGACGATACCGGCGGGGCCATCCGTGATTACCATGTTGATAACTTTGTAGGGGCCGGGCAAGCTGCGCTGCGCCAATGGCACAATATATCGGCCGCAACAGTGAAGTATTTAGGACCTTAAGATGCGCACATTTTTCCCCTCGATCGCGATACTGCTGCTAGCCAGTTCCGTTGCCCGTTGCGACGGAACGATTCCGGTTAGCGAAGTCCTCGAATCACTCGGACCGACAAACCCCGAGCTTGTGCGGGTTCTTAAAGAAGGATTCGATTTGGAGCCAGACGCCACTGCCACGGTTATTGGGCGCGCGGTGAACGAGCAGCTTGGAGGCGCTCGAATCGGCCCCTATACGGTACACGGCCGATTGCGCGGGACTCCCGCGGGTGCCGAATTGACGTTGACTCTGGACACGGAGATCAAATTTCTCGACCGCCAACAACATCCGACCCAGAATGTGTCGAACGCGTCTTCGGTGAAGGAAAAGCTCACCCACATTGATATTCGAGTGCGCGGCTCCGGCGAGTAGGCGCTTACTCTTCCTCTTCGGGCGGCTCCCAATCTTCCGAACGCTGGGAGTGTTCCTTCAGAACGGACAATGACACACGCGCACTGAATCCCGCCGTTCGCAGCCGCCGGAAGGCGCTCGCCAGGTTCTTCTCTTCTTTCAAGAATTCAGGCAAATCTTTGCCCCGGTACTTGCGCCGCAGGAACTGGGTGGCCAACTCCCGCTCGTCAGTCCCGGCGAACGTCCGCTCCACCGCCTGCCCGGCCACCGCAGAAGGTACCCGTTTGGCTTGGAGATCGCGCAAGACCCTCTGTTTGCCGAAACCTTTATTATTTAACCGGGAAGCCGCGAACGTTTCGGAAAAAGCAGCATCGTCGGCAAAGCCGTACTCGCGCAGTTTCGCGAGGACTTCCTGCAGCACTCCTGGATTTTCCGCGCGCGCCGCCAGCTTTTGCCGCAATTCGTGCGCTGAATGGGAGCGCTGCCCCAGTGCCCGCAGGGCGTAGCTCCAGAGCGCGTCGGCGTCGTATTTCTTGGGCTTAGACCTCATCCGCGAAACGTTTGCAGACTTCGTTGTCTCTACAAGGTGTAAGCATACCGCTATGCACAATTCGAGTAAACTTCAGTTGAAGGGTTGATTAGGAGGAGATAAGAAGCATGGAAGACCGCGGCAATTTCGGTTACTTTTTGTTAGGTTTGGGAATCGGCGTGGGTGTGGGGATTTTGTTTGCGCCAAAGTCCGGTGAGGAAACCCGCCAATACTTGCTAGACAGAGCCGGCGAAGGCACCGATTATGTGAAGGCCCGTGCCGATGACAGCAAGGAATATCTCCGCCAGCGGAGCGAAGACATCAAAGGCGCCGCTAACGACATTGTGGAAAAGGGCAAGACGACCGTCAGCCGCCATCGTGAAAATCTGAACGCGGCCGTGGAAGCGGGCAAACAGGCCTATCGCGAGGCCGTCAGCGACATCAAGACTGCTACGAGTGGCGATAACGCCTAGCTATCTGCCATCCTAGAGATAGCTTCCGGCCTCTCTTTCCGCCCCGGTCGCTATACACAAATGGACCAGCAACTCGTCTTGACTATTTTCGTCGGCATCTGCGCGCTGGCGATGCTCATTCAGATGATCACCTTGATCGTCCTGGCCGTCATCTCCAAGCGGATGCAGGACAAGGTCAACGCGGTGCTCCCCGAGGTGCAGGCGATCCTCGCCACGAGTAAGAGTACGCTTCATGAAGTACAGAAGCAGGTCGGCGACATCGGGTCCAAAACCCATTCCATTCTTGAAATCACAAAAGGGCAGTTCATCAAAATTGATGAACTGCTCAGTGATGTCGGCGCCCGCGCCCGTGTCCAAATGGAGCGCGCCGAAATGGTGTTGGATGACACAATGAGCCGAACGCAGAAGACCGTAGCCGTGGTCCAACAAGGCGTCATCGCCCCGATTCGCGAGATGCACGGCTTGATCGAGGGATTACGAGCGGCTATTGCCCATTTAGCGAAAGGCCGCCGTCCCACGGTGGACCACGCCACCTCAGACGAAGAGATGTTCATCTAATCCCTTCACGGGTTCCTTAGCCGTAAGTGTTACCTACCTCGCACTAACCCCAGGTTTTTCCTCTCCGGACGCGATATGCTAGGGAGGTCTGATTTCAGACTTTTCTAACCGTCGTCGCGTCTTTGCACTAGGAGTGGAACGTTGATTTTCCGGGAGGTTGAGGACCGCGACCTGATTTCGCGCGCCCGCAAGGGCAGCCTGGACGCCTACAATGTCCTCGTCTCCCGTTGGGAGAAACGTGTCTTCAATTATTTATTGAAGCTGGTTGGTAACCGCGAGGATGCCCTGGATTTGACCCAGGACGTCTTTCTTAAAGCACATCAAGCCATCCGGAAGCTGGAGGACGACGCGAAGTTCTCCTCCTGGATCTTCCGGATCGCCCATAATGAAGCCTTTTCCCTGCTGCGAAAACCGCGGCGGGAGAGCGAAATGGTCACGGATTTTGCCGGGGGCGATTTGTCCGGCCGATTGTATCCGTCGGAAACGGCTTTGGCTGTTGCGAGCGCCCTAAACCGGCTCTCGAGCGAACAGCGCGAAGTGGTCACGCTCAAGATTTACGAAGGCTTCAAGTTCGAGGAGATTGCGGATGTTTTGGAGACCCCTGTCTCCACCATCAAATCGCGTCTTTACTCGGCGCTTGATGTGCTCAAGACCGCGCTAGCCCCGATCGGCGCCCGCCAGTACACTCCATATCCAGAGAAAACGATGGGAGATGTCTGAATCATGAATTGTCCTGATCTGAAAGCCTACGTGCTCGGAGAAACGGACCGCACCGAGCGGGAAGAAATTCGCTCGCATTTGGCAGTCTGCGACGCTTGCCGTTTGGAGGCGGAGCGGCTGAGAGTGACAACGACGGCGCTCCGTATGCTGCCGGATGAAGAGATTCCGGTTCACGTCCGGTTTGTCTCGGATAAGGTCTTCGAACCCTGGTGGAGGCGATGGCGCTTGATGCCTAGCGGCGCGTTTGCCGCAGCCCTGCTGGCGGTGCTGCTCATTGTAGAAGCTTCCCGCTTGTTACCGCAGCGGCCCCAGCCTCCGGCTTCCTCTCAGGCTGTCGCCACCTTGACCTCGGCCGAGATTCAAACCCGGATTAACCAGGCCGTTGATGCCCGGGTGAAAAGCGAAGTGTCGCTCGTGGCAGCCCAAATGGAGCGTCGCAACGACGAGCACACCCTGGCCATGCTGGCCGACTTCCGCCAGAAATCACAGACTGACCGCCAGCGCCTGATCCAGGCGGTTGAGACTGAGTACCAATCGGTCGACCAAAAGGTAAATCAGGCGGTGTTCGCGGCTAACGAAAAGCTGCCGGTGCTGAATCAGTAACGTCTATGCGCACCCGTAACGCTCTCCTTGTATTGTGTTCGCTCGCGTTGGCGTCGGCCGGGGCCATCGCCAAAAATTCGGTCGATCGCGCCCAAACATTCGAACTTGAGAAACAGTTTTCTCAGCGCGCCATGGCCTTGTGGGGCGATGACCGCTACATGTTTTTCTTGCTTCCGCGCGCTTACACCGTCGATCATTTCGGCATCGTGCTGACCTCGGAAATGAACCTTGCGCCGGGGCCGGCGCCGGGTCTCGCAGCCTTCGGCGGGCCGATCACCAAGCAAGCCATCGCCGCTCATAAGCGTACCGTTCTCGAGCGCATGACGAAATTTCGCCAGTTCCTGAAATCGGAGCTTCTAGACGCAGCTGGAATGTTTCCCGGGGAGCCGGACACCGACCGCGTGAGCATCGCTGTAACTATTTATCACTTTTCTTGGGAGGATTCCTCCGATATTCCCACCCAGATTGTTGTGCAGGGTATTAAGAAAAACCTGTTGGAGGCGAAAGCTAAACCGGCTCTTGCCGACCAGGCCATCGAGATGAAGGATACCGAGTAAATGCGGCTGGGAGAGATCCTGGTCGACCGTGGGCACGTGTCGGCGGAGGACGTGGAACGCGGTCTGGAGCTCCAGAAGGAACGTGGCGATAAGTTAGGCAAGATCCTAGTCGATCTGGGATACGTCTCGATGCGCGACGTCCTGTCCGCGCTTTCCGAACAGCTTGAACTCCCGCTGGTGCTACTGGATGGCCCGCCGCCGGTCTCCGAAACCACCGAGAAGCTGGCTCCTCGCTTCCTGCGCCAGTTCCGCTGCATGCCCTACGCGCTCGAGGACCATACCATGACGCTCGCCATGGCCGATCCTCTCGATTTTGAGACGGTTGCCGCGGTACGCAGCGTGACGGGACTGGCCGTGAATCCAGTGCTCGCGGGTGAACAGGAAATTCTGGATGCGATTGACCGTTTCTATGAGGCGGCGAAGCCCGAGGCCGATACAGAAGTCGACATGGGCGCGGCATCGGAGGACCTGGAGCACCTTCGCGACATGGCGAGCGAGGCGCCGGTCATCCGGCTGGTCAATGCAGCCATAGCGCAAGCGGTTGAAAAGCGCGCTAGCGACATACACATCGAGCCGTTCGAAAAAGAGTTCCGTATCCGCTTTCGTATCGACGGCGTGCTCTATAACCAGGAGCCGCCGCCGCGCGAATTGAAGGCCGCCATCATCTCCCGTATCAAGCTGATGGCGAAACTGAACATCGCAGAACGACGGTTACCGCAGGACGGCCGCATAAAGGTGAAGACGCTGGGCCGCGAAGTGGATCTTCGAGTATCCACATTGCCTACGCTCTTCGGCGAGAGCGTTGTGATGCGCTTACTGGACCGCTCCGCCGGCGATTTCTACGATCTGCGGCGGCTGGGCTTCGACGATCACATGCTCTCGCGCATGGAGCACTACACATCGCTCCCGCATGGCATCTTTCTAGTCACAGGACCGACCGGCAGCGGCAAATCGACCACTCTGTACTCTGCGCTGAAACGCATTAACTTACCAGATAAGAAAATCATCACCATCGAAGATCCGGTGGAGTACCAGATGGATGGCATCAACCAGATCCATGTAAATCCACAGATCGGATTGACGTTCGCTTCCGGAATACGGCACATTGTGCGCCAGGATCCCGACGTGATCATGATTGGTGAGATCCGCGATCGCGAAACGGCCGATATCGCGATACGCGCGGCGCTGACCGGACATTTCGTGTTCTCGACGCTACACACCAACGACGCTCCGAGCGCGATAACACGCCTTTCGGATATGGGCGTCGAAAACTATCTGATGACCAGCTCGCTGGTATCGGTTCTCGCCCAACGGCTGGTGCGTCTGATTTGTGCGCATTGCAAGGCGCCCGGCGATATCCGCTTCACACCGGATGGTGAGCGCATTCAGACGTTCCGGGGCGCAGGCTGCGAGCGCTGTTTTGGAAGCGGATTCACGGGCCGTGTCGGAATTTTTGAGCTGATGGAGTTGAATGACGATCTCCGCCAGCTAATCATGGCCAATGCCGATGCATCGCGCCTCACCGCAGCCGCGCGGTCGCATGGTATGCACAGCCTACGCGAGGATGGCTGGCTAAAAGTGAAGCAGGGTGTTACGACCGCGGACGAAGTGATGCGCGTCACCCAGGAGTTCTGATGGCCGCCCTTACCAGCTATCATTTCCGCGCCGTAGCATCGGACGGCAAGGTGCGGACCGGAGTGGTCAGCGGCGAAAATGAGAAGCGTGTCGCGCAGGAGTTGAAGCGGCAAGGATTGGTCCCGCTGTATGTCGGGGCCGGAAAGCCGCGCTCGTTTGATTTCAAACTTCCAGCTATTGGCGGAAATCGCCGCAAGGACATCCTGTACTTCACGCAGGAGCTGTCCACCCTACTGACCTCCGGCATTCCTCTTGACCGCGCCTTATCGATCACGTCGGAACTGACGGAGCGCGAGAAGTTCCGTAGCATCGTCCTCGACGTGTTGCGCGTTCTCAAGGGCGGGAAGTCGCTCGCGGATAGCTTGGCTACGCATCCCGAATACTTCTCCGACCTGTTTGTGAACATGGTCCGCGCGGGCGAAGCGAGTGGTACGCTGGCGTCCATCTTCGAACGGCTGGCCGAGTTCGAACGCACTCGCGACGACCTGCGCAGTTACATCGTCTCGTCGATGGTCTATCCGAGTCTGCTGTGCCTGGTGGGATTGGGCTCGGTCATGATTCTGTTGAATTTCGTCGTCCCGCGCTTTGCATCCGTGTTCGAAGGCTCGCATTTGAAGATTCCGACACCCACGCTGATCATGCTGCAGGTTAGTGCATTCGTTAAGGCTTACGGTTGGATCGGTATGACGGTGGTGGCGATTGTGCTTGCGGTGCACCAGACATACATCCGGACTGCTGCTGGGCGATTGTGGTGGGACAAGACTCGTCTGCGAATACCGTTGTTAGGCGATGCGCTTCGTAAAGCGGAGACATCACGATTTGCCAGAGCGATGGGAACGCTTGTAGGCAACAGCGTCCCGCTGGTGCAGAGCCTCTCAATCTCGCGAGCGATTCTGAACAATCTGCGGATCGCCAACTCATTGGAGTCGGTGGCGCAAGGGATCAAACGCGGCGAAGGTATCGCTGCTCCGTTAACGCGCTGCGGTGAATTCCCGCCGCTTGCCGGGCACCTACTGAGCGTCGGTGAAGAGACGGGACATCTGGATACAATGTTCCTCCGCATGGCCGACATCTACGAAGGCGAAACACGGGCGGCCATCAAACGGTTTACGACATTATTTGAGCCGTTGATCATCCTGATCATGGGGATCATCGTGGGCGTGATGATTTTGAGTATGCTGATTGCGATCACCAGCATTAACGACGTTGCTGGTTGAAGGGCTCGTTTTAAGGGGAAAGACCGACATGGAAGAAGAAACGACTATTTTGAACCGCCGCGCCTCGCAGGGCGCCGAAGCGGGCGTAACGCTGATCGAAATGCTGGTGGTGGTGACCATCATGGCACTGTTCATCGCCATTGTGGGACCGCGGCTGCTTGCTCGCGCCGACTCCGCCAAAGTAACTGCGGCGCGAACAGAGATCAACGAGCTTTCAAATGCGTTGGCGCTCTATAAGCTCGACACAGGCTCGTTCCCTTCCACTGAACAGGGCTTGCAGGGGCTACGCGTTCAGCCTGACAATGTCGCGCAATGGCAAGGGCCGTATCTTCAGAAGGATGTTCCGCAGGACCCGTGGGGCCATCCCTACGTTTATAAGTTCCCTGGAGAACACGGAGATGAGCCTGATATCAGTTCCTATGGCGCCGACGGACAGCCGGGAGGCGACGGCAATAATCAGGACATTTTGAGTTGGAAGGATAAGTGACGCGGCTTGAGTCCGAATCCGGCGTCACGCTGCTCGAGATGATGGTGGTAGTGGCGCTGATGGCGCTGCTCATCGGACTGACGTTTCCATCTGTCGGGGCGGGCCTGGAATCGTTGCGCTTACGCTCCGCCTCAGAGGACGTCGTCGCGTCGCTGAATTCTGCTCTGACGCGCGCCAATCGAGCGCAGGATGCCATCGAAGTGGTCGTTTCTCCGGCCAATCGCAGCATCGTGTCACAGGCGGTTCGTGCCGGGACGACGCGAACGGTCACCTTGCCGGATGGTGTGCGGATTGCGCGTGTGTTACCTGGCACGGGAGACTCGCTCGACGAGAACGGAGCTACCGCCGACCGCAGTTTCTTCGTTTATCCGGATGGTTCGGTCCCGAATATCGTGATCGACTTGGTAAACAGCCGCGGATTTCACCGCTTAGTGGCTGTCGATCCCGTCACGGGGATCGCTCGCGAGCAGGCTGTTGCGAACAGTCTGGTGGAGCAGCAGGCGCAATGAAGGCTAGCGAAGCCGGTTTCACGCTGCTCGAAGTGATGGTGGCCACCCTCATCATGGCCATCGCTGTGGTTGGCCTGCTCTCGAACCTGCACGTCTCACTGCGCAATACGGCGCGATTAACCGATTACGACCGGGCCACTGTATTCGCGCAGCACAAAATGGACGATTTGCTTTCGTCCACCGCGCTGCCCAACTACCAACAGATCAGCGGTCCGTACGACCCCGGAGCCGGTGATGCGCAAGACGGTGGCTGGCGGGCTCTGGCGCGGCCTTTCGAATTTGCCCCCAATCCGCAGGTGGGAGATCAGGTCCTCCAGCGCGTGGAACTCGAAATCTGGTGGAACAACGGCGACAGAAAGCGCAGCTTTACGCTCGAAGGATTTCGCAAATCAGTTTTGTCCCAAGGTGACGCAGGCCGCTTGACCACTGGAGGCGCGTTTTGATGCACGCTGCCGTTCGCAAACCTAGTGAAGCGGGCGTAACGCTGCTGGAGTTGCTGATTGCGGTAACGTTGGTGTCGCTGCTTTCGGTAGGCATGGCGTTTGCTCTGCGCATTTCGCTTGACGGATCGAAACGGGCGCAAGACCGTATTGGAGCGAACCGGCGGGTTCTAGGCGTGGAGCGGATTCTGCGTGAGCAGATCTCAAACCTGCTGCCTGTCGCCACTGCGTGCCGCGCGAATTCGGAAGGTGTAGGCCAGCCTTTGCCGTTCTTCGAGGGCCTTCCGGGCACTATGCGCCTGGTCTCCACATACTCACTTACGGAGGCCGGCCGCGGCGTTCCCAGGGTGCTGGAGTATCAGATAATTCCGGGCGAAGATGGCGCCGGCGTCCGGCTTATCGTTAATGAATTGCCCTGGACTGGTCCAGAGCCGCGGGTGTCGCTTTGCTCGGGCGTTGGCGCCGGTCCCGATGGGTTACCGTACGCGCTATTCCCCCCTGTTGTTGCTGGTCCAAAGTCTTTTGTGTTGGCCGATAAATTGGCCAGTTGCCATATCGAGTATCGTGAAGTGCGCCAGCCGCCTGAACTGGAGCGATGGGTGGATCAATGGACCGGTGCAAATGAGTGGCCTTCGGCCATTCGGGTGAAGCTAGTGCCGTTAATCAAGAACTCGGCAGAGCTGCAGCCTTCATCGCTAACGGTTCCGATTGCAGTGAACCCGGACATTCAAAAGGCGTACAACGAGTGACAGCCCGCCGCGCCCGCCAATCCGGAAGCGCTCTGATCGCAGTGCTGTGGCTTGCCGCCGCGATGACCGCAATTGCGTTCGCGCTTGCGGCCTCCGTACGCACTGAAACAGAGCGCGCCGAAGCGGATTCCGAAGGCCTGCGAGCTTACTACCTGGCGCGCGGATCCATCGATCGCGCGCTGCTGTGGCTTCAATGGGGACCGCAGTACCGCCGGGCCGACGGCGCACCGATGTTTTATGAACCGCCTATGCCGCGGCTATCGTTTACATTTCCGAGCGGAACCGCGGTGGTGGAGCTGATACCGGAGAATTCCAAGATCAATGTCAATCGCGCCGATCCTGACGTGCTCTATCGGCTTCTGCTCATCCTGGGCGCAGGTGAAGACCGGGCGCGAATCATCACCGCAGGCATTCTTGATTGGCGGCAAGCTTCGTCAACGCCGGGTCAAAGTCCGTTCGATGCATTCTATGGGTCGCAAGCATCGTCTTTTTTCGCGCCCCATGCGTCTATTCGTGAGCTGGAGGAGTTGTTGCTGATTAGGGGGATGACCACGGATCTGTTCTACGGAACCTACCGCCGTGATGGGGATGGGCACGCGAGTTGGCACGCAGGTCTGCGCGACTGCGTCACGACAATCGGCGCAGATCAGGGCGGGTTCGATATCAACTCGGTGGAGCCGGCCGTGCTTGCAGCCATGGGCGTGCCTGCGCCAGCCGTGAGCGGGATTGTTGCGGCCCGCAATCAGCATCCGATTCTTGCGCTGAACGAAGTGAGCGCGTGGTTGCCTCCGGAAGCTTCGGGGCGCCTGCGCATCGGCGGCGGCACAGCGATAACCCTGCGAGCAACCGCGCACCTATACAAGGCCGGAGGCCGGCAACCCTCCGATTTGAAGCGCAGTGTCGCTGCGTTGATCAAGATGGGACGGACCCGCAGAGATCCGCCATACACAATTCTTCGCTGGTACGACAATGCGCAAAGCAATATTTTTTAAATTGGTGGAGCTAGTTCACAAACCCTCGCGGTCGCGGCTCAGTAAGTTCATGCGAGAAACCGCATGATGGATCCGCTTCGCAATTGGATGCGTATCGGCAGCGGCGTGGGCATCGAGTTCGATGGCGCCGATCTGCTGGTCACGGCAGTGCGCGTGCGCTTCGAACGTGTTTCCGTTCGCGGCGAGTTGCGCATCGCAAACTATAGTGCGCGGCCTGCCGCTGAGTGGGGCGCGGAGTATGCCGCGTTTTTGAAGAAGCTCGACCTGAATCACTTGGCTGCGTATGTTCTGCTGCCGCGTGAGGCGGCAACGGTGAGGCTTCTATCGCTGCCGCCGATTAAATCGAGCGAAATGGACGCGGCAGTACGTTATCAAACCGAATCGCTTCACCCTTACGCCGAAGACGAGGCGGTCTTTTCCTGGACGAAGCTTGAAAAGCCCGGCGATATTTTGGTCGCAATTACGCGTAAGGAGACCATTGACCATCTCGCCGCTCTCTTGGCGGAAGCGGGCATCTCGGTTGCATGCTTCACAGTAAACGCGGCTGTACTGTACTCTGCTGTCCGGTTCTTGAAGGCGCCTGCCGATTCTGAGTTTGCTGCTATCGAAAGCGTGGACAACGGCATGGAGATTTACGGCGAGAGCCATGCTCGCGCAGTTTTCTCCGCGTTCGTCAGCGGATCGGTAGCGCGTATGGAGTCCTTTACAAGGGCAGAGCTGCGGCTCAATCCCGATCATGTATTTGCCCCTTTGCGATCGTTGTTGCCGTCTGTCGCCGGAACCTCGGATGAGTTAAGCGGGTCCGAATATCAGAGTTCGCGCTGCTACGCCGCGGCTTTGTGCGCGGCCGCTCCCCGGCTCGCTTTACGGTTGAATTTACTGCCGAAGGAACTTCGCCAAAACAGTTCCCGGCTATTGTTTGTACCGACCGCGGTATTAGTCGCGCTGCTGGGTGTCTGCGTGGTGGCCATGGCGGCTGAGAGCCGTTGGGAGCAACGCCAGTATTCACGTAAGCTGGAAACCCAAATCAGGCAGCTTCAACCCGCGGCGCAACAGGCGCGATTGCTGGAGCAGAGGACGCGAAAAGCACAGGCGGCAACCCAGCAGATTGACAGCTTCCGCATGCGTTCCAAAGCCGATCTGGACGCGGTGGATCAATTAAGCAGGATAGTGACGCCTCCCGGTTATCTCAGCAGCCTGGATCTGAGTCGCGCTAATGCGATGCTTGCCGGCGAGGCGCCTTCGGCGGTCGGCTTGCTAAAGGCGCTCGATGCTTCACCGCTGTTCCGCAATTCAAGTTTCATGCAAACCATTGGACGCACGAAGGACGGCGAGGCCTTCCGAGTGAAAGCCGAACGGCAGGGAACGCCGTGAACGTATCAGAACGCGATAAACGGGCGTTGGCCGTGTTAGGTATCGCCGGAGCGTGCATGTTGGCGCTGTGGATGATCCTGACCGTTTCGAATGGAAACGCAAATTCGCCCTCTGGTTCGGTGTCTTTAGAAGAGAAAGAACTGAGTCATCTGCGGGTCATGGCAGCGGCTCTTCCCGCGAGGCAGCGGCAGTACAAGCAGGCCAGCGCAGATCTTGGCTTGCGCGAGAAGATGTTGATCGACGCAAGCGACGAGAAGCTGGCACAAGAACGTTTGCTCGACATCGTCCATAAACTCGCCGCCGCTCAAGCGCCGCCGCTTGATATGCGCAGCACCGAGCTAGGCCAGCCCAAGCCGTATGGCGAATACGGCGAAGTGACTCTGACGGTAACCGTTGTGTGCCGCATCGAGCAGTTAGTAAACTTTTTGTCCGATCTGTCGGCGCAGCCCGAGGCAATTGCTTCGGAAGACCTGCATATTTTCGGAACGAATGAAGAGAAGAAGGAAATGCAGATCCGCCTGACCATTGGCGGACTGATTCCGAAGCGCCTGTTGCCTAAGAAGAAGGGGAGCGACACTCTATGAAACGCGCTCTCTGGCTATCGAATGTGCTGTTGGTGTTGTTAATCGCCGCATCGGTGTGGTTCATTCATCGGCGCAACGTGGAGGCAAAGGCGGCCGAAGCGCGATTCTTGAATGCCAAGGCGAAGCCGCCGGTTTTGCTGGTGTTCACGGCCAAACCGCCAGCTCCGGTGACTGCACAGGCATACGTGGACAACACGGTCCAGAAATTCGTATTTGCGCGCGACCGTAATCCGAATGTCATCGAAAAACCGTCCGGTCCACCGCCCCCCGAACCTCCGATGCCGCCGTTGCCGGCGCTCTACGGACTTTTTCTGATGGGCGAGCGGCCAACCATTTTCCTAGGAGTCGGCGGTGCGCCGCAACGGGGCTATGGCGCGGGCGACAAAGTGGGGGAATTCACGCTGGTCGCCTTTGACGACAAGACGGTTACGCTTACCTGGAATCAGAAGGAAGTGAAACGCACGCTGGACCAGTTGGCCCAGAATCAGGCAGTCGCGCCGCCATCCGCAGCGGCCGCGGCCCAAGTGGCTGCAGCGGCTCCTCCCCCGGTCCCCCCCGGAGAAAATAACGGCAAGCCCGGCGGCGATATTGGCGGGACTTCGCGCGCTTGCCTCGCCGGCGACGATTCGCCTACTGGAACCGTCTCGCCTGACGGTTACACGAAACAGATCAGGACGACGCCGTTCGGCTCGGCCTGCCGCTGGAGCAAGTAAAAAGCTTCAATCGCAAAGAGTTTGGAAGTTGGAGAGAAAACCATGAAAAATCGTACTGCATTAGTTGTGTTCACGCTTGCCGTTGCAAGCATAGCGCTGCCGCCACAGGGCAAAGCGCAAGACCAGAGCCAGAAAACCAGCACAGCTAGTGCGGAAACTGGCCA
>DATBEF010000008.1:0-25431 GCA_036269625.1 Bryobacteraceae bacterium | reverse complement strand
CGACGCAAACCGAAGAGCAGATCGCGCAATTCGAGCTAATCGTCGATGGCTTGTGTGCGCAGGGAATTCATCCAAAATTGCTTCACCTGTCGAGCACGATTCCGGTCGCTTATGGGCGGCGCTGCGCCTGGCAGGGGATGGTGCGTCCGGGGCACGCAATCTATGGGTACATCTCAGCTGCGCGCGGACAAGGCCTGCACCGCGTGCTGAATGTGAAACCGGCGCTGTCGTGGCGCGCAACCACGCTGGCGGTGAAGGACATTCCGGCGGGTGCGCAGGTCGGCTATGGCGGAATTTTCCGCGCGCCACAGCCGATGCGCATTGCGGTCCTCGCGGCCGGTTACGCCGATGGCATCCCGCACCGGTTGGGAAATCGCGGCAGTGTGATCGTAAACGGAAAATGCGCTCCGATTTTAGGCGCGGTGTCAATGGATCTGACCACGATCGATGCTACGCGATGCCCCGAACTGCAAGTTGGCGATCCGGTAACGCTGTTAGGGACGGAGGGCAGCGTCACCATCGACGCGACGCAGATTGCAAAGCTGGCGGGGACAATTTCATATAGCGTGCTCTGTGGTATTCATGCCAGGGTGAAGCGCATGTATGTGTAGTGCGTGGAGGAGATGTGGACGTAACTGAATGCCTTTCGGCATCCGATGCGGCGCGTGCAACCAGCGTGCTTCAGAAATTGGTCCGGCACGATATTTCGCGATGGGCGCTCACGGGTGGACTCGCTGTTGAATTTCATCTCAAACGGCTTGGGCTCACGGCGGTTGCGCGCACGCTGAACGATATCGATTTTATTGCCGATTCTTTTGACAATATCCCGCAAACGCTGACCCGAGACTTCGTATTTCGCCATATTCACCCTTACGATCCTCCGGCGAAGACGATGCTGCAATGCGTGGAACCTGATTCGGCGGTGCGCGTCGACCTCTTCCGCGCGTACGGCGGAGTGATGTCTAGAGCCATTCGGGTCGAGACAACACTCGGGAGTCTTCGGATCGTCTCGTATGAAGACCTGGCCGCGAGAACTGCACGGCTTGCGATAGATTTAGCTGGTGGTGTACCGATCCCCGCAAAACACGGGCGCGATTTTCTGCGTCTGATCGAGACGCTGGAACCCGAACGAGTCGAAGCCGCGTGGCAGGATCACCGCAAGCCGGGTCACCCCGTGAGTTTCCAAGAGGCAGCCCAGCAGTTGCGGGCTTTGATCCGCACACGGATCGATCTCTTGATTTCGCCGGAGTATTCGAAAGATATTTATCAAGTCTGCGGACGATGTCACGAAAGCGGCGCGTTCCGGTTGGCGGATCCGGCGGTGGTATTGGGACTACTCGGCTATTGTTGACGTTGAGCGTCCCAACGCTACGATAAACTGGCCGCTGAGATTCCCATTTCCAATGAGTGAACACCCAACCTACACTCCAAGTCCTGAGTTTGTTGCCCGCGCCCATGTGAAGGGTATGGAGCAATACCGCGAATTGTATGACCGGGCCAAAGCGGACCCTGGGGCGTTTTGGGGTGAGTTAGCGAAATCCGAGCTTCACTGGTTTCGACCATTCGATAAGGCGCTCGAGTGGAACGCCCCGTTCGCGAAGTGGTTCACGGGCGGACAAATCAACGCATCCTATAACTGTTTGGACCGGCACTTAGCGGGTGCGCGCCGCACCAAGCCCGCTCTCATTTTTGAGGGCGAGCCGGGCGACACGCGCATCATCTCGTACGAAGAGCTGCATCGCCTGGTATGTCGTTTGGCTTCTGTATTAAAGGGACTTGGATATAAGCCGGGCGATCGGGCAGTCATCTACATGCCGATGGTTCCGGAGTTGCCGGTGGCGCTGCTGGCTTGTGCGCGCTTGGGCATCGTGCATAGCGCCGTGTTCGGCGGATTTTCGGCGGAGGCGCTGAAGGCGCGCATGCAGGACCTGGGCGCAACGCTCGCCATTACGGCGGACGGCGGCTGGCGGCGCGGGAAGGAAGTACGGCTGAAGGATGCCGTTGACGAGGCGCTGATCGAATGTCCGGATGTGCGCAACGTAGTCGTGTATCAACGCACCGGTTCCGCGCAGACGATGAAGGATGGGCGCGATCATTGGTGGCACGAGTTGGACAGCAAATTGAGCCCCGATGCCGAACACTGTCCGGCCGAGCCTCTGGATTCCGAACATCCGCTTTACGTTCTGTACACCTCGGGAACCACCGGCAAACCGAAGGGCATTCTGCACACCACAGCAGGTTATCTGTTGCAGACTTCCATGACCATGCGCTGGGTCTTCGATTTGCAGGAGAACGATGTGTACTGGTGCACGGCGGATATCGGATGGGTGACCGGACATAGTTACATCGTGTATGGGCCGCTCACAGCGGGCGCGACTTGTGTGATCTACGAAGGCGCGCCGGACTATCCGGCATTCGACCGCTTTTGGCGGATCGTCGAAAAGTTTAAGGTCACCACGTTCTATACTTCGCCGACTGCCATCCGCGCGTTGATCCGGCAGGGGGACCATTGGCCCAACGCACGCGACCTTTCGAGTCTGCGTCTTTTGGGTTCGGTGGGCGAGCCGATCAATCCAGCGGCGTGGGAGTGGTATTACCGCGTCGTCGGGAAAGAGCGCTGCCCGATTGTCGACACATGGTGGCAAACGGAGACGGGTGCAATTATGATCTCCGCAATGCCAGGGGTAACGCCGCTGAAGCCGGGCTCGGCCACGCTTCCCCTCCCTGGCGTGATCCTCGACATCGTCGATCCAAAGGGCGCGGTGTTGGGGGCAAATCGCGAGGGCTACCTGATTATCCGCCAGCCTTGGCCGAGCATGATCCGGAACATCTGGGGCGATCCGGCCCGTTTTGAGGAGCAGTATTGGAAGCGCGTGCCGGGTTCGTATTTCACTGGCGATGCGGCGCGCCGCGATGAGGACGGCTACTACTGGATTTTAGGCCGCGTGGACGATGTGATGAACGTGAGCGGGCACCGGTTGAGCACCATGGAAGTGGAGTCGGCGCTGGTGCATCATCCGGCGGTGGCCGAAGCGGCGGTCGTCGGCAAGCCGCATGAGATTACGGGTCAGGCAGTCTGCGCTTTTGTGACCTTGAAGAAGGGCTCCGATTGGGACCAGGCCCAGCTTGGCAAGGACCTGCGGCAATGGGTCGCGCATGAGATTGGACCCTTCGCACGGCCCGAAGAGATCCGCTTCACGGAGGCTTTGCCGAAGACTCGAAGCGGGAAGATCATGCGCCGGCTATTGCGCGAAATTGTGACATCGAAGGGGGCAGTGACCGGCGATGTGACAACGCTTGAGGATCTATCGGTGGTGACGGCGCTCGCGTCGCAGCATGATGAAGAGTAACTTCAAGCTTGCAGCACTCAGCTTGCAGCGGAGAGCTTGCAGCGATCAGCTTGCAGGACTCAGCTTGCAGCGGAGAGCTTGCAGCGATCAGCTTGCAGGACTCAGCCTATCGAAGTTCGCAGCCACCGCAAAAGCTCGCCGCTTATGGCTGATCGCTAATCGCTGTGCAAAAGGCCTACGCAAGCTTGTATGCTTCGATGGCCGTCCCCGACCAGATGCGTTCGCGCTCATCGGGCGTTAGGCGCTCAATGGCGGACGCGACCAAATCTACCCAGCGCTGGTACTCGATGGCAACCAGACACACTGGCCAATCGGAGCCGAACATCGTTCGGTTAGGGCCAAATGCATCGAGCACGGTTTCCATATAGGGGAGCAATTGATTCGGAGTCCAGTTCGAGTAATCGGCTTCAGTGGCGAGACCCGAAATCTTGCAATAGACGTTTGGCCGCCGCGCCAGTTCCTGGAGATTTTCGCGCCATGGCGAGATTTTGTTGTCCCGCACGCGCGGTTTCGCCAGATGATCGACGATGAACACCTGATCGGGATGCCTATCCACAAACGTGATCGTTTGCGGCAGATGACGTTCGAAAATGAGGATGTCATACGCGAGGCCCAGCGGCTTCAGCGCCGAAACGCCGCGATTGAAATCCTCCCGCAGGATGTAATTCGGGTCGGGCTCACTTTGAATGACATGGCGCATGGAACGGAGCTTGGGGTTTTGCGCCATTTGCGACAAGGTGTCGAGGACTTCGGGATTGATTAGGGGCGCCCAGCCTACTACAGCGCGAATAAACTCGGACTTCTCGGCGAAGCTCAGAAGCCATCGGGTTTCTTCGACCGTTTGCCGCGCCTGCACGGAGATCGCACCATCCACACCCGCCGAATCGATGACGGCCTTTAGATCGGGAGGAAGGAAGTCGCGCCTGATGACGCGCATCGAGTCGTCGATCCAGTCATATTCGACGGAGTCATATCGCCAAAAATGGTGATGAGCATCGATCTTCGGCATGCGCTTCCATCAATTTGACACATTGCATGCAACCGAACTTCCGTTGACGAGTTGCGATTGGGCCGTTTACGGTTTGGAGGACAGCGCTCTGCGGCGGAGCAAAAGCCCGAGGGCGAACAGTCCAGTGGCAAGCAGAGCTATAGGCGCAGGCTCGGGTGCGGCAAAAAGCACGTCAACCGAGACGGAAGCACCCGCTGCAAGAGAAGCGAAGGGCGGGTAAGGGAAATTGATATAGACATCTTTGCCGTCGAAGGAGAGATCGGAGGCGACGTAGCCCGAAATGTTGGTCGAGGCAAGCGAAACGCCAATGATGTCCGCTGTTGCATCAGTCACCACGATCCCATCGAACGTTTTGGGCGCTGTGGAGAAGTCCCAGCCGCCGGGAAAAGTGACTACAATATTCGCATTTGTGACATCGACGGTGACACCGCCGCTCGAGAGGTCGAATGTTGTTCCGCCAGCGGGAATAACGGCGCTGCCGCCCGGATAGAGGATGGTGCCAACGTTCGGCCATTCGTAGTTGGCGGAGACGGTATTGCCAACAAAACCAGCCTTTGCCGGTATCGATGCCGCGAGTAAACAAAGAACGCCTAAGGCGGAGGTCGTCAGTTTAGTTTGGTAACTCATGTGTAGTCGATCGCTTATAGAACCAGCGCATTTCAAAGGGTACTCTGTTTTGGCGTGGAAATGCACGAAAATAGGGGCTGCACGTACCGGTACTTCCCACGGCACCAGTTGCTTTTTGGATTACTGCGGTGCGTTTGGCAAATCGCCAGAGTCGCAGGGCTTTGCCGGGTCCCCTGCGAAGAGTGCTCAGCATCCCGTAGAGTGACATTTGTAAGTTTGGGTTTGGGCCAGTGTCCTGTCCGCCATTCACGCCATTGGCGGCGACACCCTGCGCCGCTGATTCCCCAGAGCTAAACGATTATGAATGCCTTTGAAGTCACTTGCTGGCTTCTTGGTCGATGCAGCTTTCTATACATCTGCTTCGTGATATGTAACTTGCCTCGGATTTTCGACTGAAGCTTTCGCACAGCCATTGGGTCCTCGGACTGTAGGTCCAGGAGAGTGCCGGGGCTTATCGGATTAAAACTCCGCCTGTCCCAATTTGGCGGTCCAATTTGGCGCCCACTCCAGCGGCGCGCAAATTCGTCAAGTGCAGGCCCAGAGATAATGCGCACCTGCGAGCCTACCGGGAACGTCGTTTTGTAGAGTTCTGCCATTTTTCTCCTTCACTGCTACCGCGGCTGGGGCTTGCGTGGAACCGGCGCTTCCTTTCCCGACATATATTATTCGATTGGACCCTTCATTATGAATTCAAAGATTCCTCGTCGAAGCTTTTTGAGTGCTGGCGGCTTATCGATGGCCGCGGTTGCAGCGGCCGGGGATGGCCAGGTTCCATCCCAGGCGGGCCAACATATCCGGTTCGGCATGATCGGCATTGGCATGCAGGGGTCTGGTTTGCTGGAAAATGCCATAGGCCTGCCCGGCATCGAATGCGTAGCCGCCGCCGACCTATATGACGGCCGGCACACGCTGGCCAAACAGATCACCGGTAATCCGAATCTCTTCACTACGCGCCGGTATGAAGAGTTGCTGCAGCGCAAGGACGTCGATTGCATCGTCGCGGCGGTTCCGGACCATTGGCACAAACGCGTGGTTACAGATGCATGCAACGCCGGTAAAGATATCTACTGTGAGAAGCCCATGTCTCACACAATTATGCAGGGATTCGAGATGGCGGAAGCTGCCGAGAAAAACAATCGAATCGTGCAGATCGGGTCACAGCGCGTAAGCTCCTCGCTGTGCGCCAAAGCGCGCGAGCTATACGCCGCGGGGACGATCGGCGATATCGAGATGGTGGAACTCACGTATGGCCGCAACAGCCCAAACGGCGCCTGGCAATATCCGCCGCCGCTCGATCTTTCTCCATCTAACCTCGATTGGGATACCTGGCTCAACGATGCGCCCAAGGTTCCGTTCAGTCCGGAGCGTTTTGCGCGGTGGCGGTGCTGGAGAGAATATGGCACTGGAGTTGGCGGGGATTTGATGGTCCACTTGATCAGCGGCATGCTATATACGCTCGGCTGGAACGAGGCGCCCCGGTCGGCTTCCGCGCTGGGCGGCATTTTCCGCTGGAAAGATGGCCGCAACATGCCCGATTTTCACGCCGTGCTTTTCGATTACCACGGAGTGCCCGTGTACGTGCGACTCGATCTGGGCTCCTCCACACCGGAGATTGCCCGCTTTCTGGGGCCGAAAGGCGTTATGGAGGCGCAGGGCACAAGTCTTCGCGTGCTGCCGCAAACGGGTGAAGACGAGGCACCAAGTTATTACTCGGGCGGGTTCCCGGCCGAAATGCGCGCTCAGTATGTGAAGCAATGGCACGAAGAGCACCCGCGCCATCTTGGTCACGAACCGCTAACCGATGACCTGGCATTCGAAGGAACGGACTGGGACGATGTGAAGCCGCACCTCTGGAACTTCTTTCAGGCGAGCAAGTCACGCAAGCCAGTCGCGGAGGACGCCGTTTTCGGGAACCACGCGGCAATTGCATGCCACATGGCAAACGAATCCTATTTCGGTAAAAAACCCGTCTTCTGGGAGGAACAATCGCGTAAGCTGACAACCTGAAGACTACGTCTACCAGACCCGCTATGAAACACACGTTCGGAATCAGATCTTCGATTTGGATTGCACTCCAAGCCTTGGCTGCGGTCTTCGCTGCGGCGCAAACGCGCGTTCCGCTCCAACCTTTCGCGCAACAAGTACGTCAGGTGGAAACCGCGCTCAACTATCTCGGCGAGCCGCTTCCGCCAAAGGACCAAGAGGCGATCGACAAAGCGCTTTCCAATACCGATGACGCCGCGGCGGTTTCGGATATTGAACAAATCCTCGACAAACACACGCTTGCCATTGTTGATATTAATCCTGAGAGCCGGGTAAGAGTACAAACAGGGGCAGCGAAGCCTGAACTGGTGGAGGCCGGCACGCGCGTCTTTTTGGTGAAGGTCATCAACAGCGCCGGAGTGACGGCACGACTGAAAGTGGAGAGCCCGAATGCTCTTCCCGTCTATGTTCGATCGGATGGAAACGCGGAACCGCCAAAGCAAATCGCGCCTGCGGATGTTCGGGACAGGTGGTTGGACCTCGATCTTTACGATAAGGAGCCCATGTCCGAGCGGCTCTCCGGGCTTCCGCTGGAGTACCGAATTCTCGAAATCTCCAGCCGTGATCGAGGGCAGCGTTCCGCAAAGATCAGTTTCGATGTTGGACAGGGTACGCAGGACATCGGTTTTCGAAACGAGACAGTTGTCCTGTTTAATGCGCTGCCTGCTCACCCATTGAAACTGGAGGTTCGCGACGAGAATGGCAGTCCTTCAGTAGCGGCTTTTACTATTCGTGACAGCTTAGGACGCCTGTTTCCGAATCCGTCGAAGCGACTGGCGCCCGATCTCTTTTTCCAGCCGCAAGTCTATCGTGCCAGCGGCGAAACGATTCTCTTGCCCGACGGCACGTATACACTGTCCTGTTCCCTGGGACCCGAATATCACGCCGAGACAAAACAGATCAAAGTGACCGCGGCCGGGCCGAATGAGGCGTCGTTTGCGATGCAGCGGTGGATCGATCCGCAGAAATACGGCTGGTACTCCGGCGACCATCACGTACACGCAGCGGGCTGTTCGCATTACCAAAACCCCACCGAGGGCGTGAGGCCTGAGGACATGGTGCGCCAGATTCAAGGGGAGAAGTTAAATGTGGGCGCCGTGCTGACGTGGGGGCCATGCTACTACTACCAAAAACAGTTTTTCAGCGGCAAGGATAACCCGCTCTCGACGCCTGGCCAATTGATGCATTACGACCTGGAGGTTTCCGGTTTTCCGTCAAGCCACGCCGGGCACTTGGTTTTGCTTGGCCTCAAGGAGCAGGATTATCCGCACTGCGTGCGAATTGAACAGTGGCCCACTTGGGATTTACCGATCTTGCGGTGGGGGAAGTCGCAGCAGGCGCTGGTGGGCTTTGCGCATTCGGGCTTTGGGCTTGAAGTGAAATCGCACGACCTTCCCAATTACGAGCTTCCAGGTTTCGATGGCATTGGCGCTAACGAATACATCGTCGATGTGACATATCCCGATACAGTTGACTTCATTTCCACCGTGGACACTCCCTATGTCTGGGAACTGAACATCTGGTATCACACGCTGAACGCCGGGTTCCGCACACGCATTTCAGGAGAGACTGATTTCCCTTGTATAACAGATGCCCGGGTGGGCGAAGGGCGTGTGTATGCCAAGATCGACGGCCCGCTTCGCTACAGCGCGTGGCTGGACGCGCTGCGCAAAGGCCGAAGCTACGTGTCCGACGGCAGAAGCCATTTGATCGATTTCACCGTGAACGGTACAGAAGTCGGAAGTAACGCGAGCGAGGTGAAACTGACAAGAGGCGGGATGGTGCATGCGCAGGTGAAGGTCTCCGCCTATCTCCGGCCTGCTACCGGCACGGACGCTGCCGGTGATGAGCCTGACTGGATGACCCCTCTCAACCATCCATGGACCAAGCACCCTGAAAATGCGGCTTCAGTTGTGAATATTCATGACCGCCCGATGGATCAGGAACCGTACTGGCACATTGAGCGGGCCCGCATCGGAGACACGCGGCAAGTGCCCGTGGAACTGGTAATGAATGGAAAGCCGATCGCTCGCAAAACAATCGTCGCGGACGGAAGCATTCAGGATATAAGCTTCGATGTGCCGGTAGAACGAAGCAGTTGGATGGCGGTGCGGATACTCGGTTCGTCCCACAGCAATCCGATTTTCGTTCTGGTGGACGGGAAACCCATTCGCGCTTCGCGTCAGAGTGCTGAGTGGTGTCTGAAGGGTGTTAACCAGTGCTGGACCCAGAAGGCTCCGAAAATTTCGAAGGCAGAACTCCCGGCTGCTCAGGCGGCTTATGACCATGCCCGCGACGTCTACACGAAGCTGATCGCGGAATCCGAACAATAGAGTACGACTCCAGTCGGATTCACTCGGGTGCAAGGCGACTTACAATACGGTCACAATTGCTACACCGACAAAATATCCTGGCTCTTCTATCCCTTCTAGTGGCAACTTGCGCGCTTGCGCAGTGGAACGACAGTCTATTGAAACCGTTTGTAATGGATCACCGGGGAGGCGCGAATTCACTGGTAAATCTCTCATTTCTGGAGGATGCTCCGGCAGGCAAAGAGGGGTTTATTCGAGTCCAGGACAGCCATTTTGTCAAGCCCGATGGGACCAGAATCCGATTTTGGGGCGTACACCTAACCGACTGGAGTCCCGGTTCCGTGCTTCTTCCGCCCAAGCAGGACATTCCGATGTGGGCGGACACGCTGGCTCGCTTCGGCGTGAATCTTGTGCGCCTCCATTTTCTGGACCTTGACGCGCCGCGTGGAATCATCGACGCGAGCGGTAACGATTCCCAATCGTTCAATCCCCAGCAACTCGACAAGTTGGACTTTATGGTTTCAGAGCTGAAGAAACGCGGTATTTACGTCGATCTGAACCTCAACGTCGGGCGCTCGTATAAGGCTGGGGATGGGGTTGAAGACTTTGACAAAATTCGCTGGGCCAAGGGACTTGCCTTATTCGACCCTCGCCTGATTGAACTTCAGAAGGACTACGCGCATAAGCTTCTCACGCACGTGAACCCTTACACCAGGCTCGAATACCGCAAGGACCCGGTTATCGCGATTGTAGAAATCGTGAATGAAAACGGCGTCGGCATTGGTTTTAAAGCCCCGACTCCGTACTACGACCGGGAACTTACTATGCTCTATAACTCATGGTTATCGCAGAATCGGAGTTCGGATGAGTCAAAACAGATTCGGAACCTTGCCGGCATAGCCGCTGATGCTCCAGTAACTCGGCTGAAGGCTTCCGAGATAGCATCCGCACCCAGCGAGAGATACCGGGCGGAAGTGGAGTTCTATATCGACTTAGAGAGCCGGTTCTATCGCGGTATGAACCAGAACCTTAAATCTGAGCTTGGAGTAAAGTCTCCCATCATCGGCACCGCGGATCATGGCCATACGAACAGCAGCTATCCCATGCTTATTTCGCTTTCTCAGCTAGACGTTGTGGATGGGCACGTTTACTGGGAGCATCCAGGATCGCCGCCTCCTCACGACACTCCGATGGTGAACGATCCACTGCACTCAACAATTGTGCAGCTCTCCCGCACGGCATTCCTAGGGAAACCATACACCGTGAGTGAGACAAATCATCCGTTTCCCAACGAATTTGCCAGCGAGGGTATTCCGGCCATTTCGGCCTACGGAGGCTTTCAAGACTGGGACGCGATTATCACTTACACTTTCGAGCCGAAACTTTCAGCCGACTGGAAGCCCTATGTGGGAGATCCTTTCGACATCTCGCTCGATCCGGTCCGGATGACGGAATTCGCGGCCGGCGCCCTTACGTTCCGGCGTCAGGATGTGCGCCCAGCGCGACAAATCGTGGCAAGGACTTACTCGCGAGAGCAGGTGATCGATAGCCGGCGCCTTCCCTCTTCAGAACAGCCCTACTTCACGCCCGGATTCCCGCTTGCGGCGCCGCTTGAACACGAGGTTAGAATTCGGTCACTTGACGGACCTCCTACAGCAAACGTTGCCGCAACGGAATCGCCGAATGCGATTGTTTCCGATACGGGTGAACTGTCCTGGTATACGAAACCGCCCGAACAGGGCGTAATCACTGTGGAGACGGACAGGACTCAGGCGCTTATCGGATTTCTGAAGAGCAATCCGAAGGTTTTGAAGAACCTCTCGGCGGATATCGAGAACTGGTTTGGAACCGTCGTGCTGGTGTCGATGGATTTGAAGGCGATCCCCGAATCGGATAAGCTGCTGCTTACGGCGGGATCACGCGTGGCCAACACCGGTATGAAATGGAACGACGCGCATACAATACTGGCAAACCGGGGCGGCCCTCCGTCTCTCATTGAGCCAGTGACCGGCACAATCACGCTAAGGAACTTACAAGGAGCACTGGCCGTTACAGCATCGGCTTTGAACGGAGCAGGATGCCGGATTGGCAATGAAATCGTGGCAAAGAACACCTCCGCAGGATGGGTTCTTCCGCTGGGCGATCCGGTTACCACCTGGTACGTCATCTCGGTGCGGCGGCAGTAATTGCGATGTTGACGCGCGAGAAAATGACGGTGCTGGTGGTGGATGATCATCCGATCATGCGCCTGGGAATTGCCGGAATTATCAATGCGCAAAATGATATGGAAGTATGCGCGCACGCCGGAACCGGGGAAGAAGCAGTCGAGATGTTTCAAAAGCACCGGCCGGATATCACGCTGATGGACCTCCGGCTGCCTCGCATGAGCGGCCTTGACGCGCTTCACGCGATCCGGAAACTGGATTCACATGCGCGCTGCATTGTGCTAACGACATACGAAGGCGACGATGACATACACCAGGCGATTGCCGCCGGAGCCCTGGGCTATCTCATCAAGGGCATGTCCCATGACACGCTGGTGGACGCATTGCGCAAAGTAAAGGCAGGCCTTCGGTATATACCTTCGGCCATTGCGCGCAGCCTGGCAGACCGAACGCCAAATTCCGATCTAAGTCCGCGCGAGCGTGAAGTACTCTCATTGATGGCGCATGGAAAAACGAACAAACAGATTGCCAGTGCGTTGCAGATTACCGAGGCGACGGTAAAGTGCCACGTAAGCGTCATCTTGCTGCGGCTAGGAGTGAGCGATAGAACCCAGGCGGTGGTGGCGGCGCTGCATCGCGGGCTTGAGCATCTATAGATTCTTGGGCAGCGATCAGCCTTCAGCGATCAGCTTTTAGCTTTCAGCTGATTGCTGAAGGCTACGTGCTCATGGTTCAGCGTCGGGGATTGTATCCTCCTGCTCCGCGGGTTTCCTATTCATCTGTCTATACAGTTCCCCCACATCCTTCTTCGTCTGCTTAACTTCCCGAAAGAGCCGAAATTCTTTGGCAGCCTCATCTTTCAGTTCAAGCGTCTTACAAACGACTGCCAGGCGATAGTGTGCTTCGCCGTTGAGCGGGTCCGATTGGACTGCCATGCGTAAGTACTTCGACGCTTCCTGGGGCTTCTTCATTGTTGCCAGCAGACGGCCAAGGCCGATTTGAGCTTCTGCCTCGCCCGGATCCAGGGCGAGAGCTCTGCTGTAGTGAGCGTAGGCGCCATCCATATCGGAGTGCTTCAAATCAATTCGCGCAAATACACATTCCGTTTTAGCGCTGTCACCATCGAGTTTTACGGCAGTTTGCAATTCTTTTTTCGCTTCGGCCTGCGCTTGTGCGTCATTGGGCGACGACTCGAAGATGGCCTCGGCCAATTCATAGTGGACGCCCGACAGAACCGGGTTGATCTCCAGAGCCCGTCGGTAATGCTCGGTTGCAGTCTTGAGGTCCCCGTCATTGACCAGGCGCTCGGCGATCACTTGCTGCATGAGGGCTGAGCGAGGCGCAAGTATTGCCAGTTTATTCAGAGTGTCGTCGGCCAGTTCGAAATACAGCCGCTGCGCCCGGTATAAGATTTCGATGTTTTCAGGGTCAAGGTCGACAAGCGACCGCATCACGCAAGCGGCGCGGTCGAGTTCATCCCGCCGCTGGTAGATTCCAGCCAGTTCCATGCCCACCTGGATTTTGAGCGGTTTGTCTTTGAGCGCGGGAAACGACTTCTCGAGTAACGCCTGTGCCGAGGGCTCTCCCAATCTCCTTTCGCAAAGTCCCAGGAGAGCTTGCGTTTTAACGAGGGAAGGCGCAATCGCGAGCGCTTTGTGCAGATATTGCGAGGCATTGCGATAATCGCGTTGAAAGAACGCAATTACGCCCAAATTGGCATATGCTTCGGCGTTTTTGGGATCGATTGCCAGGACGGCATCGAGTTCCTTAACCGCCGAGTTCGAATCGTTGCTTTTGAGGTACTCCGCCGCCTTCTGGAGATGGTCGTGAATCTCCGCGATGCGTGTAGCCGCAGTTTGTGCGGCGGCGGTTACGTTTGCAACAATCAGGAAAAGTATAACCAGCAAACTGACGGCGGATTCGCGAGGCTTACCGGGTTGTGAATATTCCATGATCGTTGCGCTCTCTCCTTATCACAGCATGATATTTGGAGCGAAACGTCCTATAGATCCTTCGCGATGATGAGCTGCGAGACAGCCTCAGAATGTTAGGTGAGCGCCGATTTGTATGATGCGTCTGTTGCTGTTGTAGCCAGCCGGACTGGTGATTGAGCCGACGGTGGCATCGGCGAGTACGCCATTGCCGGCGCCACAAAACGAGGTGGCGTTTGTGCACGTGTATCCGACGTTCGCATCCGGGTTATTGAAGTTAATATGGTTGAGCGCATCATAGGCGTCAGCGCGAATCTGGAGCCGCACACCTTCGAAGTGAAGCCGAAACTCCTTCGCGATGCTGATATCCAGGTTGGCGAAACCGGGCCCGATGAGTGTGTTTCGGCCACTATTGCCAAAAGTTCCGGGCGCGGGGTCTGCGTAGGCCGCGGGGTTGAACCAGTGGTTGAGCGTAGGGTTCGACACGCTGGGGTTGCCGACCAGCTGGGGAAACAGAGTGGTGCCGGTGCCAAGTGCCGGGTCCAGACCAGGATCAATACCTTGAGCAACCGAACCTTGAATCACTGGGGTGAACGGAATGCCGCTATGCCATTGGAAGACACTGGAGACGCGCCAGCCGCCGGCGATCTGATCGAGCAGGCCGTGAAGTGCAAATTGACGTCCATTGCCGAAGGGCAGCTCGTAGACAACTTGACCGGACAGGGTATTCGCCGCATTGAAGTTAGACAAACCGTAGTTTGCGCCGGGGCTGTAGGCGTTTTGATAGATGTCGACGCCCGATCCATGACCGTTGCCCGTTCCCGTATCGAGCGATCTCGACCGGGCGTAATTCACCTGGAAGTTCAAACCGTAGGACATCCTTTTTTGAAGGCGCACTTGCAGCGCGTTGTAATTCGACCATCCATCGTAAATTTGGGCATTAATCGCGGTGAATATTGGGTTGGGATTCCCGCAGTTATAACCGGTGCATCCTAATTTGCTTGCAGGGGCCTGGTTGATATTGGTTGAAAAGTTCAGGTTAGTGCCGCGTGTATAAACGTAGCTGGTGTCCAGAAGAATGCCGCCAACGAACTCGTGCTGAATACTGATCAGGAAATTCTGCACATAGTCAGTGGGCATATTCCGCGGATAATATTCGACCGAACTAAAGTTAGAGATAGTGGATGAAAGGGTCTGAAGGGTGGGAAAGACGACTGTGCCGGGCGGTGGTCCTACGGCCAGTTTGAATGCATAGCTGCCGTTGACATATCCTCCGTTCCCGACGTTGTGCGGGTCGAAGCCGAGGCCGAGCGCGCCATCGGTGTAGTTTTCGGCATCACGAGGCGCGTCAAAGATGCCATAGCTCGCGCGGACAGACCACTTGTCGCGAGGTGACCAGGCGAGACCGACTCTGGGCGCGAACTCTTTGTAATCGGCGTTTTGAATGGTCGTGAGTGGACCCCCAAAGGCCTTGTCGGTCTGCCCGCCAAAGAGGATGGCCCCGCTGTACTTGCCGCCATCCGCGGGATTAGGCAGATTGGGATCGTAATCGCCGAACAAATTGTGATTCACGCCCCAGCCGGACTGAATCTGCCAGCGCAAGCCCATATTTAACGTCAGGTGGGGCGAGACCTTGAAATCGTCGCTGGCGAACAACGCCGAGTTCCACATGTGAGCGCTGGTTGCATCGGACTCAGAGACGTACCATCCGTAGACGTCTCCGGAAAGGAAATCGGCGTATGGGACTCCGGTAACGCCTCCGTTGAACTCGAAATTACCGGACGTGATATCGCCCCAGCTCGTATAGTTCTGGTAATTCTTGTCGTACTCGCCGCCGACCTTGATAGTGTGCCTACCTCGAACCAGCGTTAGGATATCGGAGGTGTTATAAGTTCCGGTGCCTAGAACGGCGTCGATATTACCGTTTTGTCCGTTTCCCGCGCCTAAACCCATGCCACCGACGCCTGCTCCGCTGTCAATCGTAACTTTTGGAAAAACATTGGCGGGAGCATTAGTGCCGTAGGCCGGCTCAAGGCCGAGCGTGGTTGGATCGTTCTTATTAAGCGAGGGTGGATGGTAAGAATCGAGTTCGCGCACGGCGCCAAAACGAAACTCGTTCACTACGGTCGGGCTAATTGTATAGACGTCCGAGAGCTGGCCGGAGAGATTGTAGTTATGCGCCTGGGATATCGCCGAGGCGTCGTTGGGATAGAGAGGGTCCGGAGGCACATAAGTCACGAAAGCCGGAAGGTAATTAAAACTGAAAGATAGTTTTTGTTTATCGGAAAGATTGTAGTCAATCTTGCCTGTGTACCAAGTGTTTAGATTCGGGCTGGTTCCATTAAAGACGTAGTTGTTAGTGGTGGGGCAGGTTTGTGGGGTGCTTGCCGATGGACTTGCTGGACCGGGGCATCCCGCGACCCATCCCGGAGCGCTTGAACTTGGGAAATAGCTTTGAAGCTTCAAGGCCACGGGGTCGTAGCTTCCAAGCAGCGTGCCCGAGGGACTAAAGGCCGAGCCTGTGGCCCCGCGTGTCCCGTAAAAGTTCCCCGCTTCCATGGCCGCCGTCGGAAAGGTATAGAGCCCGGAAGTTGGAGTGGACGAGGGATTGCGCTGATAAGCGAAAAAGAAGAACAGCTTATTTTTTATGATTGGGCCGCCCACGGTACCGCCGTACTCGTTCCAGTGCTCTATCGATTTCTGCCCCTTCGTGTTATAGAAGCCCCTGGCGTTGAGCGCCGTGTTCTGAACGAATTCGAACGCGCTGCCGTGCCATTGGTTTGTGCCGCTCTTGGTAATTGCATTGACGGAAGTGAGGCCGTTGCCGTACTCCGCGGGCGCGTTGCCCGAGTTGATGCTTACTTCGGCAAGGGCATCGATCGGCGTAAAGTTGTTGCTGCCGTTATAGTCGCGCGAAGAGGTGGCAGACGACCCGTCGAGCAAAAAGTTAATGTTGTATCCCTGCGTACCGTTAACTCCGACCGATTGGCCGGTAGCTTGGCCTGCTCCGCCGCCGGTATTCACGCCAGGGATCAGTTGGATCATCTCATTGCGCCAGTCGGTGCCAACAATTGGCGCGGCGTCAATGGCGCGAGTAGTTAGTTCGGTATGCTGTCCGCTGGTTTCCGTTTCAACGAGGGGCGCGGCGGCATTCACTACGATTTCCTGCGTGGCGGCCCCGACTTCGAGCTGGGCGCTAATCTCCTGTGTTCCGATCTGCAGAACAACGCCTTCGCGGACAATACTGCGAAAGCCCTGTTTCGAAAATGTAATCGAGTAGTTGCCTGGCTCCAGAAACGGGACGTCGTATAGGCCGGACTGATTGGTCATCCTGACAGTGACAACGCCGGTTTGCACGTTCCGGATGGAAACCGTCGCTTCCGGCACAACCGCGCCCGAAGAATCCGTCACGGTACCTTTTAGCTCCCCCGTGTTCGCGTTTTGCGCCAAGGCCGGACCGGACGTGGAGCCAAATATCAGCAGCAAAAACAGGCACTCACGGCCTAATTTGCCAAGTGATCTCTGCATGGAGCCTCCCAAAGCTGGACGCGCGATTCAAGTTGCCGACCACGTAGCGCTCCCAGATAGCTTGGTCAGATTCTGGGCCAAATTGTGGGTTTGTAAATCAGACAAAAGTAGGATTGGGCAACAAACGGTCATTCGGTGGTCGGTGGTGGTCCTACTTCGGTAGGATGCTTCGGTTGCAACAGGCTTCTATACTGGCGTTCGATCGGACCGAGGACCCAAGTCGACCATGGAACGTTTTTCCTTTCAAAAGTTTGCAGGCGCGGTGACCGTCCTTGCCGCCTTCGCATTGATTTCAGAATCGGCGGGAGCACAGCAACCTCCCGAACCGGTAGACGTGAGCCCGAACAATGGCGAAATCTATTACCTGATCAACCAACACAGCGGTCTCCAGGCCAGCTCGCCGCCCGCTGCGGGAAACGGCGTCAGCCAGCAAACGCGGAGTTTCACTAACTCGGCCCAGCGCTGGGCGTTCGCCCGTTTCGCTGCGAATAGTTGGGAGATCAGGAGTGCTGCTTCGGGTTTATGTCTGGGTTCAGACCGGTCTCAGAGCCTTGTTTTGAGTGGATGCGGAGGCTTCGCCGATAACTGGCAGTTAGTGCCAGCGGCGAACGGTTACTACGCAATTCGGAATAGCGCGAACGGCCGTTTTCTGAACGTTCAAGGAGAATCAACCTCGGAAGGCGCGCCATTAGTAGCATCGCCTGCGAACGGGCAGCAAAATCAGAGTGAGCTATGGCTGCTGCGCCCCGCCTACTTTCGAGGCATCGACAATGCGCTGTTGGAGAAGCAGGAAGCGCTGCGGGTTTCGCAGAATACGCCATGGTGGAAAGATAACGGCCAAGCCGCGGACGTTTTGAGCATGTTTAAGGATCACGGCATCAATATGGTTCGTCTGCGGCCGTCGTCGGCTCCGCCCTACGTTGATCCAAGCTCTGCGGGCTGCTCCGGGAACGCTTGCTATTCCGAAACCGAAGCGCAGGATGTGGATCTGGCCAAAAGAGCAAGGAATTTAGGGATGAGTATCGAACTATCGCTTTTGTTCGACGGAGGAAGCTCGCGGAGCATACCTCCGGCTTGGGCCTCAGATAACTTGCAGGAACTCCAGACCGACCTTTATACCTACGTCAAGACCGAAATTGAGCGCTATCGAAGTGCCGGAGTCATTCCGGACTTAGTTGCCATCGGCAATGAGGTGGACACGGGATTTTTAGGCGCGCTGGGAAGTCCAACCGGGGCACAGTTCGGCAGCTTCGCTGCGCTGCAGAAGAGCGGCATGCAAGCGGTGCAGGATGCGGCAAGCGATACAGCACTGGGCGCTCCCATCCCTGCCCCGCTCACGTGCATCCATATAACACCGGCGTGGGATCTTACTGCTTTCTTCACGCTTGTGAACCAGAACGGGATTCCGTATGACGCGATTTGCCAGAGTTACTATCCCATTTATCACGGTCCTTTGACAGATGCACAGGCAGCAATGGCAAATCCCTATAACAAGCCGGTGGAGCAGGATGTGCTGGTGAACGCTGCAAACAATCTGGCGAAGCCGATCTTCCTCATCGAGACGGGCGAACACTACGAGAACGGATTTGATGCCAACGATCCTTGGTATACCCCTTCCGTGGCAAATCAACGGCAATTTCTGCTTGATCTGCAGAGTGTGGTTAAAGCGCTGCCGAATCAGTTGGGGATGGGAGTGGAATATTGGGATGCGGCTGGGGTGAATATTCTCGCATATGGAGGCCCTTATTACTTCAATGGCGGCTGGCCTCCGCAGTCTATTTATATTTGGAATGGCTTAACTCTCTTCAACAATGCCGACGGTAGCGGCAGTTCAAATCAAAACGATCCCAGCTATTCAGAATTGCTTACGGGACTCGATGCCGTGGGTAATAAGTTGGACCCAACATTGAAATACAAATTCGTGACGTCCTTTGGTCCAGTTCTCGCTCTCTTGCCGGGATTTGGTGGATCGACACGCGGGCTTTGGCTCCTTCCGGATAGTCCGGCAACCAGCGCGCCCGAAGAATGGATTATTCAAAGCAGTGGGGACGGTTACTTTCAGATCCGGAGCGCCGATTCTAATGGGCAGGCTCTGGTGCTTGATGGGAGCAATTCGAATGAGACCTTCGCCGCGCCTCCGGATGGTGCGCAAGCCCAGGAATGGGATGTACATTCCTTAGGCAAAGGCATATTCCAGATTGTGAATCGGGCTTCCGGGCGCCCCGTTTCGCTACTTGGCTATCCATTTAGTGTGCAGATTACGCCGACGCTATAGAGCAGCTTCGAGCAGCCTTCAGCGATCAGCGTTCAGCGATGAGCTTTTGCGCTGGCTGCCGAATCTTCGAAGACTGATTGCTGAGAGCTGAGAGCTGAGCGCTGATTGCTTGCGCTAGAAGCTGTTGTGCCTTTCTGGGAACTGGCGCGAAACAGCATACAATGAGCGCAAGAAGAAACGAAACGTGCGGGGAAACATTTGTTTTGTTGTAGGCGCCGTCCTTACAAGTGTTGCCGCGGCCGGAGCAATCCCTCTATCCGCGCCTCTGGATGGGTATGCCCGGCGAGTCTGGCACGCTGAGGACGGCTTGCCGGAGGAAACGGTGCAGGCGCTGGCACAAACCGTCGACCGTTTTCTTTGGATCGGCACATCGGGCGGCCTGGTTCGATTTGACGGCGCGCAGTTTGTTGCGTTCAATCGAGACAACACCAAGGCTTTCCGCGAGAACAGCGTCTTTTGCCTTCTCGCATCGAGGGACGGGGCGCTGTGGATTGGAACGGAAGGCGGCGGGCTGATCCATTATGCGCATGGCGTCTTTCGCGCGTGGTCGAAAGGAGAAGGACTGACGAACGGGTACATTCGGGCGCTGACGGAGGATCATCGCGGGGACATCTGGGTTGGAACGGATGATGGGCTGTTCCGTATTCGCGCCCAAACAATGGAGCGCATGGATGGAAGGGGCGCCGTGCCTGCAACATCCATTCACGCAATCTATGAGGACCGGCAGCAGCGCCTTTGGTTCGGTGGATTCCATTTGTTTGTGAAGACTAAGCAGAATACAACTGAGAATACGATGGAGATGGCGCTCCCTGGAGGGTTAACCGACAACGTCAAATCCATAATCCAGACACACGATGGAACGGTTTGGGTGGGCACCGTGAGCGGGCTGGCAAAGGCTTCGGCAGGGAGCGGACCACCGCGTTTTCTGCAGGTCGGAGACGTCCACAGTACGGTGCGCACGCTGCTCGAAGCAGACGACGGAAGTCTGTGGATCGGCACCATTGGCGAAGGTTTGCTGCGATATCAGAACGGTAAGTTGCTGAGCATCGCACCGCACTCAACGCTGCCGAGCAACACAGTGCTGAGCAGTTTTCTGGGAGCGGGACAAAGCATCTGGATCGGTACACAGACTGGCCTGGTACGGCTCAACAAGACAGCCGTAAGCACGTTTCGCCTACCGGATTTTGCGGACGCTGACTTTGGAACCATCTACCGCGATCGTGACGACGCCCTCTGGATTGGCAGTTCACACTTGTTTCGTTTAGTAGGAGGACGCGTGGAGGTCCCGAAATTCCCGCCACCGTTAGCGGGTGCGCGCATTAGAACTGTTTTCAGAGATGCCGAGGGAAGACTCTGGCTGGGAACCGAGGGCCTGGGTGCGTACCGCGTCGATCGAGGAGTGCCAAGGCAAGTGCCGGGCATACAACCCTACATTCGCGCGTTTGCCGAAGATCACGATGGAGGCATTTGGATCGGCACCGACGGAGGCTACTACAGATTGACTCCCAAAGAGACCAAGTATTTCGAGCTTCATGAAAGTGTGCGCGCTCTGATGGTAGATATCGGCGGCAACATATGGATCGGAAAGGATCGGGGACTTACGCGCTTGCGCGCCGACGATTTTAAACCTGAGCCACCCATCGCTCGCCTGGAATCGGAGAAGGTCTGGACTATTCATGAAGATCCATCGGGCGCCATCTGGTTGGGCACGCGAAGCAGCGGGCTTTTTCGTTGGAAGAATGGAAACCTGACTTCTTACACGACCTCTCAGGGTCTGGCCAGTAACAGTATCTATCAGATCCTTGAGGACCGGCGTGGTGCGCTCTGGTTGAGCGGGCCTAACGGGATCTCATCCATCCGCCGCGAAGATCTGGAGAAACAGCAGAGCGATCCCACATATCGGCCCGCCGTCAAGCTCTACGGGACCTCCGACGGGCTGGAGACCACGCAGATGTATGGAGGAGTGCAGCCTGCCGGATGCATCACATCCAAAGGCGACGTCTGGTTTCCCAGCACAGCCGGGCCGGTTCGCATTGGCCCTGATCCGGAAGCGCCGATGTCCGCGCCTCCGCCCGTCATTTACCACGTTCTGGCGGATGGGCGAGAAGTCCGCACCGAGGGTTCCGTCGAAATCCCGCCGGGCCCGGGAAAGCTGGAAGTTCAATATAGCGCTATCCAACTTCGATCACAGGATCGAGTTCGATTCCGGTATCAATTGGAAGGGTTCGATCCTGGTTGGACGGAGACACCTGCCCGGCGCGTAGTTTACGCGAATGTTCCACCCGGCCATTATCGATTCCGTCTGCTGGCGTTCGATATGGACCAACCGCAGACTGTAGCGGAGACGGAACTGGCATTAAATTGGAATCCTCACGTCTATCAGACACGGTGGTTTTTTCTTCTGTGTGCCGCGGCGCTGACCTCGCTGGTTTGGGGAGCATACAAAATCAGAATGCAACAGGTCCATGCTCAGTTCGAAGCCGTGCTGGCGGAGCGCAATCGATTGGCGCGCGAGATGCACGACACGCTGATACAGGGATGTACGAGTACCTCGGCCCTGTTGGAGGCAATGGCCTCGATGCGTAAGGAACAACAAGGCGGCCGGGATGAGTTGCTGGACTGCGCGCGTCTGCAGGTAAGAGCTCTGGCCGATGAATCGCGCAGAGCGGTTTGGAACCTGCGGCAGCGAGGCGCTGACGGCAACGATGTGCGAAATCTGTTGGAATCAGTGACACGGCAGGCCAGCCAGGGCTCGGGGATACCGGTAGGATTTGAAAGCTTTGGCAAACCGCTAGCTCTGGATCCTCTGATGGAACACGATCTGGTTATGGTTGCCCGCGAAGCTGTACACAATGCGGTGCGGCACGCGCACCCTCATCAAGTGATGTTGAAGATCTGTTTTGAAGAACGGAACATTCAGCTGCGCATTCTGGATGACGGGTGCGGCTTTCATCCACACGAAGTAGCTTCACGAGAATCCGAGCACTTTGGGCTGGTTGGGATGCGGGAAAGAACGGAGCGCCTGGGCGGTGTGTTCGACCTGAAAAGCGAACCCGGCAAAGGCACTGCGCTGTCGGTCTGCTTTCCCATTCACACATAGATCGCCTGAAGGCGATTGAGCTTAAACGTAGATCGGCTGCAAGCGATCTATTTAGATATAGATCGGCTGCAAGCGATCTATGATGTACTTGCCGCAGGCTTCATAACTCGCTCGCGGGCCGTGGCGCGCCCGGTCGAGGTCGACGCAGAGCCATCCCTTGTACTCCATGCTTTTTAAGATGCGGTGCAGCGCGGGAAAATTCACATCGCCCATGCCGAGATCGTAGATGCTCGAGAAGAAGCGGGCATCGGCGGAGTCTTTCGGCAAGGTGCGGCCGTTGGCGAACTGGAGGTCGGTTCCGGGAGTGGTCCAACGGGCGTCCTTATAGTCGGCGAATACGATCCGGCTTTTGTATCTCCTAAATTTCTCGACGGGATCACCGCCTCCGAGAAGAATGTGGGCAGTGTCGGGACAGAAGTGAAAAAGATCGGGATCAGTGAGAGCCATACAGCGATCGATTTCCTCCGGCTTTTCAACCAGGGAGTTCAGGTGGTTGTGGACGCCCGCGGCGAAGCCCATTTCATTGGCTAGGGCGCCTATTTTGTTGAAGGTTTCACAGGTGATGGCAAGGGCTTGGGTGCGCTCTTCGGGAGAGAGGCCCTTAGGGGAGGGTGGGAAGACCGTGAGGCGGTTGGCGCCCATCTGTTTCAGGAACTCCATAGCGGCACGGGCGTCGGAGAGCACTTTCTCGCGCTGGGATGGGTCGTGCGAAGGGCCGCCAAATGAGATGGTGGCCACGTAGAGCCCGCGCTTCGAAAGCTCACGCTGAAGATCGGGTAATGTGAGCTTGTATTGTTCGAGCGAGGCCGGAAAACTGACCATGCGAATGCCAATGAAGCCGGTATCCTTCATGACATCGAGGATGTCGGTGAACGGGACGGGCGGGAAGTAGCGCCAAAGCGCAAGGCTAAGCGCCCAGCGTATGTTTTGGTTTGCGGGAACATCGGCTGCGGCGGCGGTTAGCGCAGTTGCGAACGATTGTAGGACACGGCGGCGAGTCATGCTGGTAAAAGGTCATCCTAATACAAGTCATACTGATCCTGGTGGCTACTGGATCGATGGAGGTTGAGGCCGCTATTCGTGAACTAGTGCGGGAATCGTTCCCCAAAATTCAGGAAATCCGTTTTGAGATTTCCTTAGCGGCGTCTGAGACTGGTATCGCAGAAATGCACTTCGACCGGGCGAACAGAGTTGCTTCGGTATGGATCGATCCCGTCGATTTGAAACAGATGAGCCGGCGAGAACTTGTGGGCTGCCTGGCGCATGAACTTTGCCACGTGGAACGCGATTGGCGGCGCGCCTGGATGACACCGGCCTTCGACTGGCTTTATTGGTCGTTTCCCTGGATGATGAGCTGGGAAGAACGGTCAGTGGATCGAGAGGCGGTGCGCAAAGGGTATGGCTCGGAGTTGCTCGCGATCCTTGCCTATCATGACCGCAATTATGTGAAATACGACCGTGAAGATGGACTAACTGCCGACGAGATACGTTGTGAGATGAAGCGTCTTAGTTAGTCAGCCGTCATCCCTTGCGACTCAAAGTGGCGAGCCCGGCATCATCACGGTCGCTCTACACTAGCGGGGGGCCGAGAATTCGATGCCGAGATCCTCGCCTTTGGCAAAGATGTCGCGCAAAGCAGGCACGCTTCCTGGAGCAGTTTCATACAGGCTGAACCCGCTGGCATCCGAACCGGGGCGCCGGACAACGTTAGTAAATAGGCAGGTTTCTATTAAGTGCTTTTTGCTCTGATCGAAAATCATAACGGCGCTGGACTGACCATCGACGGGCTTGACCAGATAAGTTCCGGGTACGAGAACCGTGTTTTCTATAGATACCGGTTCATTCACTGTGAATGTGATAGGCGTATCGATCGTGGCTGCACGCAACGCCGCTGGCGACATGGAAAGCAGTGCCAGTAAGCCAGCAGCGGCGGCTAAGTAGATTCGTTTCATTTCTTCTCTTCTCCTAGTCATCCGCTTTTTTGCGAATGCACTTAAGAAGGTAACTATGGCGGCGCGGCAGTTACCCGGAAATGGCCGGTTTATTGTCAAGAGAAATTAAGAACTGCCGTATTTAGAACGACTTTGGTAAAGAGATATTAAGACTGCGAAGAACAAAGGCGTACTGATCGGTAGTGAGGTTGATGACCTTCAAACGCGGTTTTCCTCCGCCGTGTCCCGCTCGGGTTTCCACGCGGATCAGGATCGGAGCGGGGCCTGCCTGCGCAGCTTGCAGGGTGGCGGTGTACTTGAAGCTATGGCCGGGAACCACGCGGTCGTCATGATCGGCGGTAGTGACAAGCACGGCGGGATAACGCACGCCGGCGCGAATATTATGCAGCGGCGAATAGGCCAGTAGAGCGCGGAACTCCTCTTGATTTTCGGGAGAACCGTAGTCGCCCACCCAACCAACACCGGCCGTGAATTTGTTGTAGCGCAGCATGTCCATAACGCCGACACCGGCAAGCACGGCGCCGAAGAGGTCCGGCCGTTGATTCACGACCGCGCCCATCAGCAATCCACCATTGCTTTCGCCTTCAATGGCGAGCTTAGAGGAAGACGTGTACTGATTCGAGATGAGCCACTCCGCGGCGGCGATGAAGTCGTCGAAAACATTCTGTTTATTCAGTTTCGACCCAGCTAGATGCCAGGCCTCGCCGTATTCAGATCCACCACGGAGATTGGCAACGGCGAAGATTCCGCCCATGTCCATCCATGCAATATGAGAAGAGCTGAACCAGGGAGTTAACGCGATATTGAAACCGCCGTATCCATAAAGGAGTACTGGATTTCGGCCGTTGCGCTCGATGCCGCGGCGGTGTACCAGGAACATGGGCACGCGCGTGCCGTCTTTGCTGCGGTAGAAGACCTGTTCGGTGACATAGCGGGCGGGATCGAAACTGAGTTTGCTTGTGTGAATCAATTCGCTTTGCCCGGTGTTCAGATCGAGGCGATAGACCGATGGCGGCGAAATGAAGGTGGCGAAGCTGTAGAACAATTCGGTGGCCTTCTGTTCGGCGTCCGACCAGGAGGCGGTACCGAGGCCCGGCAACGTGATATCGCGAATGAATCGGCCGTCAAGCGAGAAAAGG